>NZ_ALCA01000022.1 GCF_000278725.1 Actinomyces sp. ICM47 | reverse complement strand
GGCTCGGTGCCGGGGGTCGTCGGCTCGGTGCCGGGGGTGGTCGGCTCGGTACCGGGGGTCGTGGGCTCGGTGCCGGGGGTGGTCGGCTCGGACGCGACTGGGCTGGTTGCTCCGGCGACCGGAGCGTCATCAGCATACGTCGGCAGGATGACGCCGGCGGAGACAGCGGCAGCGCTCAGCGTTGCAATGGCGGCGCGGCGAAGATTGGAGGCACGCATATTGTTTCCTCTCGGGGAAAGTAGTGAAGACGAATGTGTCACGTGCCGTGACATATCCACACATCATTAGTGTCATCGGGGTGAACCTACGACGGTCACTTGTTGAGTATGTACGACAGTTTGTTGCAAATCAAACGATAAGGGGTATCGTTGGTCCAGTTTTCCATTCAGTTAATGCAGATGCACGTAAATTGATTAACCGGTCGATAGCTTGGCAGTTGTTGACTAAAGGTTAGCAATTTGCCTTATATTCTCGAAGAGTGACCATCGGGTAATTCGTAGAATGTGAGGTATGTAATCAAATATCGTGTGACTCTCTATATGATCAACCAACAGGTCGGTATTGTTAGATATACGGTGGGGTAAAACAGGAGTCTCGCTAGGCCTTAAAGACTGTCATGTCATTGTTGCGGAGAGTTAAGTTGTTCTTCGCATTTAAGGGTGTGGAAGGTGTTGGAATCCGCCGGAGTGGAGGAGGCAGTGTAGACGGTAGTTACGGTGGCTGACGAATCCTTGAGCGATGCCGCGTAGGTGTTGAAGGGGCCGTTGCTGGTGTGGGGGTCGTCGAAGTAGGCCAGGATGTCCCCGGCTCTGCGTGTGAAGGTTGTGCCCATGCGGGCTAGTTCGATGCATGTGTGTGGCAAGCCCGGGCGGGTGAGCGTCGTGATGAGCTGGCGGAGGGTGTTTTTGCCGCGCCTGGGGTCACGGTCACGGTAGGCCGCTAAGAGGTCCTGGTAGATCCTCCAGGTGGCGTGCACGTCGGCGTGGTCGGGGCAGGCGAATACGGCATCTAGGCGCGCCTGGGATGTGTCTGTGAGGATGTCGGTGCCGGTCAGCAGTGTTTTGCGGGCCGCGTACAAGGGGTCGCCCTTGCGGCCGCGATGCCCCAGGGTTTCTTGCTGGACGCGCTGGCGGCACTGCTCTAGGGCGTCGATGGCGATATGAACAACGTGGAAGGGATCCATTACCGTCACCGCCCCTGGTAGCTGGCTGGCTGCTGCGCTCTTATAGCCACTGAACCCATCCATTGCCACGATCTCAATGTTGTCTTTCCATTCTTGGGGGCATGCGGCCAGCCAGGAAGACAAGACATGTTTGGAGCGGCCTTGCACCACGTCTAGGAGGCGGGCCGGGCCAGTATGGTCGCGTACAGGGGTCACCTCCACGATCACCGTGGCGTACCTGTCCCCACCCCGATGACGCCACACGTGCTCATCGACCCCAATGACGCGCACTCCTTCAAAGCGAGTCGAATCCGCCAGCAGGAGTTCTTCCTCATAGGCCTGTATCGCCTCGTTAGCGGTATGCCAGGCCACCGCCAGGTGAGCGGCAATGCGATTGATGGACATATTGTCAGCGATCAAGCACACAAGCCCCCAGCGCAAGGCCCCAAAGGAGAGCTTGGCGCGTGGGGGAGCCGCCTGGCTGATGTCATCACACCAGGAACGAGAACACGCACGACAGTGGTAACGTCCCACATACACCACCATGGTTGTGGGCTGATGCCCCCGCGGTTCGTGCGCAAAGCACCGGGTACGCGGCCCCAGCGCATCCCCCGGGCGCCCACACCCTGGACACAGCCGAGCAGGATTAGCGGCACGGCACTTCAGGACGAACCCGCCCCCTGGCAGCACATCCCCACAGCCACCAAGCCCAGCTCCTCCAACCCGCAATAGGTCGTCATATCCAGAGCAGAAAAGGTACCATTACCCATGTCGGGGCCTCCCAGCGTTTGAAGTGCCGCAACCCCAATCATCGGGCAGGCCCCGACCCCATGCCAACACCACTAGAACCTAGAACGAGCCAGTTACGTTTCGCTGCACACGACACAAGGGATCGGCGTGCCTAGTTATCTGATCGTCACGCAACGTTCCATGATCCTGACTTGAACCTGCGTCGCTCAGTCGCATCATCGACGTCATGGTGTGTGCTCGTATCCTCCTCCCCACTGATGAGATGAACCACTTCACTGTGCCTGACTGCCTCTTTCTGTAACTGCCCAGACGAGACGCCACTGCCGGGATTGTCGCTCCCGCATCATGATCGGTAATGCGATGATGTCCAAGAAACGGAAGGCAGTTCATGACGAGGCAGGGGTTCCCTCGTACCTTTACGCGCTGAGACGGGAACAGACAGCGCCCGGAGGCACGACTTTGACTGCCTCCGGGCGCTTGTCGTGATGCACTCAGCCCGCGTCGACCGTCTGGTTGGCGATCTGGCGCTCACACACGTCGATGAGCTCGCGGATGATGCGCAGCGTACCGGCAGAGGCGTCGGCGTGAGTGTCGATCCACGCCTTGCCCGACGCGACCACGTCGACCTCGGTTGTGTAACCGGCCAGAGCGGTCGGGAACAGCAGCGTGGTCAGGTCTTCGGCGGTGTGGAAGGTGAAACGCTCCCAGATGCCCGCCAGTGCGTCGAAGTATTCTGCGACGTAGGGGGCGTAGGCCGAGGGGTTGGTGCGTGCCTGTGCCCAGAAGCCTGAGATCATCGCCCAGCGGGTGTCGTTGGGGATTGAGGTGTCGGTGAGGACCTTGTCCCACACGTCGGCCTTGATCCATTCGCCTGCGCGCGCGGCGCGGCAGGCCGCAGCGTTCTGATGGCCGGTCATCGTGTCGTCCTCGGCCTCGAGAGCGTCGATGTCGGACTCGGTGGCGACGCTGCCGCGCACGAGCGAGACCAGGAGATCCCACTTGAGGTCGACGTCCAGGTCCAGGCCGTCGAGGGTCTGGGTGGCGTCGAACAGGCCGCGGATGGCCTCGAACTGCTCCTCAGAGGAGGCATTGCGCGCGGCTGCGGCCACGAGCATGCGCTGCGCGTCCGAGCCGGATGCGGCGGTGCGAGCCAGGAGCAGCAGGCGACGGCCCGTGTCCTCGGCTGCCTCGGGGCGAGCCTGTGGTGCGACGAAGGTGCGCACGGCCTCGTCGATGTGGCGCAGGGTCAGCATGAGCAGGCTCATGTTGTCCTCAACCGGGATCGAGGTCAGCGCGAGGTTCAGGTAGTCGCGGGCAGCCATCTCGCCGTCGCGGGTCATGTCCCACGCCGAGGCCATGACGACGCCGCGCGTGAGGGAATCCGTGAACTTGGTGATGTTAGCGACCGCGAAGGCCAGGGACTGCTCGTCCAGGCGCACCTTCGCGTAGCCGAGGTCACCGTCGTTGACAAGGATAAAGTCCGGACGAGCGATGCCCGCAGCGGCCTCAACGACCGTGGACGCGCCGTCGACATCGAGCTCCTCGCGGAAGACCTGGGTGAGCGTCCCCTCCTCGGTCAGTGAGTAGCCCGCGACGCCCAGGCGATGCGGACGCAGGGAGGCGCCCTCGGAGAAGGCTTCCTGCGTGATTTCAAGGCGCTCAATCGTGCCGTCCTCGGCGGTCGTGACGACCGGACGCAGGAGAGTCACGCCGGCTTCCTCCAGCCACACCTTCGACCACGAGGCCAGGTCGCGGCCCGACGCAGCGGCCAGCTCGGTGAGCAGGTCGTCCAGGGTCGCGTTGGCGTAGGAGTGCTTCGTCAGGTACTCGTGCAGGCCCGCGAAGAAGGCGTCGCGTCCCACGTAGGAGACGAGCTGACGTAGCACGGAGGCACCCTTGGCGTAGGTGATGCCGTCGAAGTTGACCTCGACGTCCGCCAGGTCGCGGATCTCAGCCGTGATCGGGTGCGTCGTGGGCAGCTGATCCTGCTTGAGGCCCCAGTCTTTGCGGACCATGAAGCCGGTCCAGCCTTCGGTGTACTTGGTGGCCTCGGCCAAGGCCAGGTGGCTCATGAACTCAGCGAAGGACTCGTTGAGCCACAGGTCGTTCCACCACTTCATGGTGACCAGGTCGCCGAACCACATGTGCGCCAGCTCGTGCAGGATCGTGTTGGCGCGAGCCTCCATCTGAGCCTCGGTGGGACGGGTACGGAACACGTAGGCGTCGCGGAAGGTCACGCAGCCCGCGTTTTCCATGGCACCTGCGTTGTACTCGGGCACGAAGATCTGGTCGTACTTCGTGAAGGGGTAGGCGATACCGTAGGCACCCTCGAAGAACTCGAAGCCGCGACGGGTGATGTCGATGATCTCGTCGGCGTCCAGGTGATCGACGATCGAGGCGCGCGCGTACACGCCCAGGTCGATCGTGCGGCCGTCGGAGGACGTGAGCGAGGCCGTGGTGCCCTCGTAGGGGCCGGCCACGATCGCGGTGATGTACGTCGACATCTTTTCCGTGGTCGCGAAACGGTAGGTCCACGCGTCGCCGTCTTCCTCGGGGGAGGGGGTGGGGGCGTTGGAGAAGACCTTCCAACCCTTGGGGACCTTGACGGTGAGAGTAAAGACCGACTTCAGGTCGGGCTGCTCGAAGGTCGTGTAGACGCGGCGCGCGTCCGGGACCTCGAACTGGGAGTAGGTGTAGGCCTGGCCGTCCGCGGGATCGACGAAGCGGTGCAGACCTTCGCCCGTGTGCATGTACTGGCAGGACGCGTCGACCTCGAGGACGTTGTGTTCCGCCAGGTTGTTCAGCGCGATGCGGTTGTCCTGGTGGGTGGAGAACGGGTCGAGGCCGACGCCGTTGAGCCGAATCGAGTGCACGTTGTTGGACACGAGGTCCGCGAACGTGGACGCGCCTTCGCGCGCGTCGAACTCGATGCGGGTGAACGATCCGAAATCGGTGTCGCCGCGCGTGAGGTCCAGCGAGATCTCGTAGCGTGTCACGGAGGAGATGACCGAGGCGCGCTCGGTCGCTTCCTCGCGAGTGAGGTTCAGGCCTGGCATGGGGTGCCTTTCCGTCGATGGAATGGGGGCGCTGTCGCGCCAAACATTCCTATGGTGTCATGTGTTGCAGGTGAATGCGAGGGGCGCGCCGAAATGTGTCCGCTGGGACACGCTTTTACCAAATGGTGACGCGTTCGGCCGGACCGAGCCACATGCCGTCCCCGGGCTTGACATCAAACGTCTGGGCGAAGGCATCCAGGTTGCGCAGCACCTGGTTGCATCGGAACTCCGCGGGGGAGTGGGGGTCGACTGCCAGCATCTGTCGGGCGAACTGGGGGCGGGTTGCGGTCCGCCAGGCGCGCGCCCACGAGAGGAAGAAGCGCTGAGCTCCGGTGATCTCGTCGATGACCGGGGCCGTTCGCGGGGTGAGTCCCTGCTCGGCCAGCGCGGCCACCCACGCCTTCCATGCGATTGTCATGCCGCCCAGGTCGCCGATGTTCTCGCCGATAGTCAGGGCGCCGTTGACGTGGGGGAGCGAGCGCTCGGTGCCGTTTTCGCTGTCGTCGGCCACGGCCTCGTCACCCTCGGTGGGCAGGAGGACGGAGGGCGTGAGGACGTCGTACTGTCCGATGAGGGCGTGGGTGCGTTCCTCGAAAGCGGCCCGGTCCTCCTCGGTCCACCAATTCGACAGGTTGCCGTCGCCGTCGTATCGGGAGCCCTGGTCGTCGAAGCCGTGGCCGATTTCGTGACCGATGACCGCGCCGATCGCGCCGAAGTTCACCGCGTCGTCCGCCTGCGCGTCAAAGAACGGGGGCTGGAGGATCGCGGCGGGGAACACGATCTCGTTCTGGGTGGGGTTGTAGTAGGCGTTGACCGTCTGGGGAGTCATGTACCACTCGTCGCGGTCGACGGGGCCGCCCAGCTTGGCCCACTCGCGGTCGGTGGCGTGCGCGTTGGCGGCCCGCACGTTGTCCACGAGCGTGGCGGAGGAGTCCAGGTGCAGTGTCGAGTAGTCGCGCCACTTCACGGGGTAGCCGATCTTCGGGTTGAAGGTCGCCAGCTTGGCCAGCGCCTTGACCTTGGTGTCCTCGCTCATCCAGTCGAGGCCTCGGATCGACTCGCCGTAGGCGTCGAGGAGGCGCTGGACGAGCGCATCCATCGCTTCCTTTGCGTCGGGCGGGAAATGGCGGGCGACCCACGCGCGGCCCATGGCGTCGCCCAGGTAGGACTCGATGAGGGACAGCGCGCGCTTCCATCGGGGACGCAGCTCCTGCGTGCCGGAGAGAGTGCGGCCGTGGAAGTCGAAGTTCTCCTCCACGAAATCGGCCGAGAGCAGGGAGGCGCGCACGTCGATGGTCGATGCGCTCAGCCACTCCTTGAGGGTGGCCAGGTCGGTGCTTTCCCACAGGGAGGCCGCGCCGCGCAGGAAGTCGGGCTGGTCCACGTTGACGACGAGGCCGCAGACCGGCATGCGGGCTCCGCGCGCCCAGGCGTCCCAGTCGAAGCCGGGGGCGAGCGACGCCAAGCGGGTCCACGGCGTCGGGTTATCTGACAGGAGCGGGTCGCGGTTGGACACAGAGTCACGGTGATGTGAAGCCAGGGCTGTCTCCAGGGCCATGATGCGGTGTGCGGCACCTTCGGGGTCGGCCACGCCCGCGAGCGCTAGGAGGCGTCCGGTGTGGGCGACGTAGGCCTGGCGAATTGACTCGTAGTCCTCCTCACGGTAGTAGGCCTCATCGGGCAGGCCAATGCCGGACTGGACGAGGGAAACCATGTAGGAGGAGGAATCATGAGGGTCAGTACCCACGTAGGCACCCACCAGACCACCGATGCCGGCGCGCATAAGCGCGCCCATGGCCTCGGCTAACTCCTCTCGCGTCGCGCAGGCGTTGATCGCGTCGAGTTCGGCGCGCAGGGGAGCGGCACCAGCGGCCTCGATAGTGTCCTCGTCGAGGAACTGCGTCCACAGGGTTGCGATGCGGTCCGCGTCCGGATCGTCGAGTCTGCCGGCGGCCGCGTCCTGTGCAATTGCGCGGGCATATTTTTCGGATGCGTCGCGCAGTGCGTGGAAGGCGCCGTCCATCGGGCGGTCGGCCGGAATATTGTGGGTCGCCAGCCAGGTGCCGTTCACGTGGCGGTAAAAATCGTCTTGGGGGCGCACGGAGGGGTCCATGTTCGAAGATTCGAGGACGCGTGCGAGCAGTGTGTTTGTCATGCTCTCACTCTAGGGGGTCTGGTGCCTGTGGCGTGGATCGTAGCGATGTCGGCGAGGCGCAAACGGAATTACGTGACACGTATTGGTTGTTATTCCCGGTTTTTCGGGGTATTCAAGGCAAAGACGTGCGAATGAAACTTTGGCGCACGCCGCGGATGCACATATGTGCATAGGGGTCTGCGAATTCGTTCAAATGGGGGCGTTTGGGGCAGAATTGTGAGCGCAATGAGGCACATCCTCATGAAGACGTGAAGGGAAAAACACGGTGAAGACACTTCGCACTGACGTGTGCGTCATCGGTGGCGGATCCACCGGTGCCGGCGTCGTCCGCGACGTCGCAATGCGCGGCTTTTCTGCCGTCCTCGTCGACCGGGCCGATATCGCTCAAGGTACGTCCGGTCGCTTCCACGGTCTACTCCACTCCGGTGCGCGCTACATCGCCTCCGACCCCGAGTCGGCCACCGAATGCGCCGAAGAAAACAAGATCGTCAAGCGCATCAACTCCAACGCCATCGAGGCCACCGGCGGCCTCTTCGTGGTGACCGCTCACGACGATGAAGATTACGCGGACCAGTTCCTGGCCCGTGCTGCCGCTGCAAAGGTGCCGGCAGAGGAAATCTCCATCGCTGAGGCCCTACGCCGCGAACCCCGTCTGGACCCGCGCATCAAGCGTGCGTTCGCAGTCGAAGACGGAACGGTCGACGGCTGGCAGATGACCTGGGGAGCCATCCGCTCCGCACAGGCCTACGGTGCCCAGATCCTGACCTACCACCGCGTGACCAATATTGAGCGCGACGGCGACCGCATTTGTGCCGTCATCGTTCGCGACGAGCGCGGCGGCGAAGACGTGCGCATCGAATGCGGATTCGTCCTGAACTGTGGCGGCCCATGGGCTGGAAAGATCGCTGGCCTGGCCGACTGCCACGGCGTTGACGTTGTCGCCGGTGCCGGCATCATGATCGCCATGAACCACCGCCTTACACACTCGGTCATCAACCGCTGCGTGTGGCCCGCCGACGGTGACATCCTGGTGCCCGACCACACGGTGTGCATCATCGGCACGACGGACCTCAAGTCTGACGACGCCGACAACCTGCCGATCCCCGCCGACCAGGTCCAGCAGATGCTCGACTCCGGCGAAGCCATGATTCCCGGCTTCCGCAAGGCTCGCGCGGTGCACGCGTGGGCGGGTGCTCGTCCCCTCATCAAGGACTCTCGTGTGTCGGAGACCGACACCCGTCACATGGCACGCGGCATGAGCATCATCGACCACAACTCGCGAGACGGCGTCTACGGCATGCTCACCATCGCGGGCGGCAAGCTCACCACCTACCGCCTCATGGCCGAGCGAATCGTCGACATCATGTGCACTGAGATGGGGGAGACCCGTCCGTGTAAGACCGCCGACGAGGCTGTGCCCCCTGCCAAGGAAGCGCGCCTCTACACGATCGGCCACCGCCTCGAGAACGTCGAGTCCCGTAACGAGGGACCCACGCACGAGCAGATCATCTGTGAGTGCGAGATGGCCACCCGTGCCATGCTCGAAAACGTCATGGATACGCTGCCCAAGGGCCAGCTGGACGACGTGCGTCGCCAGATGCGCCTGGGTATGGGGCCGTGCCAGGGTGGCTTCTGCTCCCAGCGCGCTGCGGGCATCGCGCACGAGCGTGGTGATATCGACTCGGAACGCGCCAACGGGCTGCTTCGCCTGTTCTTGAAGAACCGCTGGATCGGCCTGTGGCCCATCCTGTACGGCAAGCAGGCCAGGCAGGCTGTTCTCGATGCATGGATCCACGAGGGCACGCTCGACGTCGAGCACCTGCCCGCAGCCAAGGAAGAGGTCGTTCGATGAGAGACGTCGTTGTTATCGGTGCCGGCCTGGCCGGTCTGTCCGTCGCGATCAAGGCCGCCGATGCGGGCCTGAGTGTCACCCTCATCACCAAGGGTGTGGGCGGTATTCAGCTCGGCACGGGCACTGTCGATATCCTCGGCTACGGCCCTGACCTGATCGATAAGCCTCTCGAGGCGCTGGAAGCCCACGTCGCCTCGCGTCCCACGCACCCCTACGCGCACGTCACCCCGGCTCACGTCGGTGCATCCGTCGCGTGGCTGCGCGACACGGTTGGCCCAGACGCCCTTATTGGCGACGAGACGCGCAACGTGCGCATCCCCACCGGCGTCGGCGCGCTGCGCCCCACCTGCCTGATCCCGCCCTCCATGGAGGCCGGTATCCCTCAGGCGGGTGCCCGCTACGCCATCGTGGGACTGAAGCGACTCAAGGACTTCTACCCCAGCCTCGTCGCCGAGAACCTGTCGCGTCAGACCGGCCCCGACGGCAAGACGATTGCTGCGCGTTCCCTGAGCGTCGACTACGTCGTGCGTGACGGTGAGATCGATTCCGTGGGCACAGTGCACGCTCGCAGCCTTGACCACGAGGAGAACCGCGCGCGCCTGGCCGCCCAGATCCGTCCCCTCCTTCAGGACGACGAAATCGTTGGCCTGCCCGCCGTGCTCGGCCTCGACGATCCGAACGCGTGGCGCGACCTGGCCGACAAGCTCGGTCACCCGGTCTTCGAGATCCCAATCCAGCCCCCGTCGATTCCCGGCATGCGGCTGAACGCACAGCTGACCCGCATGGCTTCCGCCAAGGCGCGTGTCATCCTCGGCTCGCCCCTCACGGCGATTCACGCCGCGGATGGACGCATCCAGGCCGTCGAATACGCCAGCGCTGGACGCGCCACACGCGTCGAGACACGCGCTGTGATCCTGGCGGCGGGCGGCTTCGAGTCCGGTGCCCTCGAGCTGGACTCCTACGGTGCCGTGGCCGATACCGTGTGCGGCCTGCCCGTGATGGGCCCCACCGGCCAGCTGCTGCACGCCGACTTCTGGGGCGACGAGCAGCCCCTGTTCCTGGCAGGCCTGGCCGTCGACGACTCCATGCGCGTCGTCGATGACAACGGCACGCCCGTGTACACCAACCTGTTTGCTGCGGGCGGCAACCTGGCCGGTGCCACCCGCTGGCGTGAAAAGAGCGGCGAAGGTATCGCGCTGGCCAGTGCCCTGGCCGCCGTCGACGCAATCGTGGAGGAGCTGAAATGACCCTGGAAATGTCAACGCTGATGGGACCGGGCGTGGAGGAAACCGACGTGCTCTCCCTGGAGGGTGACGCGGCGCTGCGCGCCAGCCTGGACGCCTGCGTCAAGTGCACGATCTGCGAGACGCAGTGCCCCGTCATGCGCGTCACTGACCTGTTCGGTGGCCCGAAGTACTCCGGCCCGCAGGCCGAGCGCTTCCGCAAGGACGGGCAGATGGTGGATAAGTCCATCGACTACTGCTCCTCGTGCGGCACCTGCTCGCTCGTGTGTCCCCAGGGCGTGAAGGTCACCGAAATCATTCACCACCGTCGCACCGCGATGAAGGAAGCGCACGGCATTCCGTTGCGCGACCGCCTCATCGGCCGCACCTCACTGATCGGCACCATGATGACCCCGGTCGCTCCGATTGCGAACTGGGCGCTGGATGTCAAGCCGATCCGCGTGGCGATGGAGGCCGTTATTGGTGTGCATCGCTCGGCCCCCATGCCGCGCGCCTACGGGCGCACCTTCGAGTCCTGGTTCAAGAAGCACACGCCGCTGCCCGGCTCGGGCACGCGCGGCCAGGTGATCTTCTTCCACGGATGCGCCGGCCAGTACTTCGAGGTTGAGACCTCCATCCACTCGGTCATGGTGCTTGAGCACCTGGGGTACGAGGTCTTGGTCCCCAAGCACGGCTGCTGCGGTCTGGCGCTACAGTCCAACGGCCTCTACAAGGATGCGCGCAAGTACGTCTCGAAGCTGACCAACGACCTGCGCAGCGTCAACCGCGATGCGCCGATCATCTCCGCGTCCGGTTCGTGTGCGGGCATGCTGCGCCACGAGGCGCACGAGATCCTGGAGATGGACACGCCTGAGCTGACGGATGTGGGTAGCCGCATGTGGGACATCAGCGAGTTCTTGCTGCACCTGTACGACAAGGGTGAGCTGGATACCAACTTCCAGCGCATCGACGTCACTATCCCGTACCACGCGCCCTGCCAGGTGAAGTCTCAGGGCTTGGGCAAGCCGGCCATCGAGCTCATGAGTTTGATTCCCGGCGTGACCGTCAAGGATTCCGAGCAGCCTTGCTGTGGCATCGCGGGCACGTACGGCATGAAGAAGGAGAAGTACGCGATCGCCCAGGCCGTGGGCGCTCCCGTCTTCGACTTCATCAAGCAGGTCAACGCCGAGCTGGCGGCATGCGACACGGAGACGTGCCGTTGGCAGCTGCGCACGGCCACGGGCGCGAATGTCGTTCACCCGATCTGGCTGATTCACAAGGCTTACGGTCTGCCCAACGGCTGAGACGCGAGCGAGTATCCCCGGGCGCGCACGACGATGCGTGCCCGGGGATATTACTGTGTGCTCATGAGCATCCCTCGCCGCGTCGTCGTCACTGGAGCCTCTACTGGAATTGGGCAGGCTACCGCCCGCCTGTTGGCGAAGCGGGGGTGGAGGGTCGTTGCGGTGGCCCGTCGCCGCGAGCGCCTGGAGGCTCTCGCCGCCGAGATCGGTTGCGAGTACTGGGCGGCTGACCTGAGCGATGAGGCGCAGGTGGAGGAGATGGCCGCCCGCGTCCTGGAGGGTGGCCCCGTGGATGCGCTGGTCAACAACGCGGGTGGAGCTATCGGTGTGGACAGCGTCGCCGACAGTGACCCTGCCAGGTGGAGTGCGATGTTCGACCGTAACGTGCTGACCGCTCTGCACTGCTCGCGCGCTTTCCTGCCGGGTATGCGCGAGCGCGGGGGAGACCTCGTGTTCGTGACCTCGACTGCTGCCCACGACACGTATCCGGGTGGCGGTGGCTACGTGGCCGCCAAGCACGCTGAGCGCATTATTGCTAATACCCTGCGCCAGGAGCTGGTGGGCGAGCCCGTGCGCATCATCGAGATCGCGCCCGGCATGGTGCGCACCGAGGAGTTTTCTCTCAACCGCCTCGGCTCCCGGGAGGCGGCCGACCGCGTCTATGAGGGGGTTGCTGCCCCGCTCGTCGCCGAGGACATCGCCGAGGCGATTGTGTGGACCCTGGAGCGCCCGTCCCACGTCAACATTGACTCGATGATCGTGCGCCCGGTGGCTCAGGCGACGAATACTCTCGTGGCCAGGAACGCCCCCGAGGCGTAGGCGGCGAGGCCGAGCACCGAAGTGAGACGAGGCCGGGGTGGGGTGGTCCGTGGCGAGCGGTGAGCGTGCCCGGCCTCGCGCCACTCATGCGAGCGTGGCCGCTAGCGTTGATGCGGCCACGATGATGAGGAGGGCAGCAAAGACTAAGCCGAGGACGCGATTCGACACGCGTGCAGTCAGGCGCGCTCCCACGAACCCGCCCACCATCGAGGCACCGGCGAACAGCGCGACCATTGCCCCGGCCTCGGCGGTGATCGTCAGAGTTCCGGAGAGTGTGCGCGAAGCCAAGCCGAAGGCAGCCGTGATAACCATGACCAGCAGGGATGTGGCCGAGGCGCGCCTCATCGGGTATCGCAGCGCGAGGTGTAGGGCAGGCACGATCGCGAAGCCTCCGCCGACGCCGAAAAATCCCGTGAGGAAACCCGTCAGCGTCGCGAGCGCGACGACCTGCCCCACGGTCGCGAGCGTCCACGAGCGTTGATCACGCAGCTGTGCCCCGGCCTCGTGCGACGAAGGCGAGGCGGATGGGTGCAGCTGGGAGCGAACCATGAAGATCGCGACCGCTCCCAGAAGAGCGCAGAAGGACAGCATGAGGGTCCGGGCTGACACGAGCGGGGCCAGCGCCGCTCCCGCCCACGTGCCCGCCAGGCCAGCGAGCGCGAAGATCGTTCCCTCACGCCACGCGACGCTCCCGCTGCGAGCGCGCGTGGCCAGGGAGACGGCGGCTGTCAGCCCCACGATGATGAGGGACAAGCCCGTGGCCTGGTGCGGGTTTTGGCCGAGGATGTAGACGAGAATGGGGACGGAGACAATGCCACCTCCTGCGCCGAGCGAGCCAACGACGACGCCGACGAGCGCGCCGATGAGGAGGGCGTGAAGGATCATCGGACCCCCTGCCCGGGTGCAGGCGTGGGAGGACGGACCCCCAGGGAGGCCGCGAGCGCGGGGTCCATGATGTCGCAGGCCTGCCTGCCCGCCGCGATGAGCATGCCGATGGCGCGCAAGGCGGGGGTGGCGTGCTCGTAGAAGGCGCGGTAACCCTCGCACAGGTAGTTGTGTGCGCGCTCGCCCCGGCGGACGAAACGGTCTTTCGGACACCCGCCCCAACACAGGCGCAGGTACGCGCACGCGCGGCACTCCTTGTCCAGGTCGGGCTTGAGGCGCGCAAAGTCACGCATCTTATCGGAGGCGGCCAGCTCCGACAACGACGAGGAAGTGATCGAGCCGACCAACCAGTCCGGCTCCACCCAGTGATCGCAGGCGTACACGTCGCCGTTAAACTCCATCGCCATATTCGCCCCGCACACCGGCGCGTGCACACACACCGACGCCGACCCGAACATAGCCGACAGCGTCGAATCCACGTCCTGAATGAAGACCTCACCCACGTCGGAGGCCAGCCACTGGTCGAACACCTCGCACAGGAAACGCCCGTAGGAGGCGGGGGACGTGGAGCGGCTCGTCACGCAGTCCCCGTCCTGCCGATACAGGAGCGCCGAAGTCCCGGAGCGCCAGCCGCGCTCAGCCTGAGCCAGGTCGGCGGCGCGCACACGCTCAACAATGGGAATGAACTGCAGGTAGCGAGCCCCAAGCTCGTCACGGAAGTAGCGATACACCTGCGCTCCGTGCTCCTCGTTCGCGGCGTTGACCGTGCACAGGATGTTCGTTTCCACGCCCGCGCGAGCCAGAGCCTCCCAGCCGCGCACAACCATCGCGTGGGTACCGCGCCCACCACGGTTCAGCCGGTAAGCATCGTGCATGTGAGCGGGTCCGTCGATGGAGACTCCCACGAGAAACTCGTGGTCAGCGAAAAAACGCGCCCACTCATCGCTCACCAGCGTCCCGTTCGTCTGCAGGGCATGACGCACACGCTGGGTGAGGCGACGGTAGCGCTCACACAGCTCCACGAGGCGCTCGAAAAAGCCGAGGCCGCGCAGGGTCGGCTCGCCGCCCTGCCACAGCATCGTCACCTCGCCGTCACCGCTCGACTCAAGGAACGACTGCACGTAGCGCTCCAGCGTCTCCTCCGACATGGTCTGCGCCGCCGCATCGTAGAGCAACTCCTTAGACAGGAAAAAGCAATACTGGCAGTCCAGGTTACATGCCGCACCCGTCGGCTTCGTCACCACAGAAAAGGGGATCTGGGCACTCACGAATGCTCACCCCCAGCGCGCACCCCCACCCCAGGCGAGGCCGTGGCCCCTCCCCGGTGAGGCGTGCGCTCGCGGTCGGCGTCCTCGTCGCCCGACGGGTGGGCCGCGATGTAGGCGCAGCCCTGGGCGGCCCCGAGCGGTCCGAGCGAGGCCGCGACCACGTCGATGTCCCACTCCATGACGGGAAGGAGTTCCGCACGCATGTGGGCGGCGATATCCTCCTTAATCTGGGGGAAAGCGTCCACGATCTCGCCCGCCACAATGATTGCTTTCGGATTGATGAGCAACGCCGCCGACCCGAGCACGTAGCCGATCGCCCGTGCGGCTCCCTCCAAGGCCGCCAGCGCACGCTCATCGTCGGCGTGCACAGCCGCGCGCAGTTCCCTCAGATCGCGTGCCCCCGCTCGCTCGCATAGGGCAGGCACCGACGCGAGCGTCTCCACGCAGCCGCGCTTCCCGCACCCGCACAGTGCATCGTTTCCCGCCACCGTGATGTGTCCCAGCTCCCCGGCCAATCCCGTCGCCCCGCCCACCAGACGAAAATCGGAGACGACGCAGCCTCCCACGCCGCCCGACAGGCGCAGGTAAATGAAGGACGACATGCCCGACCCCGCGCCCCAAAGCCCCTCCGCGAAAGCAGCCATCCGCACCGTGTTGTCCACCACCGGGACAGCCTGCCACCACCGTCCCGTCACTGACGCGACGTCCTCTACGCTCGGATAGGCATCCGACGCTACTCGCGCATGACGGCCCATTGGAATCGGAGCCCCAACGCCCACTGCACGCACCCGCGACACGTCGATCCCCTGGGAGGTGGCGCTCGCAGACAGTGCCTCGCAGGTCTGTTCGAGGCACCCCAGGAGCGTCGGGGATGCGGGGGAGACGATGTGGGCGGAGGCCAGGACGGTGCCGGAGCGGCTGAGCATGACGGCGGCGCAGGAAGTGCGTGTGACCAGGAGGCCGACCGCGTGCGCGGCGGATGCGTTGAGGGTCAGGAGCTGGGTGGGGCGACCGCGCCCGGGCGCGTTGGAGCGGACGGGCACGACCGATCCTTCGTCGAGGAGGGTGGTCAGGGCGCGGCCGAGGTTCGTGCGGGAGGTGTCCAGGGCTTCGCAGAGCTGCGAACGCGTCGCCGGGGAGAAGGAGAGGTGGGTGACGATACGGTCCTCGAGGGTGGGGAGGGGGTGGCGCGTGGGGTAGTGCATGTCCGTCCTTCCCGGGTGTGTGCCGTGAGCGGTGCCCCGCCACGACCTCGTTACTTTTATGATACGTGTCACTGAGTGTGTCTCGTGGGTGGCGTGCGTCTGTGTGGGTGTCGCGGCGGCGGAAGTCTGGAGTCCCTTCCGCCGCCGCGCGTCTAGTCGCTCGTGACCTCGTCGAGGTCGGAGCGAGCCGTGTTGACCAGTGGGATGTCGAAGTCCGTCATCGCCGCCATCCACTTGGCGAAGGAGTGGTCTCCGCGCTCGCGCAGCTGCAGGTAGAGGTTTGTGGCCAACTCCCTGCGGATGTCGTCGTACACGGGCACGGTGTAGACGTTGTTCATCTCGGCGGGGTCCAGGCGCAGGTCGTAGAGCTCGTTGATTGACTCGGGGTTGATGACGAGCTTGAAGTCCCGCGTGCGCAGCATGCGCTGCTGGAGGGGGAAATGGTGGCCGTGGAACTCGCACACGATGTCCTCGCGCCAGCCCTCAACGTCCTCGCCGCGCGTGAGGTCCACGATCGAGCGGCCATCCTCCACGAGCGAGGTGTCCAAGCCCGCGATGTCCAGGACCGTGGCCGGCAGGTCGATGAGGGAGACGAACGCGTCGGAGCGGCCCACCGTGGACACGCCGGGGATGTGGGCGATGAAGGGGACGTTGTAGATGTCGTCGTACATCATCGGGCCCTTGTCGTTGAGGCGGTGCGAGCCTGTGAACTCCCCGTGGTCCGCGCAGAAGAAGACCGCCGTGTCATCCAGGATGCCCAGCTCGCGCGCCACGTCCATGATGCGCCCGATCTCGAAGTCGATCATCGCCGTGTATCCCCAGTAGACCGCGATGAGCTTCTTCCACTGCTCGTTCGTGAACGAGGACGTGGACCAGTAGGTCGCGTAGTTCTCCTGGATCGGGGGCTTGCCGATGAGGGGGTCTCCGAAGTTTTCCGGCAGCTCCACGAGGTCGGGGTCGATCAGGTCGAACCACTCGTCGGGCAGGAAGTAGGGCAGGTGAGGGCCGAAGAAGTGCACGTCGAGGCAGAAAGGCTGTCCCGAGTTTTTCCAGTCGGCCGCGTACTCGCGCAGCTTCTCGATCGCGCGGTCTGCTAGGAATCGCTCGAAGGTGGCCTCCTCAGGCTGGTCCAGGCGTGCGGCGATGATGTGCCCGTCGCGCCCGCCGGGGAGCTTGCCGCGCCACAGGTCGTGGGCGCGCACCGGCGGGAGGTTATTGGCCTCGAGCCAGGCGACGTACTTCTCGTTGGCCACGGGGTTTTCGGCACCCCAGTAGGTGTCGTCGTCCGCGCCGAAGGCGTCGGGCAGGTTGTATCCGCAGTGGTACTTGCCGACGATGCCGACGTTGTAGCCGGCGTCGCGTAGCTCCTGCGTGTACGTCCACGTGCCCTTGGGGATCGAGACCTGGTAGGCGATGTTCCACTCGGGGTTGGCCAGCACCTGGTGCTTACCCGGGCGCTTGCCGGTCATGAGTGAGGCGCGCGCCGGCGTGCAGATCGCGGTGGGGGTGAAGCAGTGGGTGAAGGCGAAGCCCGATTCGCCCATTGCGTCGATGACGGGGGTGTGGGCGTGGGGGTTGCCCAGGCAGCCGATTGTGTCGGTGCGGTGCTGGTCGGTCATGATGACCAGGACGTTGCGTACGTTGTCGGGGATGTCCCGAGTCTTGTCGGTCATTGGTGTGTCTTTTCGTCGTTGAATTCGGGGGTTGGCCAGTTACTTCTGGGCGACGACCGTGTCCATGTCTTCGAGTTCGGTGCCGCTGGTTTCGGTCAGGAAGCGAGCGGTGAAGATGACGGCGAGGACGCCGAAAGCGCAGTAGATCCAGTAGGTGCCGGCCGGCGACCAGGCGATGAGGAAGGGGAAGAGTAGAACGACCAGGAAATTGACCAGGAAGTCTGCGCCCGACGCGAGCGACATAGCGCCGCCGCGGATCGAGTTGGGGAACATCTCGCCCATGACGATGGAGAAGATCGGACCCCACGAGGAGGTGAAGCCCAGGAGGAAGGTGCACAGGGCTGCGACCGCCAGGAACGCCAGGACGGGGGAGTGGGCGACGTCCGGCTTGCCGTCGACCGTGGGGGCGACCGTGAAGACTGTGGCCACAACGCCGAGGGAGACGAAGATGAGGGTGCCGCCGTAGATCAGCATGCGCTTGCGGCCCACACGATCCACCAGCATGATGCCCGACAGAACGCCGACGATCTTGAAGGCCGTGATGAGCAGAGTCTGGGCCAAGGCCATCGACTCGGTGAAGCCGACGGCGGCGAACAGGGAGTTCGAGTAGAAGAACACGCCGTTGATACCGGTGAGTTGCTGGAAGGCAGCGATCGCCATGCCGACGAAGACCAGGCCGCGCCACTTCGAGGACAGGATCTGGCCAATCGACAGCTTCGCACCGCCGGTGGCCGTCAGAGACTCGGCGATGGCGGTGACGCGTGCGGCTGGATCCGCCTCTGCGCTGACCTTCGCCAGGATGGCCTCGGCCTCGTCGGTGCGTCCCACGGAAACCAGGTAGCGTGGGGACTCGGGGATCTTCGCCGTGAAGACGACGAAGAGAAGCGCCGGAATGATCAGGCATGCGAAGAGAACCTGCCAGGTCATGAGGCCTCCGAACGCAGGCCGCGCCGCGCCGCCCGTGAACGAGACGACCGCCGTGTTGATGAGGCCCGCGAAGAACAGGCCCAGAATGATCGCGAGTTGGCGGAATCCGATGAGGCGCCCGCGGATGTCGGCTGGGGCGATCTCGGCGACGTAGCCGGGGGCAACCGTGGTCGCCGCGCCAAAACCGATGCCGCCAATGATGCGGGTCAGGAGCAAGAATGGGTAGCCGAAGCCGCCCAGCAGCGGAGAGATTGGGCCGAGGAGGGCCTCGAACAGGAGGAAAGGCCCGACCCACATGAGCGTGGTCTTGCGGCCGATCCGATCAGAGATACGGCCCGCGGCGAGCGCCCCGAACAGGCCACCGATGACGCCAGCCGCGCCCGCAACACCCTGAAGAATAGGGCCGAGTTCGAAGGTGGTACCCACCGCCTTGATGGCGGCGTTGAGGACCATGCCCTCAAAACCGTAAAAGAACGGGCCGAGGGTGGCGATGATCGCCAGCGTTGTCGCATAGCGCCTCGCGTTCTTCTCGCGAGGCGTGAGTGAGGGTGTCGTAGACATGTCTTCGTCCTTGAAGGTGAGGAATGCGCCCGCGCCTGCCGTGTGCGCATTCCTCACGCTACGCGCCTCAATTTGTGTCCGAGCTAACGGACATAAACATAGTAAGTGATCTAAGTCACTTAGCGTGTTGGTGTTCACCGCTTCTGAATCACAAACTCCGGATCCGGAGCACTCGTCACCTCCACCGACTCAGCATCAATAACCAGCGCCTTCGCACCACGCAGACGCAACGTCCCACGCACCCGCACCCAACTATCCGCCGCAGGAACCGCTCCGTCCCACCGCACCGCAAAACCAATCGCATACGCGTCCGCCGCACAACACCAAATCGCCATACGCGCCACCGCGAAACTCTCCTCCTGCGTCAACCGCGGAATCGACGCCTGCCCCCGCGCCGAAGCCTCGCTCATCACAAAACCCGTCAACTCCACACGCTGACCATCATGCACCTTCCCATGAGACGCCAATTCCTCAACCTGAGCAGCAAAATTCTCCGTCGTCAGCTCCAACACTCCACTCGACGAGGCCTGGGACCCACCCCCGCTCTGGCTCCCACCCGGGGTGGCCGACTGCGTGCCCCCATCCGCGCTCGCGGGGGGAGCGGAGGAGCTGTCCTCGGATGGTGCGCCGGGGTCCGCCTCGGCCTCGTCTTCGGTATCTGCGGCACGCGCGCTAATCGTGGTTGCGGCCAGCTCAGAGGGGGACACGCGGAAGGGAAGGATCAGGATGAGGGCGGCCAGGATAGCCACGCTGGCGCGCGTCAGCCCACGACGCGACGACGCGGGCGCATGGGTGTGCTCACCATGGGTGTGCTCACCCTCGCCCACCTCCAGACGCGACGATAGTGCCAGCGCGCACGCCAACAAGCCGACGCCTGATGCGAGGATGCCCAGCCGCGCCGACGGTGGCACGAATGACCCGTAGCGTCCCGACAGCGCCATCCATGCGAGCGCAGCACCCAACCCCGCCAGAGACAGGGCCTCCAGGGTGGGAGCAATCCGATCCAACAGCTTCACGAGAGAACCCCCATCCACCAGGAGCCGCCAACAACCAACGCGGCAACTGCTGTCACCGTCACGAACAGGCGCGCCACAAATGTTCCGCGGAACTGCGACGACAACAACGCTACGTTCTTTACGTCCATCATCGGCCCGTACACCATGAAGCCCATGAGAGCACCTGTCGGTGCCAATGAGGCGAACGAGCGTGCAATTACCGCATCAGACGATGAACACAGGGACAGGGCGAAACCCGCTCCCATCATCAGAGCCAACGCGCCCGCCGCAGGCAGCCCCGACAGCAACGACGACACCGGCCACAGCACCTGTGCCACCGTTGATGCGGCCACGCCTCCCAGTAAGAACGGCAAAATTCGCCCAAACGACCGACCAGTCGCTGCCAACACGCCAGAGACGCTCCGGTCGGGCATCTCGCACCCGTGCTCGCAGCAACACGCGTCGCCCCCGTGATCGGTGTCCGACAGGCTCTCCTCGCGCAGCGCGCGTGGAGGAATGACCAGCATAGACAGGCCGACCGTGAGGGCGACGACGACCGAGAGGCCGACCCGCGCCGCGACGAGCGACCACGACCCGAAGGCGTAGAGCGTCGAGGCGAATACCAGCGGGTTGATCGCGGGGGAGGCCAGCATGAGGGTCGTCGCCGCCGACAGGGGAACCCCCTTGCGCAGGAGGGAACGGAAAATCGGAACGGCCGAGCAATCGCACACGGGCAGCACGAAAGCTGCGAGGAGCGCAGTCAGCACCGACGCGAGAGGGTTTGTCGGGAACACCCGGGCGATGAGCGCGGGGGAGAGGTAGGCCTCGATGAGTTCGGCGACGAAGACACCCAGGAGGAGAAAGGGGATCGCCTGCAGGGTCATGCCCACCGCAATCGTCGCTGCGCGCCCAACCGGGAAACCCGCGCCGGATAGGGACCCCTGCAACGCCCAGACGACCAGCAGCGCGGCGATCACGCACACACCGACGAGCGCACCCCAGGGGCGCGCGGGGCGTTTCGTTTCCGTTTTAAACACCCCACAACTCTAGTGCAGGGCTGCGCGCTCCCCGAAAGCACGCGCCGTGGCAACGAGGCCGTGCACCGAGACGGGAAGAGCACGCCTGCGCTGTGGGCAGACAGACGCGCCCCCGATGGGCATCTGAACAGTCGCTTCGCTACACTGGTTTTTCGCTACGATCCGGCCCGCGACAGCGGGGTATCACCGGGGAGCATCCGGAAGAAAGAGGGCAGCGATAGCCGGCCACGGCCTCGTCCCCTCCAGTAGAACCGGACGGGAGGGCCCGACACAGCCCCAACGAAGCGGCCGCACCCGACCAACGGGAGCGGCAAGCGGGGTGGTACCGCGGGTGCCGGCGACGCCGGTCCTCGTCCCTGTATAGGCGCGAGACGAGGACACTCATGACGAAGCACGGCTTCTATCCCCGCCACCGGCAAGACGAGGTGGACCCCAGCCCTTCCTTCCCGACCATGGAAGCATCCACGCTGGCCTTCTGGGCGAGCGACGACACCTTCCGCAAGTCGGTGCAGATGCGCGACGCCGGCGAGCACGGCTCTAACGAGTTCGTGTTCTACGATGGTCCGCCTTTCGCCAACGGCCTGCCCCACTACGGTCACCTCCTGACCGGCTACGTCAAGGACGTGGTGGGCCGCTACCAGACCATGAAGGGCCACCGCGTCGAGCGTCGCTTCGGCTGGGACACGCACGGCCTGCCCGCCGAGCTCGAGGCGCAGCGCCAGCTCGGTATCGAGGACGTCACCGAGATCACCCGTGAGGGTGGCGTCGGCATCGAGGCGTTCAACGCGGCCTGCCGTTCCTCCGTCCTGCGCTACACGAAGGAATGGGAAGAGTACGTCACCCGACAGGCCCGCTGGGTGGACTTCGAGCACGACTACAAGACGCTCGATATGTCCTACACCGAGTCCGTGCTGTGGGCATTCAAGCAGCTCTACGACAAGGGCCTTGCCTACCAGGGTCACCGCGTCCTGCCCTACTGTTGGAACGACCGCACGCCTCTGAGCAATCACGAGCTCAAGATGGACGACGAGGTCTACCAGGACCGCACCGACAACACGGTGACGGTGGGCCTGCGTCTGGAGAAGAAGCTGCGTGAGGATTCGGCGCGCCCCGAACTGGCGCTCATCTGGACGACCACGCCCTGGACCCTGCCCTCGAACTCGGCCGTCGCCGTGGGGCCGCAGATCGAGTACTCCCTCGTCGAGGTCGCGGCCGACCACGAGGGCAACCTCGCGGGCGAGCGTGTCCTCATCGCCACCGACCTGATCCCCTCCTATGTCAAGGAGCTGGGCGAGGACCACACCATCGTCGCCACCTACAAGGGCCACGAGCTGGTGGGCCTCCACTACCACCCGATCTACGACTACTTCGACACGCCCGAGCGCCGCGCCGAAGGCGGTGCCCCCGGCCCCAACGGCTGGTCCATCATCGCCGCTGACTACGTGACGACGACGGATGGCACCGGCCTCGTCCACCAGGCACCCGCCTTCGGTGAGGACGACATGTGGACGTGCATGGAGTACGGCATCGGCCTCGTTATGCCCGTCGACGAGGGCGGCGTCTTCACCTCGGAGGTCCCCGACTACGAGGGCATGCAGATCTTCGACGCGAACCGCTACGTGGTCGCCGACCTGCGCGAGCAGGGCGGTCCCATCGCGCGCCGCGCCCCCGAGATCCGCGCCGTGCTGGTGCGCGAGAAGTCCTACGTGCACTCCTACCCGCACTGCTGGCGCTGCCGCAAGCCCCTCATGTACAAGGCCGTGTCCTCCTGGTTCGTGCGCGTGACCCAGATCCGCGACCGCATGGTCGAGCTCAACCAAGAGATCACCTGGACCCCCGCGCACACCAAGGACGGCATCTTCGGCAAGTGGCTGGAGGGCGCCCGCGACTGGTCGATCTCGCGTAACCGCTTCTGGGGCGCGCCGATCCCCGTGTGGGTGTCGGACGATCCGGCCTACCCGCGCACGGACGTCTACGGCTCCATCGCGGAGCTTGAAGCCGACTTCGGCGTGGAGGTCACGGACTTCCACCGTCCCTTCATCGACTCTCTGACGCGCCCGAACCCGGACGACCCGACGGGCAAGTCGACGATGCGTCGTATCTCCGACGTGTTCGACTGCTGGTTCGAGTCCGGCTCGATGCCCTTCGCGCAGGTGCACTACCCGTTCGAAAACCAGGAGTGGTTCGAGAACCACTACCCGGGCGACTTCATCGTCGAGTACATCGGTCAGACGCGCGGCTGGTTCTACACGCTGCACGTCCTGGCGACCGCCCTCTTCGATCGCCCCGCGTTCCGCTCCTGTGTCTCTCACGGCATCGTGCTGGGTGACGACGGCCTGAAGATGAGTAAGTCGCTGCGTAACTATCCGGACGTGGCCGAGGTGTTCAACAAGTACGGTTCCGACGCGATGCGTTGGTTCCTCATGTCGAGTCCGGTCGTGCGCGGCGGCAACCTGATCGTCAAGGAGGAGTCGATCCGCGACACCGTCCGTCAGGTGCTGCTGCCGATCTGGAACACGTACTACTTCTTCACGCTGTACGCGGGTGCCTGCAACAAGGGTGAGGGTTACGAAGCGAAGCGCATCGACCTGTCCTCGCCCGAGGCCGTGGCCGCGCTGGTGCAGATGGACCGTTACCTGCTGGCGCACACCCGTACCCTCGTTGAGGATGTGCGCGGCGCGCTGGATGCCTATGACGTGGCGGGTGCGTGCGAGGCGGTTCGCGACTACCTGGATGTTCTGACGAACTGGTACGTGCGTACCCAGCGTCAGCGCTTCTGGGACGAGGACAGCGCCGCGTTCGACACGCTGTACACGGCTCTCGTGACGCTCATGGAGCTGGCGGCACCCCTGCTGCCGTTGCTGGGCGAGGAGATCTGGCGTGGCCTGACGGGCGGAGAGTCCGTGCACCTGACGGACTACCCGGTTATCGACGAGGCCGTGGATGCCCCTGAGCTGGTCGCCGCCATGGATGAGGTTCGTTCGATTGTGTCGTCGGCTCACGCGCTGCGCAAGACGCATCAGCTGCGTGTGCGCCAGCCGCTGGCCTCCCTGCAGGTCGTCTCCGAGCACTTTGCTGCCTTGGAGCCCTTCGCGGACCTGATTGCTTCCGAGGTGAACGTGAAGTCCGTGGTGTTCTCCGCGCCGGAGAATTCGGGCTTGAGCGTGCGCACCGAGCTGAGCCTGAACCCGCGCGCCTTCGCCCCGTCGGTTCGTAAGCTGACGAGCCAGCTGTTCAAGGCTCAGAAGTCCGGTGAGTGGGAGCTGGCGGAAGATGGCGCGTGCCGTTTCCCGGGCGTCGTGGTTGACGGCGCTCCGCTGGAGCTGACCGGTGACATGTTCTCGGTGTCTACCTCCGTGGATGCTGCCGAGGGACAGGTCGCGGACGTGCTGGCGTCGGGCACCTTCGTGGTGCTCGATACGGAGCTGACCCCCGAGCTCGAGGCCGAGGGCTACGCCCGCGACGTCGTGCGTGCCGTCCAGGACGAGCGTAAGAACGCCGGCCTGCACATTGCGGACCGCATCGACCTGTCGCTGACGGTGCCGTCCGATCACGTGGCCGACGTGGAGGCCTGGCGCGACATGATCGCCGCCGAGACCCTCGCGCTGTCGCTGACGGTCGAGGCTGGCGACAAGCTCGCGGTGAGCGTCGCCAAGCACTGAGTGCTGTTAG
>NZ_ALCA01000021.1 GCF_000278725.1 Actinomyces sp. ICM47 | reverse complement strand
CGCCGCCCCCAGGCACCAACACGCAGAACACGCGCATACAACGAGGCCGGGGTCCGCCGCGCCAAACAGCGCAGAGGACCCCGGCCTCGTGAAACAGTCAGACCAGGCGGTCCACCATGAGGGTGGCGAATGCTTCGAGCGCAGTCTTGACCTCGCCCTTGGGCAGCGGGGCGAGCGCTGCGATAGCGTCATTGGCCCAGGTGCGCGCAAGTTCGCGCGTCTCATCGAGCACGTCGTGGGCGCACAGGCGTTCCACAACCGAGGCGAGGGCCTCGTCGGAGGATAGGTCGCCGTCCAGGTCGCGCAGGATCTGCAAGCCGGCCTCGTCGATCGTGCCGGTGGCCTCGCGGCGGCGCAGCAGGAGGACGGGGAGCGTGTCGACGCCCTCGCGCAGATCGGTGCCGGGTGTCTTGCCGGACTGCTGGCCAGAAGACGCCAGGTCCAGCACGTCGTCGGCAATCTGGAAGGCAACGCCCACCTTTTCGCCGAAGTCGGCAACGATGCCAGCCATCAGGGAACCGGCCCCGGACAGCAGCGCACCGAAGGAGGCGGCCGTAGAAACCAGCGAGCCGGTCTTGTCCGCGAGGACCTGCAGATAGAAGTCAACGCGATCCGCGTCGTCTGTGGGGCCGAAGGTCTCGTTGAGCTGGCCCTCGCACAGACGCTCAAACGTGCGCGCGTGGTGGGCGACGATCTCGGGTCCCAGGGAAGCGACCAGTAGCGACGCGCGGGCGAACAGGATGTCGCCGGCGAGAATCGCGCGGTTGTTGCCCCACAGGCGCTGCGCCGAAGGCACGCCGCGACGCGTGGGAGCGGAGTCCATGACATCGTCGTGGTACAGGGACGCCAGGTGCGTCAGCTCGACCGCGGTGGCTGCCGTGATGACCCGGTCGCTGAGTGCGCGCTCGGGATCGCCGAGCTGAGCGCACACGAGGGTCAGCAGTGGACGCATCCGTTTGCCGCCCGCGACGGCCAGGTGACGCGTCAGTTCGTCTGTCAGGTCGCGCGACGACGAGACGGCGTCGAGCAAACGACGCTCGACGACCTCGAGCCCCGGGGTGATACGGGACTCGAGGTCGGGAACATGAAGATCGGGTGTTTGAGCGCTCACGGGATCAGTATGACGATCTTTTCAAGCAGGCTCAACACGGGACCCGGGAACACACCGAGAGCGATGGTTCCAAGTGCGCACACGACGATGGCCAGAGCGGACAGCCCCTCCGACTTCACGACGACAGACTCCTCCGAGGGTTCGGTGAAGAACATGACGCGCACGAGGCGGAAGTAGTAGAACGCCGTAATCGCCGAGGCCACAAGGCCGACGACCGCGAGCCAGGCGAGGCCGCCCTTGATCGCGTCGGAGAAAATGACGAACTTTCCAATGAAACCGCCGGTCAGCGGGATGCCCGCGAAGGACAGCAGGAAGACCAGCATCGAGCCCGCGATCCACGGGTTGGTGCGGCCGATACCCGCCCACTTGCGCAGGCTGGGGGCCTCACCCAGGACGTTGCCGTCGGCGTCGCGGCCGCGCACGAGCGCAACCACGCCGAAGGCACCGACCGTCGCCAGGCCGTAGCCGAGCGTGTAGAACAACACATGGCCCGAGCCGCCCTTCTGGATCGCGATGATGCCCATGAGGATGAAGCCGGCGTGCGCGATCGAAGAGTAGGCGAGCATGCGCTTGACGTTGTCCTGCACGAGGCCGGCGAAGGTACCGACGATGATCGTCAGGACGGCGACGCCCGCGAAGATAGCCAGGAGGTCCCACTGCAGGTACACGGCGACGGCCGTGTAGAAGCGGAGCATCGCGGCGAAGGCGGCGATCTTGACGGCGGCGGCCATGAAGCCGGTGACCGGAGTCGGGGCACCCGTGTAGACGTCGGGGGTCCACGCGTGGAAGGGCGCGGCACCGACCTTGAACAGGAGGCCGACCATGACGCAGAAGACGCCGATGATGACCATCCAGTCCATGTTGGTGTTCTGGGCGATGGCCGGGCCGAGCGCCGAGATGCGCAGCGAGTTGGCGAAGCCGAAGAGGAACGCCGACCCCATCAGCATGAAGCCCGAGGAGAAGGCACCGAGCACGAAGTACTTCAGCGCGGACTCGTAGGACAGCTGGCGGCGGTAGCGCGCGGTCGCGGCCATGATGTAGAGCGGCAGGGACATGACTTCGAGAGCTACGAAGAGGGTCACGAAGTTATCTGCGGCTGGGAAGATCATCATGCCACCCAGCGAGAACAGGGTCAGCGGGAACATCTCGGAGCGCTGGTAGCCCTTGCGCTCGGTGAGTTCCTCGGCGGCCGAGTCGGGGCGGTCGGAAGGCTGACCGGCGAACGCGCCGTCGCCGACGGAGGTGCGGTCAGCCATGACCAGGACGGCCATGAATCCGATGATGACAAGGATCGACTGTGCGGCGACCGTCAGCGGGTCCTCGATGTACTCCCCGAGCGAGGTCGCCTTGAGGAGGACGGGTTCCCAGCGCAGGGCGAGCATGACGCACGCGCTGGCCGTGGCGAGGATCGACAGGCCGATGACCATGGGGCGGCGTACCTTCGCGGGGGCGAAGGCCTCGACGAGGATGCCGAGGACCGCGCCGCCCAGCACGATGAGGATAGGCGCGAGGCTCAGCCAGTGAACCTCGGGGGCCTGGAAGTTAGCCATGGGTAGGACGTTCACTGTGCGCTCCCTTCAGCGGCGGCCGGAACCTGCGAGTTAGCCAGGTCGAGGTCTTGAGCAACCGGGGTCAGGGCGCTCACGAGGGGCGCCGACCAAATACCAAGGACGAGCATCGCGACGACGAGGGGCGTCATGACGCCGCGCTCGCGCGCCCCGAGGTCCGCCAGGTCCTCCTTGCCCTTGCCGGGTGCGCCGGTGAAGACGCGCTGGTAGGGCATGAGGATGTACATTGCGGCGATGACGACGCCGAGGACCGCGAAGAGCGCCAGCGGGCCGGAGACCGTCCAGGTGCCCATAAGGACGAGGTACTCGGGGACGAAGCCGGACAGGCCGGGCAGCGCGATGGACGCGAGGCCGCTCATGAGCCACAGGCCGGCGAGGACCGGGGTGACGCGCTGCATGCCAACGTAGTCGCGCATGTCCTGCGTGCCGCCACGCTTCGAGAGCCAGCCGGAGAGCAGGAACATCGCTGCGATGGAGACGCCGTGGGCGACCATGTAGAACATGGCACCGACCAGCGCGATCTCGGATCCGATGAAGATTCCCAGGACCATGAAGCCGAAGTGCGACACGGACGTGTAGGACACGAGGCGCATGATGTCGTTCTGGCCGTTGGCGGACAGGCCGCCCCACAGGATGGAGATGACGGCGAGGACGCACATGACCCACTTGGCCGACGCGGAGGCACCGGGGGTGAGCTGCAGGCACATCGTGATCATGCCGAAGGTGCCGATCTTGTCTAGCACGCCGACCAGCAGCACGGACGTGCCGGGACGGGCGACGGCGGCTGTGTCGGGCAGCCAGGTGTGGACGGGGACCATCGGGGCCTTGATCGCGAAGGCGACCATGAAGGACACGAAGACGACCATTTGGACGGAAGCCGACAGGTTCGGCAGCAGTGCGGCCAGCGTGTCCATGCGGAAGAACGCGATCGTGTTGGACTGCGTCGAGGAGCCGAGCGCCCAGATGAACAGGACGCCACCGAGCATGATGAGTCCGCCGAACAGCGAGTACAGCAGGAACTTCATGGCGGCCTTGTGACGCGCCGCTTCGTCACCGACGCCGTAGCGTCCGATCATGAAGTACAGCGGGATCAGCATGGCTTCGAAGGCGAAGTAGAAGACCGCCAGGTCGAAGGCCGCGAAGATCAGGACCATGAAGGCCTGGAGTGCGAGTACCAGCGCGGGGTACGCGCCGCGGTCCTCGTTCTCGTCCCAGCCTGCGATGAGCACGAGCGGCACGAGCGCGAGAGCCAGGAGGATCATGACGAGGCCGAGGGAGGTCACGGCCACGGACCAGGTGACGCCGATCTGCGGGATCCACGCGCGGGACTCGTAGAGCTGGTACGAAGCCGGGGCCGACCAGTCGAAGACGGTGGCGGCGTAGACGCCGATGGCGAGCTCGACGAGAGCGATCGCCAGGGCGATAACGCGCCCGGCGGCCCGGCGTAGGGGCGGGACGAAGCCGAGGAGGGCCGCGCCCGCGGCCGGCAGAGCCACGAGGACGGTCAGCCACGGGAAGTTAGTAACAACCATTGCACTTTCCATTGTCGTGTACCCCTTACAGCCAGAATCCGAAGACGATGACCAGGGCGAGGATGACGCCTCCCAGGATGTAGGCGGCGTACGTGCGCACGAGGCCGTTCTGGGTGACGCCAACGAGTCGTCCGAGCAGCTGGGAACCAGCACCGAGGCCATTCAGCGCACCGTCGATGGCGCTCGCATCGCCGACGGTTGCGACGGTGACGAGGCCCTTGGCGGGCATCATGAACAGGGTCTCGTTGACGGTGTCCTGGTAGAGGTCGCGGCGTGCGGCCTCGGTCAGGGCGTTGCCTGCGGGGACGGAGGTGGGGACCTCGTCGCGACCGTACTTCATCCACGCGATGAGTGCGCCGATGATGACGAGGGCGAGCGTGGCTCCCTGGATGATGTATTCGTTCATGACGGGGTGTCCGTGCTCGAGGTGGCCGATGGAGGGGGCCAGCCAGTTGACGAACGTGTTGCCGATGGAGAGGGCGGCACCCAGGATGACCGCGCCGATGGCGAGGATGATCATGGGGACCGTCATGAGGGCACCGGACTCGTGCGGGTGCACGGGGGAGCCTTCGGCCTCGGTGGTCCAGCGGGCCTTGCCGTGGAACGTCATAAAGAAGAGGCGCGACATGTAGAACGCGGTGACGCCAGCACCGACCAGGGCGGCGGTTCCGTAGATCCAGCCGATCCAGGTGGCCTCAGACCCGCCGAAGGTGTGGGCGCTGAAGGCGGCCTCGATGATCTTGTCCTTCGACCAGTAGCCGGAGAATGGCGGAACGCCGAGGATGGCGAGCCAGCCCATCATGAAGGTCAGCCAGGTGACCTTCATGGCACCGCGCAGGGCACCGAAGCGACGCATGTTGACCTGGTCGCCCATGCCGTGCATGACGGAACCGGCACCGAGGAACATGAGGGCCTTGAAGAAGCCGTGGGTGAAGAGATGGAAGATCGAGAATGCCCAGCCGATGGGACCCAGACCCGCGCCCAGCATCATGTAGCCGATCTGGCTCATGGTGGAGGCGGCGAGGACCTTCTTCATGTCGTCCTTCGCACAGCCGACGATCGCGCCGAACAGGAGCGTGATCGCGCCAATGATGGCGACGGCGGTAGCGGCGACGGGGGCGGCGACGAAGACCGCGCCGGAGCGGACGATCAGGTAGACGCCGGCGGTGACCATCGTGGCAGCGTGGATGAGCGCGGAGACGGGGGTCGGGCCGGCCATGGCGTCGCCCAGCCAGGCCTGCAGCGGGAACTGCGCGGACTTACCGCAGGCAGCCACGAGCAGGAAGAAGCCGATGAACGTGGCGGAGGCCGTCGGGATTGAGCCTGCGCGGGCGGAGACCTCGGAGAAGGACACCGACTGGAAGGAGGCGACCATCCCCATCATGGCGATCAGCATGCCCATGTCGCCGACACGGTTCATGACGAACGCCTTCTTGGCAGCCACCGCGTAGGCGGGGACGTGGTTCCAGAAGCCGATGAGCAGGTACGAGGCCAGGCCCACGCCCTCCCAGCCGGCGAAGAGGCCGGCGTAGGAGTCGGCCAGCACCAGCGTGAGCATCGCCGCGATGAAGAAGTTCAGGTAGGCGAAGAAACGGCGGCGGGCCTCGTCGTGCTCCATGTAGGCAATCGCGTACACGTGGATGAGCGAACCGACGAAGGTCACCAGGATGACGAAGGTGATGGACAGCGGATCGACGAGCAGGCCGAAGTTCACGGTGAAGTCGCCGGCGGGGATCCAAGTAAACAGGGTCTCACCGAAGCGGCGCGCGTCCTCGGGGGCACCCCACATTTGGGCGGCGATGGCCGCACCGATGACGAAGGTCGACCAGGATGCGAGGGTCGCCAGCAGGTGGCCCCACTTGTCGGAAGAGCGCCCGAGCAGCAGGAGCAGGCCTGCGCTGGCGAGCGGGATCAGGATGAGGAGCCACGCGTAGGAGGCGGCTCCGGTGGCGGCGACCGTCTGGGCGGCGCCGGACGCCTGCGCAGAAAGGAAGGTGGTCATGGGTTACGTCCTCCTTCAGTTCTTCAACAGGTTGAGATCGTCCACGCTCGTGGTCGAGCGGGAACGATAGATGGACACGATGATCGACAGGCCGACGACGACTTCAGCGGCCGCGACGACCATGACGAAGAACGCCATGATCTCTCCGTCGACGTTGGAATTGATGCGCGAGAACGTCACGAGGACGAGGTTCGCGGCGTTGAGCATCATTTCGACGCCCATGAGCGCGATGACCGCGCTGCGGCGCACGAGGACCGTGGTCGCTCCGATGGCGAACAGCACACCCGCGAGGATGAGGTACCAGGCGAGGCTCACTTGCTCTCCTCCTTCTTCTCAGTGGGGGTGGTGGTGCGCGCCTTGCGAGCCCGAGGCTGGGCCAGTCCGGTGGGCGCGGCAGCGCCGGGCATCCCGAAGGAGCCGGAGCGCGGGACGTCGGGCGTGCGCCCGATGGTGTAGGGCGATTCCTCGACGGCCACGGCGGTGTTGTCGTCGTGGCGTGCGAGGGCGAGCTGCTCGGAGACCTCGGGGGTGACCTCGCCGATCGTGCGGGCGAGGCCGCGCACGCGCAGGACGCGGGGCACAGATTCCTCGACCGGGCCGAGGGTCTCGCCGGAGATGGCAGGCACGTCGGCCGCGTTCGACTGGGCGTAGACGCCGGGGGCGGGCAGCTGGCCGATACGAGTGCCCTTTTCGGCGAATGCGCGCATCTTGTTGCGAGCCGTCTGCTCCTGGTTAACCTTCGGGCCGAGGCGGTCGGAGTGGGTCAGCAGCATCGCGCCGACCGCGGCGGTGATCAGCAGGCCGCCCGCGAGTTCCATGCTGAGCCAGTGCTCCTGGAACAGCGTGATCGCCAGGTCGGTGACGGGCTGGTTCGAGTAGGGGTCGACGTCGCTGGGCGCGTAGGTGGCGGGGGCCGCCTTGAGGATCGCCGTCGTGACGATGACGATCAGGCCGAGGCCACCGAGGACCGCCGCGACGATCGCGCCGCGGGACTGGCGGGCGTAGTCGTCGGAGGTGCCGATGCCGATCAGCATGATGACGAAGAGGAAGAGCATCATGATCGCACCGGTGTACACGACGATCTGCGCGACACCCAGGAAGGGCGCGTTGTTCGCGATGTACAGGACCGCCAGGCCGAGCATGACGCCGACCATGCAGATGACCGAGTGCGCGGCCTTCTTCATGAAGAGGACACCCAGGGCGCAGCCGACCATGAAAATGGCCGTGCATGCGAAGAGGATGATCTCCCCCGTTGACCCCATCATGGGCCAACCGTTGGACAGGTTCATCAGTGTGTCTCCTTCGCGACTCGCACCGTCTTGAGGGAGGGATCGTCAGGCCGTCGGGCCGCGACCCAGTCGACCTGGGCGGCGGTGGGGCCGGTGACGTCCCCGCGGTAGTAGTCGATGTCGTTCTTGCCCTCGACCATGGGGTGGGGCGTGTCGAGCATGCCGTCGGAGAGGGGGACCAGCAGGTCTCCCTTCTCGTAGATGTCGTCCTCGCGGGTGTACTTGGCGATTTCGAAGTCGTTCGTCATCGTCAGGGCGCGCGTGGGGCACGCCTCGATGCACATGCCGCAGAAGATGCAGCGCAGGTAGTTGATCTGGTAGACGCGGCCGTAGCGCTCGCCCGCGGAGTACTGCTCGTCGGGCGTGTTGGACGCGGCTTCGACGAAGATCGCGTCGGCTGGGCACGCCCAGGCGCACAGCTCGCAGCCGACGCACTTTTCGAGGCCGTCGTCGTAGCGGTTGAGCTGGTGACGTCCGTGGAAGCGAGGCATGACGCGCGCGGGTTCGCGCGGGTACTGCTCGGTGACGGTGGGTCGGAAGAACGAAGCCATCGTGACTCCGTAGCCGGCCATGGGGGCGACGAACTGCGCGAACGCACCCTTGGGGTCGTGCTCGAAGAGCATGTCCTCGCCGGTGGTCTTCTCACTCATCGGTGCCCTCCTTCGGGTTGTCGATTGCCGAGGCCGTGGCCAGTGTGCCCTCAATGGTGGCCCTGGCGCGCGGGCTGGCGACGGGTGTTTGTCCGGGCAGCGGCGGGACGGGGAAGCCGTCCTCGAAGCCGGTGTATTCGCGCTCGGAGGCGGGAATCGGCTCGGGCTCGGGCTTGTCGGTCACCCAGATGATGACGAGGGCGACCAGGAAGAGAACGCCGACGCTGCCGAAGAGTACGGGCGTGGAGAGCTGGACGAACTGCGTGACGCCGCGCACGAGGGCGACGAGGACGAGCCAGCCCAGGGCGATGGGCATGAGGCGCTTCCAGCCGAGGTTCATGAACTGGTCGTAGCGGAAACGCAGCAGGGTCGCGCGCGTCCAGATGAGCAGGAACATGAAGAACCAGATTTTGAGGAAGAACCAGAGCATGCCCCACCAGCCGGAGTTGAGGAACTCGACGTGGGATAGCGGCCACGGGGCGTGCCAGCCGCCGAAGAACATCGTGGTGGCGACGGCCGAGACGTTGAGCATGTTGACGTATTCGGACAGGTAGTACCAGCCGAACTTCATCGAGGAGTACTCGGTCATGTGGCCGGCGACGATTTCGCCTTCGGCTTCGGGCAGGTCGAAGGGCAGACGGTTGACTTCACCGGTGGCGCTGATGCAGTAGATGACGAACGCCGGGAAGAGGGTGAATGCCCACCAGAACTGTCCCTGAGCGGCGACGATTTGCGACGTGGACATGGTGCCCGACATGAGGAACACGCTCACGAGGGACAGGCCCATGGCCAGTTCGTAGGAGATGACCTGCGCGGAGGAACGAACGGCACCATACAGGGGCAGGGTCGAGCGGGTCGACCAACCACCCAGGACGATGCCGTACAGGCCCAGCGAGGCAATCGCCAGGATGTACAGGGAGGCAACGGGCATGTCGGCGAGCTGCAGCGGTGTCGAGTGGCCGAAGATCGACACGTTCGGCCCCATCGGGATCACCGCGTAGACGCTGAAAGCCGCGAAAGCCGCGATTGCGGGAGCCAGGAAGTACAGGAACCTCTCGGCCCTGCGGGTCCACATGTCCTCCTTGAAGAGGAGCTTGCCCGCGTCGGCGAACGCCTGGAACAGGCCGAGGGGGCCCGCCACGTTCGGGCCGGGACGCGTCTGCATGCGGCCCAGGCCTCGGCGCTCGACCCACAGGGCCAGCAGCACGTTGGCGATCAGGAAGACGATGATGAACACGGCCTTGATGAGGCTGAGCCACCAGGTTTCCTGGCTAAAGTCCGCGGCGGTGTACTCCGGGACTGCGAAGGGGGTCAGTGTCATCGTGCCACCTCCTGCGTGGCGCGCAGGGTCGCGACGGTGCCGACACCGCCGAGGTTTTCGTGAATAACGGAACCGGTCGAGCACTCGGGAACCCACGCGACGGAGTCGGGCAGGTCTGCGATGGCGGCCGGGAGGGTGATCGTTCCACGCTCGGTCTCGAGCGTCGCGTCAGCGCCGGGGGTGATGCCCGCGGCGGCCAGCGTCGCGGCGGAGGCCAGGAGGACGGGACGGCGGGCCGATCCTGCCAACCACGGAGCGCCATCCTGGAGGCGACCGGCGTCAATCATGGGCTTGTGGGAGGTCAGAACGACCTGCCCCTGACCAGCGACGGCGGGAGCCTGCGCCGAGGCCGGGGTGAAGTCCTGCGGGTCGCCGTCCCACTCCATGAGGGGGTTGACCTCGGTGTACAGGTCCGACAGGGTGGTGATGCCCAGGTCGGCGTCGAATTCCTCGGCGAGGCGCACGAGCACGTCGCGGTCCGTCAGCGAGGTCGCGGAGCGCGCCTGGCCGAAGGGACGCAGGCGGCCCTCCCAGTTGATGTAGGTGCCGTTCTTCTCGACCGCGGGGGCGACCGGCAGGACGACGTCCGCGCGATCAGTGATCTCGGAGGCGCGAACCTCAAGCGACACGAGGAAAGGAACCTCGTCGAGGGCGTCGCGCACGGCGGCCGGCTCGTCGAAGTCGCGGACGTCGACGCCGCCAACGACCAGGGCCTTCAGCTCGCCGGAGGCGGCGGCCTCGATCATCTGCTTGGCGTCGAGGCCGCGCTCGGGCAGCTCGCCCCATCCCAGGGACTGTGCCCCGGCCTCGTCAATGCCGCGGCCGAAGGGAAGCAGACCCGGGAGGAGGCCAGCCTCGACGGCGGCGCGGTCGCCGGCGCGGCGCGGGA
>NZ_ALCA01000020.1 GCF_000278725.1 Actinomyces sp. ICM47 | reverse complement strand
AGTCATACTCCCCAACCATGCCGCACGTAACTCGATCCCAAGTGCTTCAATTTTGAAATCGCATGCCCGGAATTTCAACGTTCTGGGTATAACCACAAACTGGCCCGAGTCAATCACGTGCGAGTTTTGGTGATGCACCAGGGCCGCCCCGGCCTCGTGGCTGCCCCGCGCACCCCTCAGATACCGGCGAGCGCCTGCTCCAGATCCGCGATCAGGTCACCCACGTCCTCCAGGCCAACCGCCAGGCGCAGAAGCGTGCCAGGCACGCCGCCGACCCCGCCAACACGCGTCGAATGCGTCATGATCGCCGGGTGCTCAATGAGGGACTCCGGCGCACCCAGCGACGCGGCCAGCGCGAAGATGCGCGTGCGCGTCGTCAGCTCGAGGGCCGCCTCCTCCGTGGCAACCTGGAAGGACAAAACCCCGCCAATGCCTCGGGGATTCTGGCGCTGGGCCAGCTCGTAGCCCGGATCCGAGGCCAGCCCCGGATAGTGGACCGCGCTCACCTTCGGGTGGGAGGCCAGGAACTCGGCGATCCTCTGCGCATTCTCGCAGTGGCGCTCCACGCGCAGAGCCAGAGTCTTCAGGCCGCGGTGCGCCAGGTACGTGTCGCGCGGGGACGGCACGTGACCGAGAGCCATCTGAAGCTTCACGGCCTCGGCCGCCGCGTCGCGCTCGCCGAAAAAAGGCTCGACGTGCGCGGGCAGCTCCAGGCCATCGCGCAGGATGAAAGCTCCGCCGATCACGTCGGAGTGGCCGCCCACATACTTGGTCGTCGAGTGCACGACGACGTCCGCACCCAGCTCGAGGGGCCGTTGCAACACCGGCGTCGCGAAGGTGTTGTCCACGATCAGCAGGCCGCCCACCTCGTGTGTGAGGGCCGCAATCGCGGCGATGTCGGTAACCAGCAGGAACGGGTTCGAGGGGGTCTCGACCCACACGAGCTGCGGGCGCTGTGCGCGAATCACGCGTTCGGCCTCGGCCAGGTCGGTCAGATCCACCGCCTGGGAGGTGATGCCCTCGGCGGGCTTGATGACGCTCAGGAGCTTGTGCGTTCCCCCGTACACGTCGGTCGAGTGCACGACGTGGTCGCCGGGGCGCGCCAGCAGACGGATCACCGTGTCCTCGGCGCTCATGCCCGACGGGAACGCGAAGCCGTGCGTCGCCCCCTCCAGCGCGGCCAGCGCCCCCGCGAACGCGTTGGTCGTCGGGTTGCCACAACGCCCGTACTCGTATCCGCTGCGCAGCTGGCCCGGCCAGTCCTGCACGTACGTCGACGCGACGTGCATCGGCGGTACCACGTCCCCCGTCACGGGGTCCGGGTCAAACCCGGTGTGGATGGCCAGCGTCGCGAAGTCGGTACAGTCAGTCGTGCTCATACCGTCACGGTACGAGGCCGTGGCTGACCACGCCGGAGGGTTTCGACCGCCGGTCGTTTGTGACAGCATCCGAGGGCAGCACCGGGCGCTGCTCACACATCCACGTTGCCAACCGGATCGCCACGCTCGCGGATAGGAAAAGAGCTGACGGATAGGTTATGAACACGCGGATAGCTTAGTAACCTATCCGCAAGTGAATAACCTATCCGCATAGGCACAACCTATTCGCGATACGCACACAAACTGTCTCTCATGCGCACGCGGTCGGATCAGCCCCGCGTCTCCTCTCGGATTGACGTGCGCTTCTACACCCAGCCGGCGAGCGCGATGCGGGACTGCTCTTCCAAGGCAGCAACCGCGCCATCGGAGTCGTTCGCCCACGGCACGTAGTGGAAGTCCCCACCCCCGGCCTCGACGAACGTCTCGCGGTTCAGCTGATCAATCTCCTCGAGCGTCTCCAGGCAATCCGCCATGAAGCCCGGGCAAATGACGTCCACGCGCGGGCACTTCGCGGCACCCAACTCAGCCATTTCCTCGATCGTCTGCGGGCCGAGCCACTGCGCGCGCCCAAACACAGACTGGAAGGTGGCCGTCAGGGAACCCATCGCCAGGCCGAGGCGCGACTCAAGGGCCGCGACCGTGTGGCGGCACTCGGCGCGGTAGGGGTCCCCGGCCTCGTCCATGGCGACCGGGATCGAGTGGAAGGACACGACGACGCGGTCCCCCGTCAGGAAGTTCGGGCGACCCACCCGCGCCCAGTGGCGCTCGAGCGCGGTCGCAAGCGCCTCGATGTACGCGGGGGCTGCGGGGAAGGAACGATGCAGGCGCATCTCGAAGCCGTCACGGTTGCGGCCGATCCACTGGGCGACCGCGTCGTTGATCGTCGTCACCGTCGAAGCCGCGTACTGCGGATACGCGGGCAGGATCGCGACCCGGCGCACACCCTCGGCATGCAGGCGGTCCAGGACCGAACCGATAGAGGGCTGCCCGTAGCGCATCGCGACCTCGACGCGCACGCCCGGCAAGCGCTCGCCGAGGCGGCGGGCCTGCTCACGGGTGTAGTGCATGAGCGGCGAGCCTTCCTCCATCCAGATGCTGCGGTACTTGGCGGCGACCTCGCGGGGGCGCACGCGCAGAATGATGCCCTCGAGGATGGGCTTCCACAGAAGCGGACTCATCTCGATGACGCGACGGTCGGACAGGAACTCGCGCAGGAACGCGCGCACCGGACCAGGCTCAGGGGCGGTCGGCGTCCCCAGGTTGACTAGAACCAGGGCGGGCTGTGCCTCTCCATGATGCGCATGGATCGACGTCGAGGTGGTCGCTGCTACGTCCTGGGAATTCGTCACTCCACCAGCCTAATGTTCACGCTTCCCCATGTCGCTGACGCTGTGTCACCTTCCGGAGAGAGCGTTCGCGCCGCGCCCCCTCCTCGTCGCGTTCCTCCCGGGCACAGACGAGGCCTCGGCAGCCTAGCGCGATACCTGCAGCCCACACCGCGCTCACATACCACAGAACGCCAACCGCATTCGGCTCGGGGCACCATCACCCCATCCACCGCGATGAGCGAACTCACGCACACACAAGGGTGCCCCACCTGTGACAGGTGGGGCACCCCAATGTTATTCACGCGAGCCTACGCGACCCGCTCCCTCCTCACGGAGGTGTCAGGCTCAGGCCTGGCCGTTCTGGGAACGGATGAACCACGCCTGCTGCTCGAAGCGACGGATGTAGTCGTTGAGAATGTCGGCGGAGGCGGAATCCTCGGCGTCAACCTTCTCGTGCACGTCGCGCATGGTGCCGACGGTCGCGTTGATGGCGGCGACGGCGAGTTCCTCGGCGTCATCGGTCTTGATGATCGTCTCGGGGACGGTCGGGAGGGTGTTGCGCTGGGCGACGACCTCGGGCAGGCCATTGGGGACGACCTGGAGGGCGCGCATGCGCTCGGCGATCTCGTCGGAGGCCTCGCGGGCGATGTCAACGACATCGTCGAGGTACAGGTGCAGCGAGCGGAAGCCCTCGCCGGTGATGTTCCAGTGCAGCTGCTTGCCCACGAGGGACAGCGCCGTCACGTCGGTGAGGACCTTCTGCAGGTTGCCTGCGAGAACGTCGGAAGCCTTGAAACCAGTGGACTCAACGGTCATGATGAATCTCCTCTACGTATCATTTCGGTGCGGGGTTGGCCCTTGTGGGGCCGTGCCCTTCAGACACATCCATGATGGTCCCTTGGTCCCACAATTTCTAGCGCTGTCCACTGTTTAGTCAAATGTTTCACGATACTGTCAAACTTGGGAATAGAGCCGTCGTTTTAGGCGTTTTTACGTCATTGGGACTTTTGCCCTATGGGATAGGATCGCCTTACCAATCTTCGCCGAGGTCACGGTTGCCTCATACGGTCGGGCACCGCCTCGGGCCTGTGGGCGGCGGCAGGTATTACTCACACCGTCAGGTCGAGCGCGCATGCCCCATGCCCATATGGATGGCGTTGGGGGACGACGCCGTTGCAGAGCATCGCAGGCACGTCCCATGCCCGTGCGGGCAGAAAGCATCGACAAACCGGAGAAGAACCGTCAATCTGGATAGGTTACGGCGTTCTGGATAGGAAAATAACCTATCCAAAAGAGCAGTTCCCATCCAGAACGCAACTTCCCATCCAGAACACGCGAACCAACCTAATGCGAGGCCACGGATCGAACCAGTTCCGTTCTTTCACGGATAGGTTACGACGATGCGGATAGGTTATCGCCATGCGGATAGGTTAATAAGCTATCCGCATGCTCATGACCTATCCATGAGGCAACAACCTATCCGCGTACGCAACGACCCCCGGCCGGCAGGCACCGCGAAGGCTTGACCGAACCGCTTCTGACGCGCACGTTAACCCGATAGGTGACTGCCTGGGCGAGCTACCCACCATGCCTCAATAGGGTTTATCTGCGTATTGAATGGTTAATACTGCCAATAGATGAGCCCAGCTGCAACCACTGACCCGCACGATCTATTTCACCGCAACGTGATCAGTCCTCGCGAAGCAACTCAGCCCCACCCGGGTTCCCTAACCCTCACGTGGACCCCACGTTATATCCGAACCCATCATTTCGCACGTGACCCCTCTAATCCGCACGTTAACCCGCTAATACGAACCTAGGCAGCCCCGCCCACGCTCCAAATAGCGGGTTGACATGCGACATAGCGGGTTACCGCTCGCAACATCGGGTTCGCGCGCGAGCAACACACCCTGCCAGGCACGTTGTGCCCAAAACGCAGACCACCTCGCCCACAACACCCCATTTTCAGCATTTTTCGCCGAGGTGGTCTGCACTTTGGGCACCACGCCAGCACGAACCGCGACCTCACCACCACCAATCGAGAGGAATTTCGCTACACGAGGGTCCGACACGTCGGCGACACGCGCCATACACCACAAAACAGCTCGGACATGCAGTGAGACGCTCGCGCACGGGGCGTCGCTACACCCGGGTTATAGGACATGTCATGTTGCTGGGTTCGTACCTTGCATGCCTTGGTACGCCCTTCTCATCCGCACGTGGGCCTGCTATTCCGAGCCTGGGCAACCCTGCCCACGTACGGAACAGCGGGTTAACGTGCGGAACAGACGGCCCACGTGCGAAACAGCGGGTTCACATGCGGGACACGTTGGAACCCAGGTCGCTGTCGCACACGACCAATCCATGACGGATCATGGGGCAGCCACACACAGGCCCGCGATGCAGCATTCACAGGAACGAGGCAAACACCACCAACTACAATAGCAACTTTCCCGTGCAACAAAGCCAAAAAGTCACCCTGCTAGCAACACGATTTATCCATCCTCCAAGTTGGCTCCACCACCTACAACACCAACTTTCCGCACCAACAGCCGAAAAGTCACCACAAAACCAACACGTTTTATCCTGTAACCCGAAAAACCCCACCAGCACCAGTGCGCAGGCTGCCGGAGGGCCAGGCTGCGATGCCCGTGGGCGGTGGCAGGGC
>NZ_ALCA01000019.1 GCF_000278725.1 Actinomyces sp. ICM47 | reverse complement strand
CCGGCGGGTGGATGAATCGTCTCCTCCAGGACTACCGGGTGGTGCTCCTCGATCAACGAGGCACGGGCCAGTCGACCCGCATGGACGCCCAGGCGCTCTCTCACCTGGACACGGACGAGGAGAAGGCCACGTACCTGCGCTACTTCCGTCAGGACCAGATCGTGTATGACGCGGAGGCGCTGCGCCACGAGCTGTGCGGCGATGACCCGTGGACGACGCTCGGCCAGTCTTTCGGCGGCTTTATCACGACCTCGTACCTGTCGCTGGCTCCCCAGGGCCTGAAGGCTAGCCTGATCACGGGAGGCCTGCCCGGCCTCGTCCATGTGGATGACATCTATCGCCTGACGTATGAGCGCACAGCAGCGCGCAACCGCGCGTACTTTCGCCGTCACCCCGGGGACGAGCGCACGGTGCGCGAGCTGTGCGCGCATCTGGCGAACACGGAGGAGACGCTGCCGACGGGTGAGCGCCTGTCCCCCGCCCGCCTGCGCATGATCGGCATGATGCTGGGCGGGCAGGGCAACACGGATCAGCTGCACTACCTGCTCGAGGGTCCGTGGACGTCGGTTCGAGGCGAGCGCAGGCTCTCGTCGCAGTTCCTGGCAGCCATCGGCTCGCAGGTGGACGTCGCGCCGATCTACGGCGTGTTCCAGGAGTACATCTACGCGTGCGCAACGCCGTCTCTGGCGGGCACGGCGACGGCATGGGCGGCAGATCGACTGGCCGAGGAGATCCCGGGCTTCGCGAAGGACGCGGACCCGCTGGACGAGAGCGAGCCGTTCTACCTGACGGGCGAGCACTTCATGCGCCGCGTCTTCGACGAGGACCCGGGCCTGGCACCACTGAAGGGCGTCGCCGAGATCCTCGCCTCGACGACGCAGGCCACCCCCGTGTACCTGCCGGACGTTCTGGCCGAGAACACGGTGCCGGTGGCCGCTGCCGTGTACTACGATGACATGTTCGTGCCGCGCGAGCTATCCCTGGACACGGGTGACCTGATCGGTGCCCACCACTACATTACGAACGAGTACCAGCACGACGGATCCGCCTATTCGGGCGGAAAAGTCGTCTCTCACCTGCTGGACCTGCTCGCGGACTGACCCGCGTGCATTCGACGCCCCCGCCACCCGCTCAGCGACGCTCTGTGAAAGGACTGACCATGACCTCGCCCTGCTCCTGCCCTTGCCCCCTGAACCTCTCGATGACGCCAACGCGCGCCGCGGGCCTCGCGGTCGGCACGGGGGCGACCATCGCCTGGTACGCGCTGCCCGATGTTGTGCGCTCGCGCCCGCTGCGCGGCCTCGTGAAGGTGGGTCTGCTCGGCGCGATGGGCTGGTCGTTGGTGTCGCTCATGCCCGAAGGAGACGAGCTACCCCCGTACGACGATGAGACGGATTGCTCGGAGGCAAAGACCGAGGACCCGCTCGATGGGGTCACGGAGGCGGAGCCGCGCGAGCTGGCTGTCCTGGCGGGCGCGGTGCTGGGGTCGGCGGTCGTGACGGTGGCCGTGGAGCGTTGGCTGTTCCGCCGCGGTGAGCGCCGCCGCGCCGCGGGCGTTCGTCTCGCTCACACGAGGCAGGGGCTGGCTCTCGGGGCCCTGGAGGCGGTTGCAACCGTGGCGACGCTCGCTGGCGAGGGGCGGGGCAGCTGTCCGACCGGCGCGTAGACGTGCGGTGCCGGGCCGTACGAGGCCTGGGCGAGCAATGTGCGACCCGCGCGGCTGACGGCGCTCCGGTGTCGGAGTTCCGCGGTCGCGCGGGCGTGTGTCTTGCGCAGGGTCTGTGCTGCGTGCCCGTCAGCGCTGATACGTCCGAACGACCCAGACGGCTGCGTGTGCCAGGCCCCAGCCGCAGGCCATGATGAGAATCGGGAGACCCACGGCAGCCCACCACGACGAGGCCCTCCCCACGAGCGCCAAGACCGCCCAGATGAGCGGAGGCAGGGTCATCATGATGGTGGCCAGTGTCGCCATGATCGAGCTGACCGGGAGCTTTCCGTAGATCCTGATGAAGGCTGCGCGGGGACTCATCCCGAGGGCCTTGCCGAGCTTCGCGGTGTCCGACCTGAAGGATCGGGCCACGCGAGACACAAAGGTGAGGGAAGCAAGCAGACCGATCACGACGGCGACCGTGCGCAGGCCGACCGCATACACCAGGCCGGCAAAGAGCCACGCGACAGCGTACCGAGTGAACACGTACACGCACGCGCTGAGCATGTTCCCGAAGACCATCCAGTTAAGTTGGAGCGCAACACCGCCCTGGTCGGGGTCTGTGGCGAGGATGTCGGTGTAGAGTCGGGCGCTCTCGTCGGCCTCGTCCTTTTGCTTGATCCGCGCGAGTGCCTTGCGCGCGTGAAGGTCGTCGGGTTCCATCTCGAGGATACGCGCGTAGACCTGTTCGGCTTCCGGGGAGCGCTTATCGTGGAGGACATCCCCGAGGTTGCCCAGCACGTAGACGTCTTCCGGGGCTTGACGTGCGGCTTCACGCGCGACGGCTTCGGCTTCTTCTTTCCGACCGTTGCGCAAGAGGCTGATCGCGTGAAGGGACTGGTACGGAACCCAGTCGGGATCGAGTTCGATCAGGCGTGACGTGTGCTGAAGGACGGTCGCGTCGTCCGGCTCGACGATGGCCAGCCAGAACAGCGCGGTGTCGTTGTTGGGTTCTGCTTCGAGGGCTCGCCGCGCGCAAGCGTACGCCTCGTCCTTCTTGCCCAATCCCGCGAAGGCGTACGCGAGGAAACAGTTGACGGCCGCAACGAGAAGAGGGGTCGTCTGCGGGATCGTGGCAAGGAGCTCGACGGCCTGTTCCTGTCGCCCAAGGTCGATGAGCGCCTGGGCGCGTTTAATCTGCTCATGGGCGGAGCTTTCGCCTGACATCGTGTCCTTTCGTCGGCAGGGGCAGACCTGGAAGGGCGGTCACAGCAGCTTGTTGGCCTTCATGTAGGCGGCCAGGTCGTCGTATTGGCCGTCACGGTTGCCGTATTCGACGATATTGCGCGCCGACGCGAACCACGGACCCGCGCTGGGGCGCACCTGCTTGAGGGCGTTCGTAAAGTCCTGCATGGTCATCATGCGGACGGTGCCGGTGCGCAGGGAGTCCATCATGGCGAACTCGGCGGCGCTGTCGACCAGGTGGGCCAGGTCCGCGCCGGTGAATCCGCTGGTCTGGCGCACGAGGACACCCAGGTCGATCCCCTCCATGGGCCTGTCCTTCAGGTAGTGGTAGAGGATCGAGTGACGCGCGGGCGCGTCGGGCGGCAGGACGGCGACGGATCGGTCGAAGCGCCCGGGCCTGCGCAGGGCGGGGTCGACGTCCCACGGCGTATTGGTGGCGGCCAGAATGAACAGTCCTTCGTTGTCGGCACCGATGCCGTCCATTTCCATGAGGAGCTGGTTGGTGACGCCTCGCCACGCGGCGCTGGTGGATTGGCTGCGCTTCTGCCCGATGGCGTCGATCTCGTCGAGGAAGAGGACGACGGGCGCGTGCCTGCGGGCGGTGACGAACAGGGAGTGGAGGTTCGCTTCGGAGTTGCCGATGAACTGGTCGAGGATGTCGGTGAGGGTGACGTTGATGAAGGACGCACCGATCTCGCCTGCGAGCGCACGCGCGATGTAAGTTTTGCCGCATCCCGGGGGGCCGTAGAGCATGAGTCCGCCCTTGAGGCTCTTGCCGTAGAGCCTGCGGAGTTCGGGGTTGCGCAGGGGTGCCAGGAAGGCCATGTTGAGGCGGTCTTTGACGTCTTGCATGCCGCCGACGTCGGCCAGGGTGGAGGTGGCGGTTTCGACATCCCACACGTCCTCGGCGGCGGGCGGTGCCTCGTTGTAGACGGGTTCGGCACCGTTGACGAAGGCGGGCGCGGGGCCGCCGACCTGTTCCTCGGCGCTGCGCCAGTCGAAGCGTTGGGTCTCGCTTTCCCGGGTTGGCTTGTTCGACGAGGCCGGGGTCGCCTCTTCGGGTTTCCTGCCCGAGGCCTGGGTGGCCTGCGTGGGCACGCTCGGCTCGGGTGAAGCGGGTGCGAGTGAAGCGGGTGTGGGCGCAGCGGTGGTGGGCGCAGTCGGCGCGGGAGCAGCGGAGGGTGCCACGGCCTCGTGACCGGGGGCGGGCACACCGAGTGCGGCGCGCATGAGGGCGGTGGCGCGTTCGTTGGTCGGCTCGGACGCGAGGACGATACCGAGGTGGGGGACGGCGTCGGCACCTCGCCCGTCGGCGATCAGAAGTTCGGCGAGGTGCAGGCGCAGAGGTGTGTCCCCAGGTCGCTCGGCGACGACGGCCGTGAGGGAGTCAATGAGGGGATTGGTCATGCCCGCAAGCCTACCGGTTGCTTGCCTCATCTCCGCCCCGAATGCGACGGCGGGCGGCTTACCCGATGCCGTTCATGAAAGCTATGAGGAAGAAGCCGGAGATGAGGGAGACGCGCATGAAGAGGAAGACGCGGCCACCCAGCTCGGTGAATCGGGTGCACAAGCGCATGAAGGTCAGGCGCACGCCTCGCGGCAGGGTCCGATTGAACGCGGCGATTTGGTGACCCACGTAGAAGTAGACGCTGACGATGGCGGCGACGTACAGCAGGAAGACCCCCCATCGGGCACCGGGAAAGACTCCACGGGCGACGAACAGGTAGAAGAGTCCGCAGCACAGGGCGGCGATGGCGGCACCCTTCCAGGCATTGGTCAGCACGGTGCGCACGCGGCGCAGCATGGTGCGGTAGGCGGTCGGCACAGGCGGCGGCCTGAATGTCGCGCCGGTAACAGGCGTCCTCGCCGACCACGTCGAGAGCTTCGAGGATGCTCAGGGCCGCCCGGTAGTCGCGGGCGGCAATCGCGGCCTCAGCGTCAGCGAAGGTGGGCGTCGTCATGGCCGATACGATACCGCTCCGCCCGGCGTCTCGTGGGCGTGTCCACGAAGACCCATGCGCGTCCGTGAGTTTGTCTACGAGAATCGGCCGGGGCTTGAGAGCACCCGACCCACCCCACGGGTATCCTGGTGGGAGCACGCGAGGTCGCCCCGGCCTCGTCGATGATTCATCCCACGCAGGAGGAGCCCATGGCGACCGAGCCCGTGTTCGAGGCCATCAACTGGAACAAGATCCAAGACGACAAGGACCTTGAGGTCTGGGATCGCCTGACGGGCAACTTCTGGCTGCCTGAGAAGATTCCGCTCTCCAACGACCTGCCGAGCTGGAAGACCCTCACCAAGGACGAGCAGCTCATGACGAACCGCGTGTTCACGGGCCTGACCCTGCTGGACACGCTGCAGGGCACGGTCGGCGCAGTGTCGCTGATCCCGGACGCGCGTACCCCGCACGAGGAGGCCGTCTACACGAACATCGCGTTCATGGAGTCGGTGCACGCCAAGTCCTACTCATCGATCTTCTCCACCCTGCTGTCCACGGAGGAGATCAACGAGTCCTTCCGCTGGTCGAACGAGAACGCGGCCCTGCAGAAGAAGGCTGAGATCATCAAGTCGTACTACGACGGCGACGACCCGGAGAAGCGCAAGGTCGCCTCGACGATGCTCGAGTCCTTCCTGTTCTACTCGGGTTTCTACGCGCCCATGTACTGGAGCTCGCACGCCAAGCTCACGAACACGGCCGACCTGATCCGCCTCATCATCCGCGACGAGGCCGTCCACGGCTACTACATCGGCTACAAGTACCAGCTGGCCGTGAATGAGTCGAGCGAGGAGCGCCAGGACGACCTGCGCGACTACACGTACTCGCTGCTGTACGAGCTTTACGAGAACGAGGAACAGTACACGGAGGACCTCTACGATCCGCTGGGCCTGACCGAGGACGTCAAGAAGTTCCTGCGCTACAACGCGAACAAGGCACTCATGAACCTGGGGTACGAGGCCCTGTTCCCGCACGACGCGACCGACGTGAACCCCGCGATCCTGGCGGCCCTGAGCCCGAACGCGGACGAGAACCACGACTTCTTCTCGGGTTCCGGCTCGTCCTACGTGATGGGCGAGGTCGTGGACACCGAGGACGAGGACTGGGACTTCTGATCCTGCCGACTCGCGGTCGGGCTGCACGCAGCCCGACCGCGTTGTATGTGCGCGGCCCGGCGGTATCGTCCGTGGGTGCCGCACCACAACGGGGTGCCCACCGTACGATGGGCGACATCACGATGCGTGACTACTTGGCCAGTACATACTCCCTGCGGCGCATCCAGCCACATCCCGCGGCGAGGGCGAGCAGGCGCACAGGCCTCGTTATTAGCGTTTCCATCGCTGGTCACGGTGATGCGGTAGGTGACAGTGATGCTATCGATCATCCCGTCATCAACCGCATCAAGGCTCTTGTTGAGGCACAGGTTCGAGGCCTGCAGCTGGTTGATGAAGGTGCACGTGATCGGTAGAATTATGGGGCTACCTGAGCACTTGCGCCCAACTACTGAGGTTTACTACCCTTCAGTTTTCCCCTCTCATTGACCCATGATCGACAACTTCTCCACACGCCCTTACCACTCCCCCAGTTAACTTCCTACACAAGCACGTACGGACCCGCCCTCACCGCACCCCATCACGAGGACGACAGTAGACTTAGACCGCGCTCCAAGCGCAGACCAACATGACACCCACCCACTCAGAACCCCGCACATTGTTACCTATCACACACTTAATGTCACACATGCAACATGCACATCATATGTCCCAGGCGCATCATGTCGGAGTATTCCCCGTCATAACGCGCATCTCGTCAAGTAGATAGAGGGGCAGCCGATCGCGAACATCCCGCTACTTACAACCACAGCACCACCCGCGGCAGTTAGACTGGGACCGGGAGCGGAATAGCTTCCACACCGACCGTACGTCGCGCACGCAGCGCGGGGGAATGAGGAGAGCACGACTATGAGTATCTTCGACCGCTTCGAGAATGCCGTGGAGAGGGGCGTCAATGGCGCCTTCTCACGCGTGTTCCGGTCGGGGATCAAGCCCGTGGACATCACCACGGCGATCCGCCGCGCCATGGACGATTCCGTCCAGGAGGTCTCCGCCTCACGCATCATCGCAGCGAACCACTTCACCGTCTATGCCTCACGTGAAGACCTCTTCTCTCTCGAAGCCTCCCTCGACGTCCTCGCCGACGAGTTCGCCCAGCAGGCCACCGAGCACGCCTCCAACAACGACTACTCCCTCCTCGGCCCCGTCAGCATCGAATTCGTCGCCGACTCGACCGAAGCCGCCGGCACCCTGAAGGTCGCCGCCGAAAACCGCAGGGGTGCCGCAGCTCCCGCCACTGCCTCGTCCGCCTCCCCCGAACACCCCATCATCGACATCGACGGCGACAAATGGCTGCTCACCGAACCCGTCACCGTCATCGGTCGCGGCTCCGAAGCCGACATCGTCGTCAACGACTCCGGCGTATCGCGCCGCCACCTCGAACTTCGCATCACCCCCACCGGAGTGATCGCGACCGACCTGGGTTCCACCAACGGATCCTTTGTCGAAGGCCATCGCATCGATGCAGCAACCCTGCTCGACGGCAACCAGATCGTTATCGGACGTACCAAGATCCTCTTCTGGACGCATCCTGACCAGAGCGGAGTTTAATGAAGTGACCACTGACCTCGCATTTACCGTATTCCGCATCGGGTTCCTGGTGCTGCTCTGGCTCCTCGTGCTCGCAGCCGTCAACACGCTGCGACGCGACATTTTCGGCACCGTCGTCACCCCACGCGGCAAGGGACGAGACAAGGCCGCTTCCCGGCGCAAGGCCTCGCGCACCCGGCGCAAGGAGACGAAGCGGACCTCCACCAACCCGCTGATGCCCAAAGACCTCCTTGTCACCGGCGGGCCGCTGGTCGGCACCATGCTGCCCCTCGGCGAAGCACCCATCGTCATCGGTCGCTCCCCCGCGTGCACCCTCGTGCTCGAAGACGAGTATGCCTCCAGCCGCCACGCAGCGCTCACTCCGCAGGCCGACGGCTGGTGGATCGAGGACCTCTCGAGCCGAAACGGCACGTTTATCGACGACGAGCGCCTGATGCAACCGCGTCAACTCAGAATCGGCGATATCATCCGCATCGGCCAGACAACTCTCGAATTGGTGGGTTGATATGCCAGGGAAAGCCGTTCAATTCCACTATGCTGCCCGCTCTGACGTGGGCCTCGTGCGCTCCAACAACCAGGACTCCGGCTACGCCGGAGCGAACCTGTTGGTCCTCGCCGACGGCATGGGTGGGCCTGCCGGCGGCGACATCGCGTCATCAGTTGCCCTCGCGCACCTGGTCCCCCTCGACACCGACTCGCACCCCGCAGACTCCATGCTGCCTCTCCTGCGCGAGGCCCTCCTCGACGCCCACGAGGAACTCACCGACCGCTCGAGCCGCGACCGCGACCTCGAAGGCCTGGGCACCACCTGCATCGCCCTCATGCGCTCCGGCAACCGCCTGGCCATGGTCCACATCGGAGACTCCCGCGCCTACGTGCTGCGCGGCGACACGCTCACTCAGGTCACGACAGACCACTCCTTCGTGCAATACCTGGTCGACACCGGCCAGATCACGCCCGAGGAAGCCGAGCACCACCCCAACCGCAACGTCGTCCTGAAAATCCTCGGCGACGCGCAGGCCGACGTGTCCCCCGATGAAACCATCCGCACGGCCGTCGTCGGCGACCGCTGGATGCTGTGCTCCGACGGCCTGTCCGGCCTCGTCTCCCCCGAGACGATCGGCCAGGTCATGGCTGATTTCGCCGACCCCGGCGAATGCGCCGAAGAACTCATCCGCCTCGCCCTCCTGGGCGGTGGACCCGACAACATCACGTGCGTCATCGCGGACATCGTCCCGGCCGGATCCTTCCCGCCCGCACCCCCGCAGATCGTCGGTGCCGCTGCCATCGACCGCAACGCCAAGTCGCGCGGCGGCCAGGGAGCGGCTGCGCGCGCGGCCGCGCTAGGAGCCAAGGCCTCGGGCCACGGTGCCGACTATGATGCCAGTCCCATCGAACTCAAGCCCCGCACCTCCTGGTGGACCCCCATCTTCGTGTCCCTCATGACCGTCCTCGTGGTAGCCGCGTCCTGGCTGTCCTGGAAGTGGACGCAAACGCAGTACTACGCGATCGGCCAGGACGGATACGTCGTCATCTACCAGGGCATTCCCCAGGCCATCGGCCCCTGGCGCCTCTCCCACGCCGTCGAAGTTTCCGACGTCGCGCTCTCGGAGCTGTCCCCCGTGGACCGCCAACGCCTCGACACTCCGGTGCTGCGCTCCTCCCGCGAGGAAATCGACGAGTACATTGAGGGCCTCAAGCATTCCGCCGTCACGCCTCCGACCGGGCACATCGGACCCGTCCCGCAGTCGGGTGAGGTACAATCCGGGGCCCAGAGCGGAGAACACTTCTGATGGCAACCGTCTCGATCGCCCCCGCTAAGCCGCGCCGATTCCTTGAGCTAGGCCTCACGGCCCTGGCCCTGGCCGTCGGCATCTCCGGCTACGTACTCTCCTCACTAAACCTGACGAAGACCCTGCCCGCGAACCTGATCCCTCAGATCGGGGTGCTCATCGCCCTTGCGATCATCGGCGAAGTCGGCATCCACTTCCTGGCACCCTACGCGGACCCCGTCATCCTGCCGATCGCGGTGGCACTGACGGGCCTGGGCCTGGCGATGATCTACCGCCTGGACCTGTCCTACGCGAAAAACGACGAGGCCGAGGTCGGCTACAAGCAGGCGCTCTTCGTGGGCATCGCAATCGTCGTCGCCGCCATCATCCTGATTTCGCTACGCGACCACCGCATGCTGCGCCGCTACACCTACACCTTCGGCGCACTGTCCCTCTTCCTGCTGCTCCTCCCGATGATCCCCGGCCTCGGCCAGGAGACCTTCGGCGCGCGCGTGTGGATCCGCCTGGGTCCCGTCTCGATCCAACCCGGTGAGCTCGTCAAGATCACGCTCGCCATATTCTTCGCCGGATACCTGGTCACCAACCGTGACAATCTCGCGATCGGCGGCAGCAAATTCCTGGGCATGCGCCTACCACGCGCCCGCGACCTCGGCCCCATCATGATCGTCTGGCTCATCGGCATCGCGATCCTCGTTCTCCAACGCGACCTTGGCACGTCGCTGCTCTTCTTCAGCCTGTTCGTCGCAATGCTGTACGTGGCCACCAACCGCGTATCCTGGCTGTTCATCGGTTTCACGCTCTTCGCCCCCGCCGTCGCCCTCGCCGTCCGCTTCTTCTCCCACGTGCAGACGCGCTTCAACGGCTGGCTGCACGCCTTCGAACCCGAGTTCTACTACGGCGGTTCCTACCAGCTTGCGCAGGGTATTTTCGGCCAGGCATCGGGCGGCCTCATGGGTACCGGATGGGGACGCGGATATCCGGACCAGGTTCCACTGGCCAACTCCGACTTCATTCTCTCCTCCCTGGCCGAGGAGCTGGGCCTCACCGGCATGGCTGCGATCCTGATCCTGTACCTGATCCTCATCCAGCGCGGCCTGCGCGCAGCCCTGACGGTGCGCGACGGATTCGGTAAGCTTCTGGCCACCGGTCTAAGCTTCTCGCTGGCCGTCCAGCTCTTCGTGGTGCTCGGTGGCATCACCCGTCTCATCCCGCTGACGGGCCTGACGGCACCGTTCCTGGCGGCCGGTGGCTCCTCAATGGTGTCCTCATGGATAACCGTCGCACTGCTGATCCGCGTGTCAGACGCTGCCCGCCGCCCGGCGTCCACGCAGTCCCCGTGGAACTCCGGTATTCCGGCGGCACTGGGGGTGAACGAGTAACGCATGAACGCACAGATTCGCAAGATCTTCGTCGTCGTCCTGATCATGTTCGCCATGCTGGGCTTGGCGATAACAAACACGCAGTTCATTTCCGCGCCCTCGCTCAACGCAGACCCGCGTAACGTGCGCACGACCCGCCACGCCGCGGAAGTCGACCGCGGACCCATCATCGTGGAAAAAACGGCGATCGCTTCCTCTGAACTCGAAGAGGACTCCAATCGCTACACGCGCGTCTACGACGAGGGTCCCCTCTACGTATCGGCCACGGGCTACTTTTCAGCAATCGGCTACGGGGCAACCGGCATCGAGGAAGCTGAGGCGGACGTTCTCGACGGCCAGTCTCAGACTCTGCTCGGGCAGCGCCTGCGCAACCTCCTGACGGGCGAAAAGCGCCAGGGCGGCGGCGTCGAGCTGACACTGAGCGCCTCCATGCAGCAGGCGGCAGCCACCGCGCTCGGTGACCGCAAGGGTGCCGTTGTGGCACTGGACGCCAAGACCGGCGCGATCCTCGCCCTCTACTCCTCCCCGACCTTCGACCCGAACACGCTGGCTTCCAGCGACGGGGGCTCGGTGAGCGATGCCTACGCGGCGCTGGAAGCCGACCCGAGGAAACCGATGCTCAACCGCGCGATCTCGGAACGCTACGCGCCCGGCTCGACGTTCAAGGTCATCACGTCCATCGCCCTGATCGAGAATGGCATTGCCAATCCGGACACTCACATGGCCTCGCCCGTAACAACAACCCTTCCGGGCACGGTCACACAGGTTTCCAACATCGAATCCTCGACCTGTGGCGACGGCAACCCGACCCTGACCGAGGCATTCGCACGCTCGTGCAACACAACGTTCGTGCTGGCCTCCCAGCAGCTGACGAACCAGCAACTCACGGACGTCACAAACCGCTTCGGTTTCGATCATGAACAGCAAATCCCGCTGACGGTCATTCCCTCCGTGTTCCCCTCCGACGCGGACCGCGCACAGCTCGCCATGAGTGCAATCGGCCAGTACACGGTCCAGACCACTCCCATGCAGATGGCCCAGGTCGCGCAGACGATCGCCAACGGCGGCCAGATGATGGCGCCCTACCTGATCAAGCAGATCGTCGACGCTGACAACCAGACCATGCGTAAGACGAAACCGACGGACGCCGGTCGGCCGATCTCCGCCGACACAGCCTCGAAGCTCACCAGCATGATGCAGGCCGTCGTCTCCCAGCCGTACGGCTCCGGTACCCCGATGGCCATCCCCAACGTGTCGGTGGCAGCCAAGACCGGAACCGCCGAGACCGGCGAGGGCGACCGCGCGAACGCGTGGGCCATGGGCTTCGCCCCCGCAGACAACCCCCAGATCGCCTTTGCCGTCATCGTCGAAGGTGACGACAATGTTCCCGCGCCGCACGGCGGAGACGTGGCCGGCCCGGTCGCCCGGGCCGTCCTGGAAGCGGGGCTCCAGTGAGTGTCCCGCGCATGACATCCGGTGCCGGCCGCGTCCTCGGAGGCCGCTACACACTGCTCACCCCCATCGCACAGGGTGGAATGGGTGAAGTGTGGAAGGCCCGCGACCGCGTCAGCGGCCATATTGTCGCCGCAAAGGTTCTACGTCCCGAGCTGACAGGCGAGGAACTCTCGCTGTCGCGCCTGCGCCTCGAGGCCCGCAACTCGATGTCGATCTCGCACCCGAACATTGCGAACACCCAGGATTCGGGTGAAGAAGACGGCATCGGCTGGATCATCATGGAACTCGTCGACGGCTACCCGCTGACGGACTATCTGCGCGGTGGCACACGCATTGAGCCCGAATACCTCATGCCGATCCTCGTGCAGGTCGCGATGGCGCTCGGTGCCGCCGCACGCGCAGGCGTCGTGCACCGCGACATCAAGCCGGCGAACATCCTCGTTCGCCCGGACGGCATGGTGAAACTGACCGACTTCGGCATCTCCCGCGCGAGGGACCAGGTCAATCTGACCGCCGCGGGCATGGTCATGGGTACCGCCCAATACCTGCCGCCCGAACAGGCGATGGGCGAGACCGCCACGCCCATCGGTGACCTCTACGCCCTCGGCGTCATCGCTTACGAGGCCGCCGCTGGCCGGCGCCCCTTCACGGGCGAAACCCAGGTCGACATCGCGTTCTCGCACGTCAACGACCCGGTGCCTCCACTGCCGGACTTCGTCCCCGAGCCCCTCGCCGACGTCATTTTGCACCTGCTGGAAAAGGACCCCGCGAAGCGCCCCGAATCCGGTGCCGCCGCCGTCCGCGAGATCGCCGGTGCCGCCAAGGCCATGGGCATATCCGTGACACCTCGCCCACTGCCGCTGCCCAAGGCCGCGCAGCTCGCCCCCGAGACGCGCACGCCCGTCCAGCCCTCCGTCCCGATCCTCGCACCCGTGCGTCACCTAACTCGCCGCACGCTCCCCGACGAGATGCTCCAGCCCCCGTCGGGCCTCGTACCCCACGTGAGCGCCGCGACCGGTCGCCACGCCGTCGTTCCCCGCATCATCGACGAGGCGACGACCGTCGCGCCCTCATCCTCGATGATCCCGATCACAGGACGCCACACCATGCTCCCACGCATCATCGACGAACCCGCACCGCCACCGTCCACCAACCCCCTGTCTCCACCCACGCGGGTGCGTCGCATCATCCCCGATACGACCGGCGAACAGACACTGGTGTCCGGTTCCGTGCGTTCCCTGACATCTACGGGACGCCACACGGTCGCTCCCTCGAACCCACAGGGTCCGATCTCGACCTCGATCCCCACGCGCGTCGTCTCCAAGCCCGCGGCGGTTCCAGAATCACTCTCACCCCGCACTGCGAAGACCCCCACCACCAAGACCCCCACCGCGAAGGCCGCGGTGCCAACTGCGACCCCCACTCCGGCCACGCTTGTTGACCCGTCGCAGGCGGCTACACCGACGAAGCCCGTGGCGCGTCACACGGCCGCCGAACGTCCGGCAATGCCCGCGCGCCCCACGGC
>NZ_ALCA01000018.1 GCF_000278725.1 Actinomyces sp. ICM47 | reverse complement strand
GGCATCGACCTGGGCGCCGACGCGGGCACCGCGCCCTCCGCACTCGGCACGGGTGATCGCCTCGACGCGGTCGTCCTCGCCCTCTCCGGGCTGCGGCGCATCGGCCTCGACGCCCACGCCACCGACGTGCTCGACCCCACCATCATGATGCCCGCCCCCTCGCAGGGTGCCCTCGCCATCGAAACGCGCGACGAGCCGGACCCGCTCCTTCGCACCCTCCTGGGCTCCCTCAACCACCGGCCGACCGCCCTCGCGGCCAGCGCCGAGCGCGCTGTTTTGTCCTCCCTCGGAGCAGGGTGTGCGGCACCCGTGGGCACCTTCGCCCGCGTGGACGAGGCCTCCTCAGCTCTCGTCCTTGACGCGCGCGTGATGAGCGTCGACGGGCACGAGCGGGTCGAGGCGAGCGGCGCGTTAACGCTCACGGACGCGGTTGGTCGCGGCGACGCTGCGCCGGGTGAGGCCACGTCGGGTGAAGCCATGCTGAGGGAGGCTACGTCGGATGAGGCGGCTCGCCTCGGAGCGGACGTGGCGCGTCAGCTGCTCCAGCGAGGCGCTGCCGAGGTCACCGACCTGGGGGCGACGAAAGCGCCGAGGCACCCATTGTGAACGAACCTTTCGTGAGAGCGCCCCTGAACGGGCGGCGAATCCTCCTGACCCGAGTCAAACCCGATGACGCCATCGCTCGCGCCCTGCGCCTTGCCGGGGCGCGGGTGGATGCTCTCGCCCTCACCGTGTCGACGCCGCTGGACTCCGCGCAGCTCGACGCGGCCCGTGACCACCTTGTCGACGGGGAGTACGCGTGGGTCGTATTCTCCTCCTGGAGGTCCGCGCGTGCCGTCGCGGACGCCCTTCCACGGGCGCGCTCGCTTGGCACGCGCATCGCCGCCGTCGGAGAGGTCACGGCCCGATGGATCAGCGACCACGCGGGAGTCAGCGCCGACCTGACCGGTGGCGGGTCTGCCGCCGAACTGCTTCAGTACTTCCCAGCCCCGGACTCTGGCGCGCGCCCGATCCTCATCCCCCGGTCGGCGCTCGCCCCCGATACGCTGCCGGAAGGGCTACGCGCCCTCGGTTGGAGCGTCGAGGCCGTCGACGCCTACACCACTCTCCCCGCAGGCGCCGGTGATATTGACGCCGATATCGCGGGGAATTTCCGCGCGGGGTACTACGACGGCGCGGTGCTCACTGCATCCTCCCAGGCGCGCGCCCTCCCCCCGCTCCTCGGCCTGCCGCCCCCCACAACCCGGGTTGTGACCATCGGCGCGCCCACCGCCGCCACCGCCAGGCGTCAGGGGATCGCGGTCGCAGCCCAGGCCTCGTCCCCCACACCCGAGGCCATCGTCTGCGCCCTCGTCGACGCCCTCACCCGCCCCGCCCAAGCCGACGTACCTGAAGAAAGAAACTCATGACTACCGTCCCCGAATCCGTCACCTCCTACCTGGCCGAGGCCGGGGTGGACTCCTCCCCGATCCCGACGATTCGCCCGCGCCGCCTGCGCTCGACCCCCGCGATGCGCGCGCTCGTGCGCGAAACCCACGTCGACCCCGCCAAGCTCATCTGGCCCGTCTTCGTGCGCGACGACATCGACGAACCCCGCGAGATCGACGCAATGCCCGGCCAGTACCAGCACACGATCGACTCGCTGCGCCGGGCCGCAGCCGAGGCCGCCGAAGCCGGCGTGGGCGCCATCGACCTGTTCGGCGTGCCCTCCCACCGCGACGCGATCGGCTCCCAGGCGTGGGCGGAGGACGGGATCCTCAACCGTGGCCTCGCTGCCGTGCGCGCCGAGGTCGGCGACGCCCTCGTCGTGTGCGCGGACACCTGCCTGGATGAGTTCACCGACCACGGGCACTGCGGCCTCCTCGATGCCGAAGGCGGCGTCGACAACGACGCGACCCTGCCGCTCTACCAGGCGATGGCGATTTCCCAGGCGCGCGCGGGTGCGCACATGGTGTCGCCCTCGGGCATGATGGACGGTCAGGTCGCTGCGATCCGCGCCGCTCTCGACCAGGCGGGACACGCGGACGTCGCGATCCTTGCCTACTCCGCGAAGTACGCGTCCGCCTACTTCGGGCCCTTCCGCGAGGCCGTCGGATCCACGCTCAAGGGCGACCGACGCACCTACCAGCAGGACCCCGCGAACCGACGCGAAGGCCTCTTCGAGGCGCTGCTCGACGCGGCCGAGGGCGCCGACATGCTCATGGTCAAGCCCGCCGGACCCTACCTGGACGTGCTGGCCGACGTGGCCGCTGCCTCCGATATTCCCGTCGCCGCCTACCAGGTGTCCGGCGAGTACGCGATGGTCGAGGCCGCCGCCTCCAACGGGTGGATCGACCGCACGCGCGTCATCGACGAATCCCTCACCGGTATCTTCCGTGCGGGAGCCGACTCCGTCCTCACCTACTGGGCCCTCGAGGTCGCCCGCCGGACCCGCTGAGCGCGCATCCCCGTGCTCCTGTTTCCTCTTACTCCTGATGAAGGTAGCTATGACCACTAACGAAACCGCATTCTCCCAAGCAAAATCCGTGATCCCCGGCGGCGTGGACTCGCCCGTGCGCGCCTTCGGCGGCGTCGGCGGCACCCCGCGCTTCATCGCGAGCGCGAGCGGCGCGCGCGTCACCGACGTCGAGGGACGCTCCTACGTGGACCTGGTCGGGTCGTGGGGCCCGGCGCTGCTCGGTCACGCGCACCCCGAGGTGGTCGCCGCCGTCCAGGAGGCCGCCTCGCGCGGCCTGTCTTTCGGCGCACCCACCGAAACTGAGACGCTGCTGGCCGCCGCCGTGCGCGAGCGCGTGCCCTTCGCGCAGCGCGTCCGCTTCGTGTCGACGGGCACCGAGGCGACGATGACGGCGATCCGCTTGGCGCGCGGTGCGACCGGGCGCGACCTCATCGTGAAATTCGCCGGCAATTACCACGGTCATTCCGACGGCCTGCTCGCCGCCGCCGGCTCGGGCGTCGCCACCGGCGGCCTGCCCGGTTCCGCGGGCGTCCCCGAGGCCATCACCGCGCAGACGATCGTCCTGCCCTACAACGATGTCGACGCCCTGCGCGCGTGCTTCGAGCAGGCGGGTGAGAGTATCGCTGCCGTCATCTTCGAGGGTGCCCCCGCCAACATGGGCACGGTCCCGCCCCACCCCGGGTGGAACCGAGAGATCCGCCGCCTGTGCACCGCGCACGGCGCGCTCATGATCCTCGACGAGGTCCTCACCGGCTTCCGCGTCGACCCCGCCGGCTGGTGGGGCCTCGAGGCCGTGGCCGGGTGGGTCGACGGCGCGCCCGCGGGCGGCTACGGCGCTGGTTTCGTCGACGCCTCCTCCGTTGAGCGTGCCGACTGGGTGCCCGACCTCGTGACCTTCGGCAAAGTTGTGGGCGGCGGCATGCCCCTGGCCGCCGTGGCCGGGCGCGCGGACGTCATGGACCTGCTGGCTCCCCTGGGCCCCGTCTACCAGGCGGGCACCCTCTCGGGCAATCCCCTGGCCACGGCCGCTGGCCTGCGCACCCTCGAACTGGCCGATCAGAGCGTGTACGACCGCGTCAACGCCTCGGCGCAGGAAATCAGCATGATCGTGTCGGACGCGCTCAGCGCTGCCGGTGTCGCCCATCGCGTCCAGCGCACGGGGTCCCTGTTCTCCGTCATGTTTGGCGAGGCCGCGGCTGCCTCGGGCGTGTACGACTACGACCAGGCGCGCGCCCAGGAGGCGTGGCGTTACGCTCCCTTCTTCCACTCCTTCCTGTCCTCGGGCGTGGCCCTGCCACCCTCGGTGTACGAGGTGTGGTTCGTGTCCGGCGCTCACGGGGAGGCGGAGCTGGAGGCCATCGCCGCTGCAGCTCCGGCCGCCGCGCAGGCTGCCGCTGCGGCTCAGCCCGAGTAGCCAACCGCGCCGCGGCGTCTGTGCCGTGGATGGGCGAGGGGGGGGCGGGAACCCTGTCGGATTCCCGCCCCCCCTCGCGCGCGTGCAAACGTCAGTTGAAGCTCTTCATGAAGTTCCACGCGATGACAAGCATCGCGCCGACCGGCTTGTTGGTCGTTGCCATGTCGCGCATTTCGTCAGGCGAGACGTCGGAACCATAGCCGAAGGAGCTGCTCATGCCATCGACGGCCTGGTTGACCGCGTCATCAGTCGCTTCCAGCAGGTTCAGGTTGCCCGCAGTTCGAATGAAGGACACGTGCCAGCCGGTCTTGTCCTTCACCGTGAACACGCCGAGGCGCTCGGGGTTGACCAGACCCTCCGTGAAGCGAACAGTCAGGTTCTGAGACTGGCTGCTCGTGTTCTTGTTGGACGAGCCGTAGCTGGAGCTAAAATCGGGGAAACCGAAGGTAACCGTGTCGTTGTTGAAATCGACCTTGTAGTCGCCGTCGAAGGTGATGGACGTCGTACCGAAGCCGACGATTGCGCCGTCGGTGACCGTCGTGGAGGTCAGACCCCAGTGCACCTGAATACCTGCGCCGATGTTCGTGTCCGAGCCGGAGCCAGCGCCTCCGTAGACCGCGGCAATGCGGCGCTCGGGCAGGTCAAGGTAGCGGTAGAAGTCCTTGTCACCCATGCCAGCGCCGTTACGCAGGGCGTCAACCAGGCCAGAGACAGCCTCCTCGGCGGAGGAAGCCCCCTTGACATCGGTGAAGTCAGCGTCGTAGTTGGGACGGATGGAGCTGGTCGGGTACATCTGTTCGGCCATCGTCATCGCCGGGGAAATGTACCACTTGCCGTCTTCCTTCACGGAGACGATCGTCAGCGTGTCCAGATCGAGCTGACCCAGGATGTTGCCACTAAACGTGGATTCCTTCGAGAGCGAGGACTTCATGTCGTCGAGCATCGAGGATTCATTTGCTGTGAGCTTCTCGCCCTTGGCCTTCTCGTAGTTCTGACGAATCTTATCGACGAGCTCCGGCTTGATCGTGACCTCACCCTCCCACTTCGTGATCGTGATGAGGCTCAGGTTCTCCGACTTCTCGTCGACCGTATACTCGATGGTGGACTTGCTGAGGTCGATTTGGCCGATGTAGTCGGCCAAAGCTTCGGGACTCACCAGCTTCGACCAGTCGGCCTTGCCGTTGGCCTTGTAATCCTTCTGCCAGGTCGTTGCTGCCTTCAGCTCCGAGGGCGACAGGGCTGTGGCCAGCGACGTCAGTTTGTTGGAGTTGAACGCCGAATTAATGGAGTTGGCCAGTGCGTTGGGGCTGGCGAAACCGCCGGACGCGGAGAGCGAGCGGGTGAGGGCGAACGCGCCGCCGCCAATGATGACCAGGACTGCGGCGACGATCACGGCGATCAACGCCGTTGCCTTGTTGTTCTTCTTGCGGGGAGCCTGGGGCATCTGGCCGTTGAAACCCGCCTGCTGGGGCATCTGACCCTGGAATTGCTGACTGGACTGGGGAACTTGGCCCTGGAACTGGCCGGTGTTCCCCGGCTGACCGAACTGGCCGCCGTAGTGAGGGTTTGACATTGTTGACACCTTTCGCAGACAGGAAGTTAACTGTGCATTGTGTCATGCTTGTCAGGAATTGGCAATCCTTCTATCAGATGGTCAATATGCGCATGTTGGAGCCATAATCGCCGCTTGTCATATCGCCCTTATCGTTGAGGCGAGTCTTTATGTAAAGAAAAAGCGCGGCACCTCGGTGGTGCCACGCTGGCAGGGGAGGGGCGCGCGGAACTCACGCGCCCCGCAGGGTCTCAGGCGCGCGTGCGAGCGATCGAGAGGAGCGCGGGGGAGACGATCAGAGCAGTCAGGGCGACGACGACAGCGAGAACAGCGGAAGCGACCGAGCCGACCTGGAGGGCGGCGGCCATGCCGAGGCCGGCGAGGATGACGACGAGGGCGATGAAGACGGAGGCCGAGGTGGTGGCCTGGCTCATGGTGGGGGCGGTTTCAGCCTTGACGATCTGGTTCATGAGGTTCTCCTTGTGAGTGTCTTCGCACGGATGCGCGAAGCGCGCCCCGCACGCCAGCGTGTTGTGTGGGCCTCTTGGCCCGCGCCGCCCGGGTGGGCGGCTCTGCATCAAAAAACGGGGCCGACGTGTTGTCGCCCCCGTTGGTGCATCACTGATTCTACGCGCAAATAACCGCATGGTCTATACCGCACAAGTGCTTGTTAGGGAGTGCACAGACGTCGCATCAAGAGTCTTTCAAGGATGGCTGCGACGTCAAAAAATAGGGTTCCGATGAATATGTCGCTTCATGCACGTGTGCCCGAGTGGATGATCCACCCGGGCACACAATGTCACTCGGTTCGTGCCACATTCATGGCTTGGAGACCCTTGGGTCCCTCAATCACCTCATATTCGACCCTCTCGCCCTCAAGAAGAGTGCGGCGCCCAGATTGGCCGATGATGGTTGAATAGTGCACGAAGATGTCGCCAGATTCGTCATCGGGAGTGATGAACCCGAAGCCTTTGGCGTCGTTGAACCACTTAATGGTCCCGGTAGCCATGGGCCCTCCTTCGTGTTCGCCCCAACGCTGGGGCACCGGTCGGTCTCGCCTGCGGAAACCGACGCGATCCCGCCCGCGCGCCCCGGTGTCTCTCACACACCCGCGCGCAGCGTGTGGAATCACACTCTTACGGTACCGCACTTCGACACAAAATGTGTCTGACCTGCGAAAACGTGACCAAGTATCGTCTGTGGCGGCGGGTTAGTTTGTTGAGGTGAGACGAACCGGAACGATAGCCTGCACGTCCTCACCCTCGAAGGTCACGTTTCCGATCGCCACGTCCACCCCGAAGACGCTCGCGAGGGTGTCCGCGTTCATCACGGAGGACGCCGGGCCGACCACGGCCTCGTGCGTGGAGGAGAAGAGCGCGACCTGGTCCGCGACGCGCAGGGCGTGCGCCGGGTAGTGCGTGTTCATGATAACGGCGAGGCCTCGATCCCTCACGAGGCGCTCGAGGAGTCCGAGGACGATGAGCTGGTTGCGGAAATCGAGGCCGGTCTCCGGCTCGTCGAGCACGAGGACGCGCGGGTCGGCGACGAGCGCTCGGGCGATGAGGATCATCTGGAACTGGCCGCCCGACATGGTCGCGCAGGGCATCTCGGCCAGGTGGGAGGCGCCCACCTCGTCGAGGACGTCGCGGGCCATACGCTCCTCGCGCGCTCCGGGCTGAGCGAGGGTGCGCATGTGCGGGGCGCGCCCGACCATCACCATCTCGAGGCCGGTGAGCGCCACGTTCGATGCGTTGCGGGCCTGCGGCACGTAGGACAGGACACGGCCCAGCGCCCGGGTCGACATCGACGAAATGGGGGTGCCGTCGATGAGCGTGCGTCCGCTGTCCCACTTCTGTAGGCCGATCATGGTGCGCAGCAGCGTTGTCTTTCCCGCGCCGTTGGGTCCCAGGATCGCCAAGAGCGAGCGCTCGGGCACCTCGAAGGACACGTTCCTCAGGATCGGGGAAGTGGCACCCGGATAGGTGAAGGTCGCGTTTTCGACACTGATCATCGCGCTCCTCCCGTCCGGCGCAGCAGCACGATAAAGAAGGGGGCGCCGATGATGGCCGTCAGGATCGAAATGGGAATTTCCGAGGCTGACAGGGAACGCGCGAGCGTATCGATGACGATCATGAGCGCCGACCCGAGCAGCAGCGACACGGGGATGACCGCGCGGTTGTTCTGTCCGCACAGCATGCGCGCGCAGTGTGGCACGAGCAAGCCGACCCAACCGACCTGGCCGCACATCGAAATGACCGAGGCCGTGATGACCGTCGAGGCGATGATGAGGATGGCGCGCATGAGGGAGACGTTCACGCCGGCTGAGCGGGCCTCATCCTCTGAGAGGGAGAGGATATTGAGCTGCCAGCGCAGTGCCACGATGATGACGACGCCCGCGATGATGAAGGGGGCGCCCAGCGCGATCTGGTGGTAGGTGACCGCGGCGAGTGAACCCATGAGCCAGTAGGTGATCTCGGGGAGCTGACTCGTCGGGTCGGCCGTGAGCTTGAGGAGCGAGAGGACCGCGTTCGCCAGGGCGGAGACGATGACGCCGCCGAGCACGAGCGTGATGACGTTGAACGCGCCCGTGCGCGTGCGCGAAATTGCCGTCGTGAAAGCCATCGTCGCCAGGCCCGCCGCGAGGGCCGCGGCCTGCACGCCGATCAGGTTCCAGTCCAGCAGTAGGGCGATCACTGCGCCGACGCACGTGCCCGCCGCGACGCCCAGGGTGTCCGGCGTGGCCAGGGGGTTGGAGAAGAGCGACTGGAAGGAGGCACCCGCGACGGATAGGCCCCCGCCGATCAGGATCGCCACGATGATGCGCGGTGCCCGCAGGTCAAACACGACTGAGTTGATGCGGGGCGACACCGACGGTCCGCCCCAAAACCTCGCGCGCAGCGCCGCGACCACGTCCTCCAGAGACACGGAAAAACGACCAATCAACATGGCCGCCGCCGCGCACGCGACGATGAGGGCGACCAGCGTGGGGACCACCCACACGCGCAGCCGCCCATTCTTGGTCAACACAGATGCCATGATGTCCTCTTCCCGACACTTACTGGGCGTCTCACCGCACAAGGGACCCCGGCCTCGTCGAAGGGAAAAACGAGGCCGGGGACAGGTGTTAGGACGCGGCGTCCGGGTTGATAATCGTGCGGGCCTGCTCGTCCGTCAGCGTGAAGTTGTACATCTTCTGGTAGTAGTCCTTCGTCATCGACACGAGGTCAACGTCGGAGAACTGATCCGGGTACAGGGATGCGCCGATCCAGTTGGCGACGATGGGAGCATCCGGGTTCGGGGTGAACCAGTTCCACATGCCCAGGCCGGTGGAGTAAACGCGGCCGGACTTCACGGAACTGAGGGTCGAGAAGTCCACGCCCTGCACCGAGTTCGTCAAGACGGATTTCGCCGTCATGTTCGACATGCCCTTGCCGGTCACGAGGAGGACCTGGGGATCCCACGTGAGGACCTGCTCGAAGGTGACCGGCGTATGCGAGGTGTCCGTGTCGCGCGAGACGTTCGTGTAGTTCAACGAGTCGGCCCATTCGTTGGTGAACCAGCCGTCCTTTCCGCCCGCGACCGCGAGCTGACCGTCGGCCGCGCCCATGAGCACCATCGTCGAGACGCGCTGGTCCTCGGGCACCTTCGCGGTGCGCGCGCGAGCGTCGGCGACCAGATCCTTGCCGAGCGCGATCTTGTCAGCCATATGGCCATCCTCGTTAAAGACGTCCTCGAGCAGCTCCATCCACTCCGTGTACGTCTCCGACGGGTTCCCCATCGTTGTGAAACCGACGGCCGGGATGCCCGCCTTGCGGAACATTTCGCCGTGTTCCTTGTTGAAGGCATTGTAGAAAACGACGTCGACGTCCAGGTTGAGCAGGGCCTCGGCGTTGAGCTCACCCTTGTCGTAATAGCTGGTGTCCACCTGCATCATGTCGGGTGCCATCTCGGCGGCGATCGTCTGGCTCATGGCCTTCACGCGGGCGGCGCTCATGCCGACCAGGTAGGGGGCCTTGCCGTCGAAGTAGGCCAGGTAGGTGGATTCGATGGGGATCTGGTCGATGGCGACGCGGGTGATCGTGGCGGGCAGGACGACCTCGTTGCCCGCGTGGTCGGTGATCGTGCGCGTCGACGATGTGTCCGGGGTGGTGGTCTGTGACTGGGCGGTGGAGCCGAAGCTGCCCGCGCAGGCGGTGAGGGCCAGGGCGGCGGTGGCCAGGATTGCGGTCAGCGTGGCGAGGCGTGTTTTCATTGTGTCCTCTCGCGTGTCAGGGATTGTGAGGGAGATACTACACAAAATAAGGTACCCCTTACAAGAGTGGGTGTGTCGTTATGACATGGTGTTTTTCCTTGGTTTCTTGCGCGTGTTGTTGGTGCGCGAGGTGCGGCCACGGCCTCGTCGATAAAGGACGAGGCCCAGGCTGGGACGCAGATGTGCACGCCTCCTTTTACTCTGGCGGCGTCGGGTGAGGTGCCTGGCGTGAGTGGAAGGAACGTATCGTGGGTGAGAGTCTGGACCTGGAGCGTGCCCTCGTCATTGGGGTTGCGTCCAGCGCACTGTTTGACCTGGCAGAGTCGGACGCAGTCTTTCGCGAGCAAGGGGAAGAGCAGTACCGGGCGTATCAGCGTGAGCACCTGGATGACGTGCTCGCACCCGGCGTCGCCTTCCCCTTTATACGGCGCCTCCTGGACCTGAACGCCCTGTCGGAGACCGAGCGCCTCGTCGAGGTCGTCATCCTCTCGCGCAACGACCCGGAGACTGGGATGCGCGTCATGCGGTCGGTCCAGAGCCACGGCCTGGACATCACGCGCGCGATCTTCATGCAGGGCCACGCGCCCTACCTCTATATGGGACCGTTGAAGATGTCCCTGTTCCTTTCCGCGAACGAGGCCGACGTGCGCGAGGCGACCGAGCTGGGGTTTGCGGCGGGGCATGTCGTGGGCCGATCTGTCCCTGACGACGGGGACTCGGACCTGCGTATCGCCTTTGACTTCGATGGGGTCCTGGCCGATGATTCGGCCGAGCGCGTGTTCCAGAGTGAGGGTCTGGATGAATATCAGGAAAGCGAGCGCGCCCTGGCCGAGGTGCCGCTCGAGCGCGGCCCGATGGCGGATTTCCTGGAGAAAATCAACCGGATCCAGGGGATCGAGGACGCCCGGTGCGTCAGCGAGCCACAAGGGTATCAGCGCAGGGTCCGCGTCGCGGTCGTCACTGCCCGAAGCGCCCCCGCTCATGAGCGGGCGATCAACTCGATCCGGCAATGGGGACTGCGCGTCAACGATGCCTTCTTCCTGGGCGGTCTCCCGAAGGGGCCTATCCTGGAGGTTTTGGAGCCTCACATTTTCTTCGACGACCAGCGCCGCCACGTCGAGGGCGCGTCGCGCTCAACCCCGAGCGTCCACATCCCCTTCGGGGAGATCAACAGAGAGTAGGGGTGTCGGCGAACCTTTGGGTCGCCCGGCACGGCGGTCGCAGATGAGGGCGGGTCCTGGGAGACTAGGTACATGAGTAACCACGCGCGCGACGCACGCCGCCTCACTCCTGTTGAGGTGGCGACCGCAGGCGCGCTCTCGGGCCTGGCCGTCACCTTCGGTCTCATTGCCGCCGTCACGCCCGTCTTTCAACTCTTCTTCCAGGTAGCCACGGCCGTCCCTCTCGCCATGGTTTCCCTCAAACTGCGCGCTCGCGCCTCCGTCGCCGCCTTCGCCTCCACCGTCCTCCTGGCCATCGCCGTCGGCGGATTCGCTACCGCCGGCCGAGCCTTCCAGGCCGCCCTCATCGGCCTCATCATTGGTGTTCTCCACAAGAAACGTGCCACCTGGCTGAGCGTCGGCGCGGTCGCCGCCGGCCTCGGCGTCGTCTGGGGCGTCGGGACCGGCATCGCCTTCTGGTTCCTCGTCGACCTGCGTAACCTTGGCCTCGAAAGCATCCAAAAAACACTCAACGGCTTCCTCACACTCGTCGGCCGCATCCCCGGATCCGGTTGGTTCGTCGATGGAGGCCATTTTCTGAGCCAATGGTTCGTCGACTTCTGGTGGGTGTGGCTGCCCGTCACCCGATTCATCGGCGTCGCCTTCCTGGTCCTCGCCGCGCGCTGGCTCCTCGGCGCGATCCTGCGCCGCATCACCCTCGACGACGGGTGGGACCCGCTCCTGGACGCGCCCGGCCGCCCCAACTATGCTCCCGCCGGAACCACACAATCCGAGGAGGATGCGGGACCCGGGGAGGGGACCCCAGCCTCGCCCCTGCCCCTGACTCTCACCGACGCTTCCTTCACCTACCCGGGCGCCGACCACCCCGCGCTGCGCGGCGTCACGCTCCGCTTCGAGCGCCCCGAATACACGGTCATCGTCGGACACAACGGCTCCGGCAAGTCCACCCTCGCCCTCCTCCTCGCCGGTGCCGCCCCCAGCGATGGAACGCGCACCGGCGGCGGCATGCTCGGCCAGGTCGGCGGCACCGCCCTGGTCGGACAGCGCTCCGAACTGCTGGTCCTCGGCCAGAACGTCGCCGAAGACGTCACCTGGGGCATGAGTGTCAGCGACGCGCGGGCCCTCGACCTCGAAGCCCTCCTGGCGCGCGTGGGCCTGGATGGCCTGGCCGACGCCGACCCGCGTTCCCTCTCCGGCGGGCAGCTGCAACGCCTCGCGCTCGCAGGGGCACTCGCCCGCTCGCCGCGTCTGCTCATCTCCGACGAATCCACCGCCATGATCGACCGCGACGGGCGCGCCGACATGCTCGATCTCCTTGCCTCCCTGCCCGACACCGGCATCGCCGTCGTCCACATCACCCACGACCCCGCCGAAGCCGCGCGCGCCGACCGCGTCATCACAGTCGATGGAGGGCGTGTTCTCTCCGACGTGCCCGGCTCCTCCTCCATCGACGAGGCCGTGGCCGGGAATGTGCGCCCCGTTACCCCCCAGGAGGAATCCCGGGGAGCGACCCGCGACGTAAGCAAGACACGAGAAGCGACCACGGCCTCGTCCGCTAAAGAGGGGGGCGAGCGCGCGTGGGGAACACCGACCCTCACGAATACGGAGCACCTGTGGGCGGACCGAGTCGCACACACCTATGACTTCGGGACACCGTGGGAGAAACCCGTCCTGCGCGACGTCAGCCTGATCCTCGAACCCGGGCAGGCGATGCTCATCACCGGCGACAACGGGTCGGGCAAGACGACACTCTCACGCATCCTCACCGGGCTGCTGGTCCCGACGTGGGGAAACGTGACGCTCGGCGGGACCCCCATGGAACGCCGGGTCGGCGACGTTGCCCTGTCCATGCAATTCGCGCGCCTCCAGCTCCAGCGTCCCTCCGTGCGTTCTGACATTCTCGCCGCTGTCGGTCACGGCCCGCGCATCGGCAGCGGTGCGGGGCGTCGCAAGAAAGGGCTGAGCCGTGAGGACGGCGACCGGATCGTCGCGCAGGCCATGAACCTGGTGGGACTTGACCCCGCCTTGGCCTCGCGCGGCATCGACGATCTCTCCGGCGGCCAGATGCGGCGCGTCGCCCTGGCCGGGCTGCTCGCCTCCAATCCGAGCGTCCTCATCCTCGACGAACCCATGGCGGGACTCGACATGGCCTCGCGCGAACTGCTCATCTCCGTGCTCGACGAACGCCGCCGCGCCGGGCTGTCCATTCTTGTCATTTCCCACGACCTCGAAGGCATGGATGCGCTGTGCGACACCCACCGACACCTGCATGAAGGGGTGCTCGCATGAACGATCCTCACTCCTCATGCGGGGCGACCGGCCCCGGCGGCGGTGCCACCCACGGGTGGTTTCCCACCGATCCGGCCCAGAGTCCCGGTGTGGGAGGCGAACCCGGTCCGCGCCGCAAGCCGCGGCGAAGCACGGGCATGAGTCTGCCTCGTCCATTGCCGTGGCAGACCGTCCTCGGGCGCGCGTGGCCCGGGACGCTCATCGCCTGCTGGACGGCTCTCACGACGTGCGTCATCCTGCAACCGCGCTGGTCAACCCTGGCGATCGTCGGCGGTCTCCTCGCCGTCGCCTCCATGGCTATTCGTCTGCCTCGCAGTGTCGTACCGCGCCCTCCCATGTGGCTGATCTCCGGCTTCGTCGGAGGGTGTATCGGCGCGTGGCTGGGTGATGGACTCGAGGTGTTCTTACGGATCTCTGTCCTGGCGCTCGTCGTCCTGTGGGGATCCGCGCTCATCGCCTGGGTGACGCCCACGGCGGCGCTCGCAGGAGCACTGCGGGTCTTCCTGCGGCCGCTGCGCGTGGTTGGCGCGCCCGTCGATGAGTGGTCACTCGTCATGGCCTCCGCCCTGCGCGGCCTGCCGATGCTGCGCGACCAGGCCCAGGCCGTGCTCGACACGGCGAAGCTGCGCCTCGGCCAAGATGTCGCCACCTTGTCCCTCGGTGGCTACGCGCGTCTCAGCGTCGATGTGATCACGGCGATCCTGTCCGCGGCCTCGCGCGGTGCCGCCGAGACCGGGCGAGCCATGTCCATGCGCGGTGCCCTGGATGCCGTTGGCGAGGTCGGCGGCAGTGTGCCGAAGCGACGTACTCGGCTTGGATGGGTGGACGCGTGCGTGTTCGCTGCGACCCTGTTGGGTGTTGGTGGCGTCGTTGCGTGCACGTTGATGCTGTAGGCTTTATGTCGATTTTTCGGTGTGATTGCAATGGTTTTATGTCCTGTGGGTTCAGTATGTGTCCCGGGTCATGTTCTGCTGATTTGACGTGAGGCGCTAAAACCCCCTATTCTTTCTGGGTACGCGCGAGTGGCGGAATAGGCAGACGCGCACGGTTCAGGTCCGTGTTCCAGTGATGGAGTGGGGGTTCAACTCCCCCCTCGCGCACGATGAAACCGCAGATCCTTCGGGATCTGCGGTTTTTGTTTTCCTCACCGTGCGTGGCCAGCGCGCGGGGGTTAAAGGACAAAACGTGTTGGTTTTGTGGTGACTTTTCGGCTTTATCGCGCGGGAAAGTCACTATTTTAGTTGGTCGTGCTTGCCTCGTTCCTGGGGTTATAGGACACTGCGTGTTGCTGGAGGGTGGCGGTCTGCCCCGCTCACCTTCCGCCCCGCGAGCTTTGCTCGGCGTGTCGGCTCGAAGCTCGGCCAAGCCCTCCCACAATACCTGTGGCCTACCCCCAACCAACACGTTTCGTCCTCTCGCACCTATACTCAGTAATCTCGCACGTAATTCCCCTGCGGCTCCTTCAAACATTGAATTTGCATCGTTGGAATTGCAACGTTTTCCCGCGGTCTCGAAAAATTACCGTCTTAAATTATGTGCGAAATTTGTCTGGGTCAGGCCTGTCATCGCCCGCCGTCGTCGCGGCCAGGCCCTCTCACCGCCTACGGGCACTTCGGCCTGGTCCGATAGCCGTGGGCTCTTCGGCACCTTCCATGCCAGAAGCAGTGGGAGTTTTGCAGCAGAAGCCTCGCCGCGGCGCGCCCCTAATGGTGCAATTCCCCCCGTTTGGTGGTGGTGAAGCTGGATCTCAGACTGGTGTGGTGCCCAAAGTGCAGTCCACCTCGGCGAATAACGGTAAAAATGGGGTGTTGTGGGCGAAGTGGTCTGCGTTTTGGGCACAACTCTGTGTCGGACATGGTGTGTGTCCGCCTAGGGCCTGCGCGCTGACTTGAAACGCCGAAATTGGCTCCAGGTAGCCCTGCTATCTCGCATCCCACACCCCGTATAGTTGAAGATTCAACTGTAGCCCCATAGGCTGAACCCATGAAATACTTCGGATTCCTGAGCTTCGGCCACTACTCGAACGGCGGCCGCCACGGCATCGCCGCCGCCGAGTCCCTTCACCAGGCGATCGACCTGTCCGTCGCCGCCGACGAGCTCGGCGTCAACGGCGCCTTCTTCCGCGTTCACCACTTCGCCCCGCAAGCGGCCGCGCCGATGCCGCTTCTCTCCGCCATTGCCTCGCGCACGAAGGCCATCGAGGTCGGAACCGGCGTCATCGACATGCGCTAGCGCATGTCTGAGTTATGGCGTTGGACGGAACACCTATTGCTTGCGGGCACGCGCAGCCCGCAGTCCGTTGGCGATGACGACGACTTCGGCGACCTCGTGCACGAGGACGACCGCTGCCAGGCCGAGCACGCCGGTGATCGCCAGCGGCAGCAGCACAGTGATGATCGCCAAGGACAGCACTATGTTCTGGTTGATGATCCTGCCGCCGCGGCGGGCGTGGCGCAGAGCCTGCGGGATGAGGCCGAGGTCGTGGCCGGTGAAGGCGACGTCGGCGGACTCGATCGCGGCGTCGGAGCCGGTCGCGCCCATCGCGATGCCCACGGTCGCCCCGGCCAGGGCGGGCGCGTCGTTGATGCCGTCGCCGATCATCGCGGTCGGCGACGTCTCCGAGAACCCGGCGACGATGCGAGCCTTGTCCTCGGGACGCAGCTCGGCGTGCACGTCGCCGATCCCGGCCAGCTTCGCCAGCGCAGCAGCGGTGCGGAAGTTGTCGCCGGTGAGCATGCTCACCTTGACGCCCTGGTCGCGCAGGGTCCGCACGACCTCGGGGACCTCGGGGCGCAGCTCGTCGCGGACGCCGATCGCCCCGGCCAGGAAGCCGTCGACGGTGACGAGCACGCAGGTCTGCCCCTCGGCCTCCAGGTCCTCGACCCGGGCCTTGAGCGGACCGGCGTCGATCCAGCGCGGACTGCCCACCGCCACCCTGCGGCCGTCGACCAGGCCACCGATGCCGTGCCCGGCCTCCTCGGCCACGTCCTGCGCGGCGGGGGTTCCCCGGCCCGCGGCGGCGATGGCGGCGGCGAGTGGGTGCGTCGAGTGCTGCTCCACGGCGGCAGCCCAAGCAAGCACCTGCGCATCGTCGAACCCATGGGCGGCGACGATGGCGGTTACCTCGGGCCGGTTGCGGGTCAGAGTGCCGGTCTTGTCCACGGCCAGGTGCCGGATGCCGCCGAGGCGCTCGAAGGCGGCCCCGCTCTTGATGACGACGCCGAACTTGGTCGCCGCGCCGATCGCGGAGACCACGGTGACGGGCACCGCGATCGCCAGCGCGCAGGGGCTGGCCGCGACGAGGACGACCAGGGCGCGGGTGATCCAGGTCTCCGGGTCGCCGAGCAGGGACCCGAGCACACCGACGAGGACGGCGAGGACCATCACGCCGGGCACCAGCGGGCGGGCAATCCGGTCAGCGATCCGGGCTCGGTCGCCCTTCTCGGCCTGGGCCTGCTCTACCAGCTCCACGATCGTGGTCAGCGAGTTGTCGGTGCCCGCGGCGGTCGCCTCGACCTCCAGCACGCCGGCGCTGTTGATCGCGCCCGCCGACACTGCTTCTCCGGGCGCGACCTCGACCGGGATCGATTCACCGGTGATCGCCGAAGTGTCCAGGCTCGACCGACCCGAGCGGACCAGCCCATCGGTCGCGACCCGCTCGCCAGGGCGGACCAGCAGCACGTCGCCGACGGCGATCTCCCTGGCCGGGACCGAGGCGGAGGTCCCGTCACGCAGTACGGTCGCGGTCTCCGGCACGAGCTTCAGCAGCGCGCGCAGCCCGCCGCGGGCGCGGTCCATCGCCTTGTCCTCCAGGGCCTCGGCGATCGAGTAGAGGAACGCCAGCGCGGCCGCCTCCTCGACGTAGCCGAGGATCACCGCGCCCACGGCGCTGATCGTCATCAGCAGCGCGATCCCGAGCTTGCGCTTCACAACGAGATTCCGGATCGCACCGGGCACGAACGTGTACGCGCCCAGCAGCAGGCCCGCCCAGAACGCGACCAGCGCCGCGATGTGCAGCCCCGACCACTCCAGCGCCAGGCCGGTGCCGAACGCGACGCCGGAGAGGATCGGCACGACCAGGCCGGGATCACGCCACCACGGGCGCTCTGCCTCTTCTGCCTCGTCCGCGGGGCTGGTCGTTGGCTCGTCGCAGCCGCAGGCGGCGCTCACGAGGCGTCCCCCGAACTGCTCGCGGCGCAGCAGCCCGGCACCGAGCAGGCCGGTTCGATGCACGGCGCGCTCTCGTCCACGGCGAGGGTCACATCGACCAGTGCCGTCAGCGCCGCGGCCAGGTGCGGGTCGGCGATCTCGTAGCGAGTCTGGCGGCCCTCGGGCTCGGCGACCACGATCCCGCAGTCGCGCAGGCAGGTCAGGTGGTTGGACACGTTCGAGCGGGTCAGCCCCAGCTCGCGCGAGAGCACCGCGGGGTGGCTCGGGCTGTCGAGCAGGGACATCAGGATGCGGGAGCGCGTCGGGTCGGCCATGGCCCGGCCGAGCCGGTTCATGACGTCAAGACGCGAAGCAATGGTCAGCATGCACTGAACTATACAGTAGCTGCTGACCTAATGTCCAGTTGTCGCCGCTGCCGCACGCGCTGCGCGCGCTTGCCCTCGTGAGGCGTGATCACCTCTTGCGCCAGCGGGGCCACTTCGGCATCCCGCGGCCCTTCCAGGTCTCCACGAGACCCGCAACCCAGCGGACGGACGCGAAGACCCCGTAGCCGGCCCCGGCGAGGCCAGTGCCGACCACGAGCCACCGACCGATGCCGAGCCACACGCTCACGTCCACGTCCAGCGCCCACTGAACACCCGTGATGAGCCCGGCGATGCCCATCCAGAGACCGGCGACGACCATGGCCACCGGCAGGAGAATGAGGCACATCGCGGCGGCGGACCAGAGCTGTCGCGCCTCCAGCTTCGCCGTCGCGGCGATGATCCGCTCCGCCCGCGCGTTCGAGGCGTCGAGGCTCGCGGTCATCGTGGCCGAAGCCTCCCCGGCGACCTGCTCGACAGCCTTCTCGACCCGTTCCTCGGTGCGCTTCTCGATCCGCTGGACCGCGCCGCCGACCTGGCTCACGAGCGTCTGGTTCGCTGTGACCTGCGCCTTCAGACCCTCAATCGCCGAGGCTGCGCCCCTGCACGAGCAGTACCCTACCCAGCTCAACCCGGGTACGCCTCTGCCGATCCTCCCGCACTCGCCGGGCCTGCGTAGTCGCATCTGGTACGGTGCAGCAACTAACGCTTCGGCGATCCAGGCGGCGCGTGATGGCGTGAACCTCATGAGTTCGACCCTGGTCTTCGAGCACGGTGACAAGCCTTTCGGGGATATTCAGGCCGATCAGCTGCGCGCCTACCGCCGCGCCTGGCGCGAGGCTGGTCATGACTGGACGCCGCGCGTGTCCGTGTCGCGCTCGATCTTCCCGCTCCTGTCCGAGCGCGACAGAGGCCTGTATGGCCTGAGCGCATCGGGAGACCAGGTCGGCCACCTCGACTCGAGCATCGCGACCTTCGGGCGCACCTACGCGGCTGACCCCTCGACGCTCATCAAGCAGCTGAGTCAGGATCGCGCCCTCGCGGAGGCTGACACCCTCCTGCTGACCATCCCCAATCAGCTCGGATTCGAGGAAAACTGGTCGATCATCCGCAACTTCGCGGAGTACGTCGCGCCCGCCCTCGGGTGGGAGCCGGCGCGCCCTGGCGTGGTGCCGACGGGCTACGACGTCGACGAGGCCGTGGCCGAGTAAGAGAGGGCGGGGTCGCGGGTGGTGCCTGAGCGTTCGTTCACGTGGGCTGCATAAACGTGACGCTACCAAGCGTCAGCAAGCATGACTGAACGTCTGCGCCCTCAAGGAGCGCAGGCCCGCTGACGTCGCAGGTGTCAAGCCGGGGTGGGGGAGGGAGTCCCCACCCCGGTTTCACTTTCTGTGTGTGCTGTCCTACACTAATTGAACAGTATCCACGCAAGACAACGAGGTCTCTTCGTAATGGCTCGACGCTCCAAGGGCGCGGTGTCAATCAATCCGCGGTCCGCTCAGAATATGTCCACCCGACAGGCAGATTTCTCTAAGAAGAAAGGGAAAATAAGTCCAGTCAAGGCTTTTGGTGCTATTGGTGCGCTGATCTGCATCGTGGCATCCCTTTTTATTCAGCTGCCAGGCCTGGATGTGTCAGGCACTCGCATGTTCGGTATCTTCCTGGCGGCGATTCTGCTGTGGGTGACGGAGGCGGTGCCGCTCGCGGGCACGGCGGTCCTGGTCATTTTCCTGGAGGTCCTGTTCATTTCGGACCACGCGCTGCTGAGCGTGGGTGAGGGTGCCCCGGCGTACACGAAGTTCTTCGGGGCGCTGGCTAACCCGGTCATCATCCTGTTTCTGGGTGGCTTCATGGTGGCCGACGGTGCTGCCAAGTACAAGCTGGATCGCGCCCTGTCGGCGGTCCTCCTCAAGCCCTTCATGGGCAAGCCGCGCCTGACGGTTATGGGCGTCATGCTGATCACCGCGATTATGAGTATGTTCATGTCGAATACGGCGACCACGGCGACGATGTTCGCCGTCATGATGCCGGTCATCATGGCCCTGCCCGAAGGCAAGGCGCGCACCGGTATCGCCCTGTCGATCCCCGTGGCCGCGAACGTCGGCGGTATGGGCACGCCGGTTGGCACGCCCCCGAACGCGATCGCCCTGGGCGCGCTGGAGAACGCGGGCGTCAAGGTGACCTTCCTGCAGTGGATGCTCGCGGCCGTGCCGCTCATGCTGGTGCTTCTGGCCCTGTCGTGGGCGTTCATCGCGTGGCGCTACATCCCCTCCGATGCAAAATTCGATATCGACACGTCGGCGCGCTTCGAGAAGTCCCGTAACGCGATCATCTTCTACTCGGTTGCGGGTCTGACGATCCTCCTGTGGATGACGGAGTCGCTGCACCACATTTCGGCCAATGTCGTCGGCTTCCTGCCGGTCGTCGTCCTCCTGATGACGAAGGTGATGAGCGGTGACGACTTGCGCGCCCTGGATTGGCCGGTCCTGTGGCTGGTTGCGGGCGGTATCGCGCTGGGATCGGGAGTGTCTGCGACGGGCCTCGACAAGTGGATGCTCGGTTCGATCCAGTGGGCCTCGATCCCCGGTGTCCTCCTGATTTTCGTGTTGGCCCTCGTGGGCTGGGTGACCTCGAATGTCATTTCGCACTCGGCGTCGGCGAACCTGCTGATCCCGATGGGTATGGGCCTGGCGGCGACGGTGTCCACGAGCGCCGCGGAAATCGCGATCGTCATCGCACTGGGCTGCTCGCTGGGCATGTGCCTGCCGATTTCGACCCCGCCTAACGCGATCGCGTACTCGACGGGCACGACCCCGACCCGCGAAATGGCGGTCGTCGGCATTGTTGTCGGCGTCGTCGGCATTATTCTCCTGGCGTTTGTGGCACCGCTGACGTGGGGATTCATCGGGGTGATGTGACGTGTCCATGGACGAGGCCGTGGTCGGCTCGGGCGCGAACGGTCGCCCCAGGCCGGGGCTGGCCCACGGGTGGACGCAGGGTCCCGCGCAGGAGGATGCCTCGGTCATGGCACGCACGGATGTGCGCTGCGGAGGTCACCGCGCGGGGTACCCGATTCATATGCTGGTGGTCGGTGACGATTCGCGGCATATCGCGGCCCCGGTAACCAGGGACCTGTCGCACGCGTTCCCGCGCTTGTGCCTGGATCGAGTGGACGGCATTGGGGACTTGGCGGCCTACGAGGCGAGCCTGCGCCCCGGCGATCATGTGCTGATGGGTCTGGTGACCTCGGAGGTTTCCGACATTGACGCGATGATCGAGTATGCGGCGTCGATTCCCGTGCTGACACGCGTGCAGTGGGTGGTCGTCACGGATAAGTCCGAGCATCGTGACCTCACGGGCTGCATGCAGTCGGGGGCGCTGTCCTCGGTGTTGAAGGCGCCGTGGACGGTGCCGCTGCTGGCGGGCCAGGCGTATTCGACGATGGTGCGTTACCTGAGCGGGTGCGGCTATTCGCAGCGCCAGATCCGCAACCTCATCGCGGATCCGCCGCCGTTCGCCGTCCAGGGTCCGCTCTTGGAGGGCCTGGACCGTGATGAGCGCGAGGTCGTTATGGAGCTCCTCGCGGGCGTCGAGCGGGTGCTCGGCCAGCGTCCGCGACTCATCATCCCGGAGGGGACGCAGCTGGTCACGCAGGGTCAGCCGGTGGGTGCCGTGTACCTGGTGCTTGACGGGCAAGTGTCCCTGCACAGGGATTCCCCGCAGGGCGAGGTGCTTGCGCACTTGGCGACGTCGGGCCCGCTCATTGGCCTGGTGTCGCTGGCCCGCGCGGAGGATGCGTTCTTCACGGGCGAGACGGCGACCGAGGCGACGGTCGTGCGCCTGACGACCGAGCAGCTCCAGATCGTCATCTCCGAGGACCCGTCGATCGGTGGAACATTGACGGCTCTGGCGATCCGTTCGCTGACGCGCCGCCTCATGCGTGCCGAGGACCTTCACCTGCAAAATGCGATGCTCGCCGAGGACCTTGAGGCCCAGAAGGAGGCCCTGGCGGCCACCCTCGAGGACCTGCGCGCGACTCGCGCCGAGCTGGTCGAACGTGCGCGCTTCGCGATGCTCGGTGAGCTGAGCGCCGGTATCGCCCACGAGCTCAACAACCCGGTGACCGCCCTCGTGCGCGCCGCCAAACACCTGCACGAGGACGTCGATGCGGCCCTCGCGGCCCCAGCCACGGCCTCGTCGAGGGAGGCCATGTCCCGGGCGCTGACCGCGCCCCCGCGCTCCACGTCGGTCGAGCGCGCCCTCATGAAGGAGCTCCTGCCCGTCGTCGGTGACCGCACGCTCGCGCGTCGGCTCGTGCGCGCGGGGATCCAGGGGGCGGACGGTGCGCGCGCGCTCGCCAAGATCCCGGGAGGCATCGACGCGTACGAGGCCGGGGCGCGCCTGGGCGGGTCCCTGCGCTCGGTGCTCGCCGCGGGTGACCGTGTCATCGAACTCACCCAGTCCCTCAAGGGATATGCGCGCCCGGACGCCGAGGATCTCAAGCCTGTGGACGTACGCGAGGGCATTGACGATGTGCTGCGGCTGACCGCCCACAGGGTACGGGGTATCCGCATCGACTGCGACTACGAGGACGTGCCGCTCGTGCGCGCGCATCCCGCGAAGCTGCAACAGGTGTGGACGAACCTCATCGTCAACGCGGCCGAAGCCATCGAAGACGAGAACGCCGACTTGATCGCGGCGGCGGAGGCGTCGGGCGGCGTGCCTGAGCTGCCGGCACGCGGCGAGGCCGAGGCGTTGATCCGCATCACCGTGCGGCCGACGCCCGAGGGAGTTGCCATCACCGTGTGCGATAACGGTCCGGGTATCGACCCGGGAATTGTTGACAAGATTATGGAGCCGCACTTCACCACTAAGGCGGGGCGCATCCGATTCGGGCTGGGTATGGGCATGTCCATCGTCCGAAGCATCATCGCCGATCACGGGGGAACACTCGTGATCTGCTCTCACCCGGGGTCCACCACTATGAGGATCTCGTTGCCCACTCAACCACAAGAGGAGGAATCATGACCCTGACAATCCTGTCCCTCGAGGACGAGGCCGACGTGCGAGATGCGCTCGAGCGTGATCTTGAAGAGTTTTGGGACAAGATCCGGCTTGAGGTCGCCGAAGACGTCGACGACGCGTGGGCCGTGATTGATGAGATCGTCGAGGATGGGGACGAGCTGGCCCTGGTTCTCTCGGACCATCGCCTGCCCGGTAAGTCGGGTGTGGATTTCCTCGTGGAACTCATGCAGGATGATCGTTTCACCGCGACCCGAACGGTGCTGGTCACCGGTCAGGCCGACCAGTCCGATACGATCCGCGCGGTTAACCATGCGGGCCTGGATTACTACATCGGTAAACCGTGGGACCCCGAGGAGCTGCGCAACACTGTGCGCGACCAGCTGACGGAGTATGTCCTCGAGGCTGACATTGATCCCTTGCCGTACGTGACCGTGCTCGATGGTGTGCGTGTCATGGAGGCAATTCGCTGAGTGCGAGTGC
>NZ_ALCA01000017.1 GCF_000278725.1 Actinomyces sp. ICM47 | reverse complement strand
GGTGGTAGGTGCGGATTGGTGCGTCGGCTCGAAGCGCGCCCGTGCCCTCCGTGCCCTCTGGCACCCTCCACACCGGCGGCGCTTGTGTCGCTGTGACTAGCCCGGCCAGGCCCTACCGCATGGGTACCGCCGCCTGGGTATCCGGCCTCTCTACCCAGTGGCGCCCGGTGGTAGGTGCGGATTGGTGCGTCGGCTCGAAGCGCGCCCGTGCCCTCCGTGCCCTCCGGCGCCCTCCGCACCGGCGGCGCTTGTGTCGCTGTGACTAGCCCGGCCAGGCCCTGCCGCCGCCCACGGGCACCGCAGTCCACGGGTTCCACAGCCTGGCCCAGCAGGTCTTGCGGTGCTCTCCATGCTGGTCGTGCAAACCCCCTTCGGGGGCGGTGAGATCGCGGTTCGAGGTGGTGTCATGCCCAAAGTGCAGACCACCTCGGCGAAAAACGCTGAAAACGGGCTGTTATGGGCGAAGTGGTCTGCGATTTGGGCGCATCGGTACCTGTCATAGCGCGTCGCTCGCACGTGAGCCTGCTATTGCGAGCGGTAACCCGCTATGTCGCACGTAAACCCGCTATCTGGAGTGTGGGCGGGTCTGCCCAAGCTCGTATTAGCGGGTCCGCGTGCGGATTGGAGGGCCGGTGTGTGGATTGGAGGGCCGGCGTGCGGATTGAAGAGCCGGCGCGCGGATTGGAGGGCCGGCGCGCGCATGAGCGGTCCCACGTGCGAAATATTGGGGGCACATGTGACTGAGCTGATTCGCAACGGCTCCCCTTGCTGCCCTGGAAGAGATTGCGTGGGCAGCGATGGCAGGCGGACCCGCGCGCGAGTTAGTGGGCCTGCGTGTGGCTGAGTCGGTGCGGAAGAGCTGGAATCGTCACTGTGGCGGGGTTTGTGTGCGCCGCCCGCTCCGTAATCTTTGCCCGGAATGCGACGAAAGAGGCGGGATCCCGAAGGATCCCGCCTCTGCTGCGTGTGTAGTCGTGGTGGTCGCGTCGTCAGCGCTACCAGCGCCACCAGCGCCCGGGCCTCGCGCCGGGGCATGGGGGAATTGCGTCATGAGAACCGCGACACGCAGGCGACACGCCGTCGCGAGGCCTCTAATGGTGCAAGATCCCCGATCTCGCCGCGGCGAGTGGCGCGCACGGCGGCCACGGTCACATGAGGCGGACGCTCAGTTCTTCCACCAGCCCTTGACGGTGTCGACCGCGTGGGCACCCAGGTCGGACAGCGCGGAGTGGGCGTTCACCAGGCCGGAAGACAGGCGGGCGGCCTGGAAGCGGGACGCGACGTTCTCCCAGTTCACCAGGTTCCACCAGGCCTTGACGTAGTCGGCCTTGACGTTGAGGTAATCCAGGTAGAAGGCGTGCTCCCACATGTCGATCAAGAGCAACGGCACGGTCGCGACCGGGATGTTGCCCTGCTGGTCGGTCATCTGGTAGGTCACGAGACGCTTGCCGACGGTGTCCCACGCGAGGACGGCCCAGCCGGAGCCCTGCAGGCCCAGGGCGGCCGCGGCGAACTGAGCCTGGAAGGACTCAAACGAGCCGAAGAACTCGTCGATGGCAGCGCCGAGCTCGCCTTCGGGGCGCGACGCGCCTTCGCCGGTCATGTTGGTCCAGAAGATGGAGTGGTTGGTGTGGCCGCCAAGGTTGAAGGCCAGGTTCTTCTCCCACAGGTTGATTGCGGCGAAGTCGCCGGCCTCACGGGCGGCGGCAAGCTTCTCCAGCGCGGTGTTCGCGCCGGCCACGTAGTTCGCGTGGTGCTTGTCGTGGTGCAGCTCCATGATGCGCCCGGAGATGTGGGGTTCGAGAGCGGAGTAGTCGTAGGGCAGGTCGGGCAGGGTGTAGACGGTCATGATGCTCCTCCTGGGCGTCGTCATATAGCTGTTGACTCCAAGGGTAGTACTTTAGTCCCGGCTTGCGAAGGGGTTGTGTGTCACCTTTCGCGGATCGCGATCAACGACGAGGCCGGGGCAGGGGAACGCGATCACGCATCCTCCGCCCCGGCCTCGTGAAAAAGAGGGAAAACTCAGGCCTTGGCGCGCACGCGACGCACGAGCGCGGAAGCCCCGACGACGATCCACGCGACGACGGCACCGAGAATGACACCGAAGACGCCGGACAGGACGGTCTCGACGAGCCAGGTCACGAAGCCGCCCGCTGCGGACACCGCGTGCTCGGCGGTCTCGAGGATGTGGTGGAAGACGCCCACGCCGACTTCGGCGAGGTTCACGATGACGAGGTGGCCGCCGACCCACAGCATCGCGACCGTGCCGACGACGCCGATGACGTTGAAGACGTGGGGCATGATGCGCACGATGGTGCGGCCCATGTTGTCGACGGGGCCGGGACGGTTGTCCTCGGGGTCGAGCGCGCCGCGAGCCAGGTGGACGCCGAAGTCGTCGGCCTTGACCAGCAGGGCGACCAGGCCGTACACGAAGAAGGTCATGAAGAATGCGACCGCGATGAGGACGGCGACGCGCATCACCCCGTGCTCATTCGACAGGTTGGCCATGGAGACGAGCATGATTTCCGCGCTGAGGATCAGGTCGGTGCGGGTCGCGGAGGACACGATGCTCTTTTCGAGTTCCTCGGCGGAGGCAGCACCCCTCTCCTCGTGGTCCTCGTGATGGCCGGGCAGCCATCCGAGCTTCTCCAGGACCTTCTCACCGCCCTCGAAGCATAGGTACGCGCCGCCCACGACGAGCAGGAATGGCAAGACCTGCGGTGCCAGCCACGTGAGCAGCAGGGCAATCGGTAGGATGATAAAGAGCTTATTAATAAGGGAGCCGCGCGCGATCTTAGCGATGATGGGCAGCTCGCGTTCCGGACTCAGGCCCGACACGTATTGGGGAGTGACGGCCGTGTCGTCGATGACGACGCCGACCGCCTTGGACGAGGCCTTGACAGCGTTGGCCGCCACATCGTCGATGGATGAGGCCGTGACCTTCGCGAGGGTCGCGATATCGTCGAGCAGGGCGACAAGTCCTCCGGACATGGGGTTTCCTCCTATGGCCCTCGTGTGGGTACCCGCGCATTGTACGCGCGGGGATAGTCTAGAGTCATGACAACTTCCGCACCCGTTCCCGCCCTCGACCGTGACATGATTGCGCGCCTGCGCGCCGACATCATCGCGTCGAGCTGGACGACCGACACCCTTGATGAGCTGCTCAGCGACGATGCCCTGTCGGCCCTCATGCGCGATTCGCGCCTACCCGCACTGGTCGAACTCGCGGGCGTTGACGCCCCCGCAGCGACCTTGACACGTTTTTTTATCGGCGGACAGCCCGAGCGTGCCTCGGCCCTGGACGCGGTCCTGCCGACGCTGGGCGCGGCTGGCTTGGAGACCCTCGGCCTCGCGGCCACCATCGACGAGGACGAAGCCGCCTCCGCTCTCGTCATGCCTCGCCCGTGCTCCAAGTCCGCGCCCAAGCGTGAGCGCGCGCAGGCGGGCGAGGGGGAGGAGGCCTCGTTCCCGACGGCACCCGCCCTGCCGACGATGCGCGACCCCGATGAGGAACCCGAGCCCGAGGTCGCGGCTGACCCGTGGATGCGCGCCCTGTACGACCTGCGTCCCCACGCGGCGACCCTGCCGGGCGGCGAGCACGAGTGGTGGGTGACCTCGGACCTGGGGGAGGGGCAGACCGGCAAGCCGTTGGCCGATCACCACGTGATGGGCATCGGCGGGGCGACCCGGACGCTGCTGGAGATGACCGTGCGCGACCAGGTCGACTCGGCCTTGGACGTGGGCTGCGGCTGCGGCATCCAGGCCCTCTACCTGGCCACGCACGCGCGCCGCGTCGTCGCGACCGACCTGTCGCCCAGGGCGTGCGCGCTCACCCAGTTCAACGCCGCCCTCAACGAGACGAAGATTGACGTGCGCGAAGGGTCACTGTTCGAGCCGGTCGAAGGTGAGACCTTCGATCTGATCGTCACGAATCCGCCCTTCGTGATCACGCCGGATACCGTGCGCTGCGCGTCGGGCATGCACGAGTATCGTGACGGCGGCATGGATCGCGACAACCTGATTGCCGCAGTCCTGCGCGGCGCTCCTGATTGCATGGCACCCGGTGGCACGCTCCAGATGCTCGCGAACTGGGAGATTCCCGAGAGCCGCAACCCGGACACGCAGTGGTCCCAGCGTGTCGACGAGTGGCTGGACGGTTTGCCCGTGGACGCGTGGGTCGTCCAGCGTGACGTGCTCGAGCCGGCGCGCTACGTGGACATGTGGATCCGCGATTCGGGTGGCCCGCTCATGGCGCGCGCCGACTACGAGCGCGCTTACACGTCGTGGCTGGTGGATTTCCGTCGCGCGGGCACGGGCGCGATCGGCATGGGTTTCGTGGCGCTGCGCAGGCTCGACGAGGCCGAGGCAGCCTCGGGCGGCAGGCGCGCCTTCGACCTGTCCCTCGATGGGCACGCCCCGCGTGGACAGGACGTGTCGTGGGCGCTGGCCTCCCTGCGCGGCCCGGAGCTGTGGGACACGGTGCTGACGCGCGCCTCGGACGTGCGCGAGGAGCGCCACTACGTGCCGGGCAGCCCGGATCCGGAGCTGCTGATTCTGCATCAGGGCGGGGGCTTGGGCCGGTCTGTGCCCGTCTCGTCGGCGGTGTCTGCGGTCGTGGGTGCCTCGGATGGTGAGCTGACGGTCGGCCAGATCGTGGCGGCCGTCGCGATGCTGACTTCCGTCGAGGCCGACGACGTCCGCGCCGAGGTCGAGGCACCCCTACGCGACCTGATCCGCTGGGGGTTCTTGACGTACTGAGCGTTGTTGCGAGCGCGTGCGGGCGCGGCTGCGTGAGGCGGTCGCGCCCGCCCACGCTGTATCGGGTGGGCTGTGCGGCGTCATTTCGGGCGTGTTGTGAGCGCGGGCGGGTGCGAAGCCGACTCCAGACGTGGGGCCCCTGTGTTAGCCTGGCGCCACAATGACGCGAAGGAGCGACATGGACTACGAGCTGGCCTACCGCTACGGCGTTCCCTCGCGCTTGGATGAACATGCGGGACTTGCGCTGGCGACCTCGGGAGGGTCCACCCCCGAGGGGGAGGCCGCGTGCCCCTATTTCTTCTCGGGATTCATGGAGCGCCCCGACGTGGTGGCCGCCGGCCTGCTCGCGGTCGCACGCGTGGCGCGCACCCGCTTCTACGTGCCGCCCGGCATGGTCGTTGCTCCAGGCGGTGGCCTCACCCGCATCGGGATGCTCGACCCGGTCGTGACTAACACGGCCGAGGGCCTGCGCTTCGAGTCTTTTAGCGTGTGCTGCGGCGTGTACGCCAGGCTCGACGTGGAGGCCTCGGCCCTGGACGCCGCTCACTGTGCGGTCGGCGTGACCAACGTGGACGTGAACCAGCCGCTGCGCGCCGCCCTGGCGTCGCTGCGAGCCGGGGAACCCCTGCACTTGAGTGTGGGTGAGGAGGGGCTGACGGCCACGACCCTGGACGAGGAGGTCACGGAGGAGAAGGTGCCGTTGTCCCTGCGCTGGCTCAAGGGCTTCGCGGAGACGCAGATGCTCTCCTCCGCAATGATGCCGCTCCACGCGTTGAACGCCGCGCAGGCCCGCGCGTTTATCCGAGGCCTGCCCAAGTCCAGCGCGACGGGTACGGTCATGTGGGCGGGGCGGGCCGTACGCGGCCTGCGCCTGGGGACCAGGCCCGCGCCGGGGGCCGCGTGCGTCGCAGGACCCGAGCGGCTGCGCGTGTTCGAGCCGCTCCTGCACTTGATCACTTCGCTCGAAGCCTACGGACCTGACGTGGACGCGGACAGCGAGCCGGTCGCCTCCCTGTGGGTCGCCCGCATGCCGGGTGCGCGGCTGAGCGTGGGGCTCAGCCCCGCCAAGTCGCGCGGCTTCTCGGGGGAGGGTGCGGTCCTGGCATCCCTCGGCAACCCGCGTGTCGAGGAAGACGCGGACGCGCTCTCCGCCCTGCTCTCCTTCGAGCCGCGCATTGATACGCAGCTCATGGCGGCCCGCTCCGGCCTGGCCCCCGACCGGGTGGCTGGCGGCCTGGCGCTCCTCGCATCGAGCGGGCAGGTCGGCTTCGACGTTACCGAGGGTGCCTACTTTCACCGCCCCCTGCCCGTCCGCCCCGACGCGCTCACCGCGATGCACCCGCGCCTGTCGGGCGCACGCATGCTGATTGAACGCGGCGCGATCACCCGCGAGGAGGGGGCACGCTTCCGCGTCGCCTCGGGCGCGAACCGCTACCGGGTGGAGGTGCCCGCCGACCCCTATGCCATCGGCGAGTACAGCTGTACCTGTCCGTGGTGGATGAAACACAGGGGCGGGCGCGGTCCCTGCAAGCACGTCCTCGCCGTCTGTCTGGTCTTGAAGGAGGAATCGTGAGCAACATCCGTTGGCTGCCCGACACGCTGGATGAATGCATGGACTTTTGGAGGCTGCATCTGTGGGTCCGGCAGCACCCGGATCAGTGGACGCTCGACGAGGTCTACGCGCGCATGCTGGAGATCAACGGGGGCCCGCCCACGGATAGTGACCTAAGCATGAGTTCCCGGCTGTCCGGCCCGTGGTTGGACGGCATCGGCTTCCTGCGCCTGGCTGAGTTGAACGGCGACCTGGCCCTCGAGCATGACGAGCGGTACCTGACGGCGCTCATCGGCCTCGAACCCGGGCTGCAACTGCCCCTCATGCGCGCCGATCAGGAGCTGCGCGAGGAGCTGGTGTGGGGGATACTCCGTCAGGAAGGCAACAGCGGCGTGTCGCTGTCCTCCTCCGACCGTTCTGCCACCATGGGTTCGAGGCTGTCGCCCGGTTGGTCGCGCACGCTTGAAGCCAGTGTTAACGAGGGACTCGTCGACCGGGATCGCCTCATCGATGCTCTCCTCGATATGCTCGTCGCCGACCTGCCCTCCGCGCGCGCCGGTTGGTACTCGCGCACCCTGCGCCTGCTCGCCATGACCCTTGACGAGGTCGAGTCCCGCCAGGTGGTCCTCTGTACCCTCATGTCCTCTCCCGTTGGGCCGACCGTGACCCTGGCGGTTGGACAGCTGACCGCCCTCGCCAAGGCCGGTCGCCTCGACTTGGAGCTGTTTGCGCGCAGCTGCGAGGGCGCGCTCATGGGGTCGAAGGCGAATGCCCTGCGAGTGCTTGGGGTCTTGCGTGACGGCCTCGGGGCCGTGGAGGGCACCGGCCTCGAACCCCTGCTCGGCGTTGCGTTCTCCTTCCCGGACGCGCAGGTGCAGCGGGCAGCGCTGGGCCTCGCGCGCGACTACGTGACCGCCAGCCTCTTGACGCGTGAGAGCGTCGCAGCCATCGTGAGCCAGGCTGATCTGGACCCGCTGGTTACCCCCGAGGCGCGCGAGTTTGTGTCCGCCGGAACGGTGGGCGACCGGCCCGGCCCCGGCCTCGTCCACGAGGCGCGGACTCAGGTCGAGCCCGAAGCCTTCCTGCCGCCTCCCCGGGAGGTGGCCGACCTGGTACCGATGAGCGCGGAGGACGTGAGCGGGCGGGTCGGCGTCCTGGCCGAGAAGGCGCAGATGGGGCTCGAATACGAGCTGCTGCTCGCGTTCCTGACATCCCCCGAGTTCGAGCCGAGTGCGCTGGAACCGCTGCGCCCGCTTGTGTGGCGCCTAACCACGCGCAGATTTGGGTACGAGCGCATGCTCGGACGTCTCCTGCAGATAGCCCTCGATGGGGGAGAGGAGGGCGCGCGCAACCCGCTGACCACAGCCACCACGTGGTTGGAATCGGAGAACATGCCCACCCTCATGCGAGAGCGCATCATTGAGGTCGCGGGCCTGCTCGCATGCGGGCAGCGCTACCGCCTCCTGGCGACGCCGACCGATGACCGGGGAGCCGTGAATCCCCTGACGCTCGTGCGCCGTGCCCTGGACAATGGGAACGCCACCCCCCTTCCAGCCGACCTCACCCAGGCGCTGCTGCGCGTAGACACTGAGCACCCGGACTGCGCAGCGGCGCTCGCGCTCGTGGAGGAACGGGAGGAGGACCTGCCGTCCTCCGCTGTTGCCCGCATTCGCCTCGCCCTTGAGGGGGTGGTGCGCAGACGTGCCGAGGGCTACCTGTCCTCCCTCTCCGTTGCGTGGGAGGGGCACCCCGCCTACGAGTCGCGCAGCGGGAAGCCGAAGGTCGCGCGTGACGGCTCGCCCGTCTATGCGTTCTTTACCCCGCGTATCGTCGGTGCGCAGACGGGCGCGGCGGGAGCGGAGCTGAGCGCGCTTGCGGATATTGCGAGTGCTTCGGGCGATTTTACTGCCCACCGCTACATCTACCCCGCGTTGGTACGCCACTTCGCCGTCTGCCTGCTCGCCTCGCAGTGGTACGTGCTTGACAACACCCAGCTGACCTGTGAGTGCTACCGGGCCCTGTGTGAGCACGGCGGACGCTGGGATTCGCTGTCCGCGGGGTTTCTTGGCCAGGCGATGGGAGAACGCGAGGTGGAGTCGCGTGCGCTTGGCGTCGAGGCCCTGGCCTCCCTGGTGGCGCGCGGGGACCTCTCCTTCGACGAGGCCGTGGCTGGTTTCGCGGCTGTGGCGCACACCGTGAAACTGAACCGGTGGGCGCAGGCGTTCAAGGATTTGGGGAACGTGGACCCGCGACTCGCGCTCGATCTGGCGCTCGCGCTGCTCCCCGGGCTTGAGCGTGGGCGCACGGGCATCGGACAGCTGCTGGGTGCCGTGACCGCGCAGTACGCGCGGGCGCAGGCCGAGGGGTGGGCACCACCGCTGGGCGAGGAGCTTGCTGGCTGGCTCGCCCTTTTCCGAGGGACCTCCCAGACGGCCAGGTATGCTCGCACGCTGAAAGAGAAGGGACAATGACCGCGCCTGCGACCCTGGCTGATCGCCGGGGGATGCTCTGAACGGCCTTGGGATGCTCCGACGGGCCTCGCGCGCGAGGCGGTGGAAACACTCAGCGCGGCGCGTCCGCGCCGAGATCGAGACCCCGCTGCGTGACCTGATCCGCTGGGGATTCCGGACGTACTGAGCGTCGTTGTGTGCGCGGGCGCCTGCTACTGCGGGACTGCTGGCGCGGGGCCTGCATCGCGGCGTCCTCCACCAGGGAGGGAGCGGCTGCACGTTCTGGATAGGAAATGCCGATTTGGATAGGAACCGCGATTCTGGATAGGTTATTTTCCTATCCACAACGTCGTAAGCTATCCAGTTCGTGCTTTCCTATCCACTTCATGGCCGTACGTGTTCGCCCACTTCCGCATGTGGACCCGATGATCCGCATGTGGGCCCGATGATATACGCGTGGGCAGCGCCGCCCACGCACAGGTCATGGGGTTTACGTGCGTATCAAGGGGTTTACGTGCGTATCGAGGGGTTAACGTGCAGCCCTTAGTGGCCGCGGTGGCGAGCTTTCGCTTTCAGGCGGGCGAGTCGGCGTTTCTCTTCAGCTTTCTCTCGTTTCTCCTGCCTGGTCGTGGAAGCTCGTTCTCGTGCCGTGCGTTCGCGTTCCGCTTGAATCGATGCCTGTGACGCAGTGGAAGGAAGCGCACGGCGAGCGAGGCGAGAAGCTTGGCGCTGTGCGCGCTTAGGGTTGTGGTGTGTCGTCTGGCGTTGGGCCATATCGGGCGTCCAAGCGGCCTCGTCGAGGCGGCACAGGAGAGCGTTAGCGTGAGCAAGAAGGAACTCGTAGAACTCTGCGTCTGAGGGCTGCGCGCCGAACACGATCCGAACGGCGCGAACACGGTCGGCCTCGTGGCGCTCAATGACACCGACCCAGAACTGACCATCGAAATATAGTGTGGACTCCGTCTTCATTACTCGTCTCCAGGTACACCACGGTGGACCCGATGACGCTGGATTCTGCTCGGGGCAGCGACGGATGCGAGGCATCGTCCAGACTTCCTACTGGACTGTGCGGTTCGCGTATCAGGACTGACGACTCATTCTACGTCCTGTGCGCGGCGGCGTGGCTACTGGACGATCGGCTTGCCGCCGATGGACATGGGGGCGCGAGTGCGCGTCTGGGTGTCGAATTCCCTCTCCCAGGCCGAGGCGTCCTCCCAGCCCGAGGGGGACAGCAGGTGCAGGCCGCCCTCGGCCGCGAGCACATCGAGCAGGAGGAAACGAGACGTGGGGGAGGGGAGGTCCCAGGGGATCGCAGTCCACAGGCCGTTCTTTCCGATAAGGAACTCTCCGCGGTTGCGGTCGTGCAGGTCGTTCTCGGCCTCCTGTGCCTGCCCTTTGGCGGCCCACAGCCAGCGTGTGAGGCGGAAGGCATCCCAGGCCTCGTCCCATGAAGAGTAGGACATGTGAAGCGCGTGGTTGATGATCGCGAGGGTGTCCCAGGCTTCCTCGTCCGTGATGAACCCGAGGGCAGCGCCCGCGCGGATCAGCATGGCCGCGCGGATGAAGTCCCACGCGCCAAAGTCCACGTCGTTGATGCCGCGGTCGTTGTTGAGGAAGCGGTGGATGCGCCAGCGTTCCTCCCACGCGTCCGTCTGCTCGTCGGCGACCTCGTTGAGGCGCGCGAGGCGGTTCTTCAGCCACGAGGGATTGCCGCACTGCTCGCGCGTGTGTCCAAAGTCTTTGCGGTGTCCCTCGTGGAGGAGCCAATAGAGTTGGCGGAGCAGCTCTAAGCGGTTTGTGACTCCCCAGTCGCGCGACAGCATCTCCTTAGTGGAGCTGGGTTCGGACACGGCGAGCGCGTCGACCGGGTTGCCGTGGCACAGCGCGTAGGGGAAGGACGGTGCGAGCAGGCGCGCATGGATGTCGGTCGCCAGGGCCTTGCGCGATCCGCGCAACTTGGGTGTGTGATGCTTGTTGAGTTTGTCCCACTCGTTGCCTTTGCCGGCCTTGCGCACGTCCGTCGGCGCGGGCATGGCCCCCTTGGATCGGGTCAGAGCGTCCTTGATGAAGACGATCGGCAGGCCGACGAGCACCACGATGACCGCCAGCATCACGGGGATGGGCATCTCAGAGACAAAATGAGGAATCACGGTCACGATTGTGCCCGATGGAGACTCGCTCACACAAACGTTATGCGCGCGGGCATGGACGAGGCCTGGGTGACGTGCGCGGACCCCGACCGTTCTGCCAGTGGTGGCGCACAGTCGGGGTCCGTCTGCGGATGTCGGTGCTCAGGGCTTTGCGCGAGCCCGTGGGCTTCATCGTGGGACGAGGCCGTGGCTGGGTCGGGCCGGGCCGGGCGCGCTCGCGGCGCGTCAGTGGACGATGGGCTTTCCGCCCATCGCCAGGGGAGTGCGCCAGCGCGCCTGCGCGTCCAGCTCCCGCTCCCAGGCCGAGGCCTTCCGCCAGTTGCTGACGGAGAGCACCTGCAGGCGACCGACGGCGGCGACCGCGTCGAGCAGGAGGAAGCGGGACTCAGGGATCGGGGCATCCCACGGGAGGGACTTCCACAGGCCGCGCTTGCCCAGCAGGTACGCGCCCCGGGCGCGATCATGCATGTCGTCGACCGCCTCCTCTTCCGGCCCTTCGGCCGCCCACAGCCAGCGGCCGAGACGGTAGGCCTCCCAGGCCTCGTCCCACGAGGAATAGTGCATCTGCAGCGCGTGGTTGATGAGCGCGAGAGTGTCCCATGCCTCGTCCTCACTGAGCCAGCCGAGCGCGAAGCCCGACCGTGTCAGCATCGCCGCGCGCATCAAATCCCAGGCCGCGAACTCCACGTCCTGGATGCCCCGATCATTATTCAGGAAACGATGGATGCGCCAGCACATCTCCACGTCCATCGTGGACTTGTCAACGGTTTTGTCCAGGTCCTCGAGGACGCGCTCCACCCACTCGGGATCGGCACACCTGCTGCGCAGGGCCGCGTACCCCTTGCTATGGTCGCCGCACAGGAGCCGATAGATGCGCGTGACGAGGTCGGCGCGGTTCATGATCCCCCAGCTGTCTTCGAGCATCTTCCGGGTATCCTCGACGCTGGCGACCTCTAGGACGTTGACCGGGTTGTCGTTGCACAGCGCGTTAGGGAACGAGGGAGCAAGCAGCCTCGCGTGCGGATCGGACGTCATCGAGGCGCGCGACCCGCTCACGACCGGCACGTGCTCCGCGCTGGCTTTCTTCCATTCCTTCGTCTTGCCGGCCTTTCGCAGGTCGGAGGGCGTGGGAATCCTGCCCCGCGCGATGGCGACAAGATCGTCGAGCGGGCCGTGCAAACACCACAGGGCGAAGACGCCGAGGGCGAACCACACGGGGGCTGGAATCTGAGACAGGAAGCGTAGGATCACGTCTCGCATTGTGCCCGACGGCAGGAGAATTCGCCACAATCATAGGAGACGACGACCGGCCTCTTGGCACCCAGGTCCTTGTTTGTTTTCCCAGGTGACGGAGAATCCGGAGGAAAAATCGGCAGAGGGGCCTGCGAGGGGTGAGCGCGACCGGAGGAACCGATGGGGGCGGTCCGGCCACGACAAGCCGACCGCGATGCGTTTGTTGCCGTCGTGGCGGAATACGCGCGCGCGAGAATCAGCCCCGGCCTCGTCCATGTCAAACGCGACAGGCGTGAGACGCGCGGAGGCGGCCCAGGTACCCAGATGTGGGTGGGACGCGGTAAGGTCCTCCCAGATGCCTCGGCGCGTAGACCCGCCGGTGAGGTGCTACAAATACTGGGGAAGTAACGGGGAAGGGACAGGGAATGTCAGCGACGAAGCTCGTGATCGTGGAGTCTCCTGCGAAGGCCGCCACCATTGAGGGATACCTGGGTCCCGACTACCACGTAACCGCTTCCATCGGCCACATCCGCGACCTCCCGCAGCCCTCCGAGCTGCCCAAGGATATGAAGAAGGGGCCATTCGGCCGCTTCGCTGTCAACGTGGACGAGGGCTTCAAGCCGTACTACGTGGTGAACCCGGATAAGAAGAAAAAAGTCACCGAACTCAAGAAGCTCCTCAAGGAATCCGACGAACTCTTCCTGGCAACTGATGAGGACCGCGAGGGTGAGGCTATCGCGTGGCACCTCCTGCAGGTTTTGAAGCCGAAGGTCCCCGTGCGCCGCATGGTCTTCCACGAAATCACGAAGGAAGCGATCCAGCGCGCCCTGGAGAACACGCGCGATCTGGACACCGACCTCGTGGATGCGCAGGAGACCCGCCGCATCCTCGACCGCCTCTACGGCTACGAGGTCTCGCCCCTCCTGTGGCGCAAGATCCGCCCGTCCCTGTCGGCCGGCCGCGTGCAGTCGGTGGCCACGCGCCTCGTGGTCGCCAAGGAACGCGACCGCATGGCGCACGTGAGCGCCCAGTACTGGTCGATCGACACGGCCTTCACGTCGGCGGGTCAGGCCTTCGGCGCGCGCGTGGCCTCCGTGGACGGCCACGCCATCGCGACCGGCTCCGACTTCAGCGAGAAGGGCGAGCTGAGCGCGAAGGCCGTCAAGGCTGGCGTCCTGCATCTGGACGAGGCCACGGCCCGGGCTTATGCGCAGGCGCTGGAGGGCGCCCCTGCCTCGGTCATCGACTCGGTGACCCGCAAGCCTTACCGTCGTCGCCCGGCTGCCCCCTTCACGACGTCGACCCTCCAGCAGGAGGCGTCGCGCAAGCTGCACTGGAACGCGTCCTCGACGATGCGCACCGCCCAGTCCCTCTACGAGTCCGGTTACATCACCTACATGCGTACCGACTCTACGGCCCTGTCCAGCCAGGCGATTCACGCGGCTCGCGAGCAGGCCACCCAGCTTTATGGGGCCGAGGCCGTGGCCGAGTCCCCGCGCCTGTACGGCACCACGTCGAAGGGCGCGCAGGAGGCGCACGAGGCGATCCGTCCCGCCGGCGACCACTTCCGCACGCCGGGCGAGGTGGCGGGTTCACTGTCGAAGCAGCAGCTGGCGCTGTACGACCTGATTTGGAAGCGCACGGTCGCCTCGCAGATGGCCGACGCTCTCGGCTACACGGCGACGATCCGCGTGCTCACCGGCATCGAGGTCGACGGTAAGCGTCACGACGTGCTGTCCTCGGCCTCGGGCACGGTCATCACCTCCCCGGGTTTCCGCCTGGCTTACCAGGAGGGCCGCGACCAGGGGCGCTACGACGCGGAAAAGAACGACGCGGAGAAGACCCTGCCGGACGTTGCCGAGGGCGACGCCGCGACGCTGACCGAGGCCACCCCCGACGGCCACGAGACTCAGCCCCCGGGCCGCTACACGGAGGCCACGCTGGTCAAGACCATGGAGGAGCTCGGTATCGGCCGTCCCTCCACCTACGCGGCTACGATCCAGACGATCGGGGATCGCGGGTACGTGACGCACCGCGGCCAGTACCTGGTGCCCACGTGGCTGGCGTTCTCCGTGACGCGCCTGCTCGAGGAGAACCTGGCGAACCTGGTCGACTATGACTTCACGGCCTCGATGGAGGGTGACCTGGACCGTATCGCCGCAGGCCAGGAGAACGGAACGGACTTCCTGACCGGATTCTTCTTCGGCCCCGACGGCACGGGCGAGCACGGCGGCCTGCGCCACGACGTCGCCTCCCTGGGCGACGACATTGATGCGCGCGCCGTTAACTCCATCGACCTGGGCCGCGGCGTGACGCTGCGCGTGGGCCGCTACGGGCCCTACATGGAAAAGGCCGACGGGACGCGCGCGAACGTGCCGCCGGAGGTCGCCCCCGACGAGCTGACGGACGAACTCATCGACCAGCTTTTCGCCCGCGCCGCCGACGACGGGCGCGAGCTGGGAGTCGACCCCGCAACCGGCCACACGATCATCGTCAAGGACGGCCGCTACGGCCCCTACGTCACCGAGGTCCTCCCCGAGCCAGCCGAGGGCGCCGAGGAAGGCGCGAAGAAGACGAAGAAGGCGGCTGCCAAGCCTCGCACCGCTTCCCTGTTCAAGACCATGGACATCGCCACCGTCACCCTTGAGGACGCGCTGAATCTGCTGTCCCTGCCCCGCGAAGTGGGCACCGACCCGGCCTCGGGCGAGGTCATCACCGCGCAGAATGGCCGCTACGGCCCGTACCTGAAGAAGGGCACGGACTCGCGCACGCTGGCCTCCGAGGATCAGCTGCTCACGATCACCCTGGACGAGGCCCTGGCCATCTACGCCCAGCCCAAGACCCGCGGTCGTGGCACCGCCCGCCCGCCGCTGCGCGAGTTCGGTGAGGACCCGATCTCGGGCAAGAAGGTCACCGTCAAGGACGGCCGTTTCGGGCCCTACGTGACGGACGGCGAGACCAACGTGACCGTGCCGCGCGCCGAGACGGTCGAGGACCTGACGGCCGAGCGTGCCTACGAGCTCCTCGCCGACAAGCGAGCCAAGGGGCCCGCCCCCAAGCGCACGCGCAAGACGACCACGAAGAAGACAACGACCACGAGGAAAACCACCGCGGCCAAGAAGACGACCACGGCGAAGAAAACGACCACGAAGAAAACCACCGCGGCCAAGAAGACGACCACGGCGAAGAAGACGGCCACCAAGAAGGCCGCGACGAAGAAGGACAGCTGATGGCGGCGCGAGGAATGTTCATCACCTTCGAAGGTGGCGACGGCTCGGGGAAGTCCACGCAGATCCAGTCCGTGCGCGACTGGTTCGAGAGCCGTGGCCGCGAGGTCATCGTCACCCGCGAGCCGGGCGGCACCGAGCTGGGAACGGAGATCCGCCGTCTCGTGCAGAACGGCCCCGAGGACGTGGATGCACGCACGGAGGCCCTCCTGTACGCGGCCGACCGCGCCTACCACGTCGCCACGGTCATCCGCCCCGCCCTCGAGCGCGGAGCGGTCGTGCTGGGGGACCGCTACATCGACTCCTCGCTGGCCTACCAGGGCGCGGCCCGCTCCCTCGGCGTCGACGAAATCGCCTCCCTGAGCGCGTGGGCGACCCAGGGCCTCTACCCGTCCCTGACCTTCCTCCTGGACCTGCCTCCGGAGGTCGGCGCGCGCCGCCGCACCGACGCCCCAGACCGCATGGAACGCGAGTCCATGGACTTCCACGAGCGCGTGCGCCACGAATACCTGCGCCTCGCCGACGCCGAGCCCGAGCGCATCGTCGTTATCGACGCGGTCGGCACGGTCGACGAGGTCTTCTCCGAGATCCGCGGCGTCCTCGTCGAGCGCTTCGACGGCGGTTCCAGCACCATCGACGAGGCCGTGGACGGCTCCGCCGGATCGGTGACCGCCGCGGACACGGACGCTGAGGCTCCGGCTGAGGCTCCCGCTGAGTCCGAGGATGCCGCTCCCGAGGTTGCCTCCCCCGAGGCGTCGACCGACGAAGCCCCTCTCGCCGACGCCCCCGAGGCCTCGGCCCCCGACACCGCGGACGAGGAAACCGCCACCGACGAGGCAGCCCCCGTCCTCGTTGACACCCCCGTGTCCACCGCCACCCGGAAGCGTCGCGCCGCCAAGGCCTCGCACAAGGGCAGCGCCGAGAAACGGTCCTCGCGTAAGCCGGCGACCATGGTGGGTGCCCTGGGCGAGTCCCAGGGCGCGCTGTGGGATGAATGATGAGCGTCTGGTCCTCGCTGGTTGGTCAGGACGCGGCGGTCGCTAAGCTCAGCGAGGCCGCGGCGTCCGCCCGCGCAATCGTCGCCTCCCGAGGCAGCGGGCGTGCCTCCGACGAAGCCCGCTCCATGAGCCACGCGTGGCTCATCACCGGCCCGCCCGGATCCGGCCGCTCGGTCGCAGCCCGCGCCTTCGCGGCCGCCCTTCAGTGCACCGGAGCGACACCCGGCTGCGGGCAGTGCCCCGGCTGCCGCACGACCATGGGACGCACGAACGCGGACGTGCTCTTCGCGGCCACCGAGACCTCGATCATCAACGTGGACACTGCCCGCTCACTCGTCTTGCAGGCGCAGTCCTCGCCCTCCCAAGGCCTGTGGCGCGTCATCGTCGTCGAAGACGCCGACCGCCTCGGCGAGTCCGGCGCGAACGCCCTGCTGAAGGCCATCGAGGAGCCGCCCGAGCATACCGTGTGGCTGCTGTGCGCCCCCAGCCCCGAGGACATGATCGCCACGATCCGCTCGCGCTGCCGCCACCTCGGCCTGCGCATCCCCACCGCGACTGCGGTCGCCGACCTGCTCGTGCGCGAAGGCGTCGCCACCCCCGAGGTCGCCCTCGAAGCCGCGCGTGCCGCCCAATCCCACATCGGACTAGCGCGCGCGCTCGCCCGCGACCCCCAGATGCGCGAGCGCCGACGCAGCATCATCACCGCGCCCGCCTCCGTGCGCAGCGTCGGCGAGGCCATCATGGCCGCCGACCGACTCCTCGAAACAGCGAAAGCCCAGGCCGACGCGCAGGTCAGCGACCGTAACGCCCGCGAAAAAGCCGACCTGCTGCGCCAACTCGGCATGGAGGAAGGCGAAAGCGCCACCAAAGCCTCGCGCGCGATGCTCCGCCAGCTCGAAGAAGACCAGAAACGCCGCTCCAAGCGTGCCCTCACCGACGCCATCGACCGCGCCCTCATCGACCTGCTCGCCATCTACCGCGACGTCCTCATGGTCCAAGTCGGGGGAGACGGCGAACTCATCAACACGGACCTGTCCGACCTCGTACACCAGATCGCGCACGACTCCACGCCCCACCAGACCCTCGCGCGCGTCGACCACATCGAAACCGCGCGCAAGCGCCTCGTCGCCAACGGCAACCCCCTCCTCGTCCTCGAAGACATGGCGATTTCGCTGCGCCCCCAGGCCTAAGTTCCGCCCGCACAAACTCCGTTACAATCGGGGCCATGAAAACACGCTCAATCGCGGCCGCAGCCGTCGCGATCCTCGCAGTCGTCGCGATCATCCTGGCCATCGTCGGCTACTACGGGATCCAACGCTTCAAGACACCCGCGCCCACCAAAACCGCCACGGCCTCGTCCGCACCCATCGACGTCCAAGACGGAGACATCCAGGCGTATTACAACCAGGGCATCACGTGGGGCAAGTGCGCGCAAGGCACCTTCGACAGCTACCGAGGCATCAACAGCTCCGACCCGAACGAGTACCAGTGCGCGTTCCTCAAAGCGCCCCTGGACTGGGACAACCCCGACGGTGACCAGATCACCCTCGCCCTCGCCATCCACCGCTCCGGGGCCAAGGATGCACCCGCGCTCTTCATCAACCCCGGCGGCCCCGGCGGCCCCGTTGTCTCAGCGCTGCCCTACTACTCAGCCCAGGGCCTCGGCGAATCCGTCGTCAAGGCCTACGACATCGTCGCGCTCGACCCGCGCGGCGTCGGCGACTCCACCCCCGTCTTCTGTATGACCGACGAGGAAAAGGACGAATACAACGCCGGTGCCGAAACCGACGGCGTCGACGACAGCCCCCAATCCGCGATTGCCGAGGCCGAAGAAGGCTCGCGCGACCTCGCCGACGGGTGCCGCGACCACTCTGGCTCCATCTTCGAACACATCGACACGGTCAGCGCCGCGCGCGACTTCGACATGGTGCGCGCCGTCATCGGCCAGGACAAGCTCAACCTGCTGGGCTATTCCTACGGCACCTTCCTCGGTGCCACCTACGCGGGCCTCTTCCCCGAGAACGTCGGACGCTTCGTCCTCGACGGGGCCCTCGACCCCTCGCTCAGCATCGAAGACGTCTCCGCCATGCAGATGCGCGGCCTCGACGCCTCCCTCCAGCAGTGGATCGCCGACTGCGCCACCCAGTCCACATGCCCGATGGGACGCACCAAGGACGAAGGCATCTCGAACGTACGAGCCTTCCTCGAGTCCCTCGACAAGGCCCCGCTTCCCACCAGCGACCCCGACCGCCCGCTCACCGAGAGCCTCGCCATCACCGCCATGATCGGTGCCATGTACAACACCCAGTGGTGGCCCCAACTCTCTGACGCGTACGCCGACGCGGTGCGCCGAGGCGACGGCAGTGCGCTGCTCGACATCGCCGACCTCATGAACTCGCGCAACCCTGACGGCACCTATGCCGACAACTCAGCCGACGCGATCAACGCGATCAACAACCTGGACTACGAACCCGAAGGCACGACCGACCAGTGGATCGAGCGCGTCAACGGGCTCAAGAGCGAACTGCCGATCCTGGGCCGCTACGTCGGTTACCCCTCCGCCGGCCTGTCCGCCTGGCCGACCGAGCACGCCGACCGTCAGCCCATTCACGCGACCGGTGCCGCCCCCATCCTCGTCATCGGCACCACGCACGACCCCGCCACTCCCTACCCGATGGCGCAGCGCCTGGCCGAACAGCTCGACTCCGGCGTCCTCATCACCGTCGAGGGCTGGAACCACACCGCGTACCGTCGCGGTGCCGACCAGTGCGTCGTGAGGGCCGTCGAGGACTACCTGGTCAAGGGCAACGTGCCCCAGAACGGACTCACCTGCCAGTAGGTCCAATCGGTCCGGTAGGTCCATTCGGTCCGGTAGGTAGTGACCCACGACATTGCTTGATTGGTCGTCCTGGTTTGCGTAACGGCCCGTTCGTCCAGTAGAGTTGTGCCGTTGCCTGCGCGCCCCGGAAACGGCGGAACGGCAGGTGCGGCCGCCTTAGCTCAGTCGGCAGAGCGATTCACTCGTAATGAATAGGTCGTGGGTTCGATTCCCACAGGCGGCTCAGAAGCGCCCACCCCTACAGGGGTGGGCGCTTTCGTCTATGTACGAGGCCTGGGCTGAGTGCGCGGGCGAGCGTGCGGTGGGTCTGGGTGTCCCGAGCTGCGGGCGCACGTGGCTGCGGGTGCCCCGGGCTGGGCCTCGCACCCTGCCACTATCG
>NZ_ALCA01000016.1 GCF_000278725.1 Actinomyces sp. ICM47 | reverse complement strand
CTTGTAGCCTCGACGCACTGAATGCCGCAACGACGCCCGTTGCGCCCCTCCGTCAGGAAGGCCCTCCGATGAAGATTCCCCTCCGCCTGCTTGCCACGCTCGCAGCAGTCGCAGCTCTCACCACCGCCTGCAACCCCTTCGGCTCAACATCCTCACGTGAGCGCCTCCCCGGGGATCCCCGCTTCGCGGAATTCACCTACAAGACCGACGGGGAGATCACGGTCCAAGAGCGAACCGATTCCTTTAACGTACGCATGCCCACCCTGGGCGCGACCGAGGGGCACGTCGCGGCGGCCAACTTCCCCGAGGGACGCGGGCTGCCTTCCCCCGACCACCACTTCTGGGTGACCGGCGTCGCGACCGTCCCCGCCGACACTATCCAGATGCTCACGGACAGCGCAGACGGGAACAACTCCCTCCTGCCCGGCATCTACCCGGGTCTCTACCAGTACGTGCCGCAGGACTGCCACTTCTACACGGTCCCCTCCGATCACGCGAACGACGTCCTCAACACACAGGCGAACGATATCTACTCCGACTGGGGGTCGTTCACCATCACCAACTTCGCGGCATCTACCGACTGCCACCTCATCATCGTCACCGGCGAGGGCACCACCGGCTGACCGCGCCACGCCCACGATTGCCTGCCCCGGCCTCGTCCATGAACCCTCCATGAACGAGGCCGTGGTTGCTGCGTGTGAGCACGCGACGAGAGAGAAACGATAAACGCAAGATCGCCTTGCTCTAAGTCGGGTCCCATAGGTCCTAGATGACCCGTTCGGAGGCAGTTTTCAACAGATTATTTATCCCGACTTTTCCGCACGTTTCCGCCACTTCTACAGGTAAGTTAGCGGCGACCCCACAGAATTGTTCTCCCGGGACCTCAGACCCAGTCATACTAATGGGCGACAGCACCCACGAGGAAGGATCCCCAGTGCGAATCGCTCTCTTTTCCACTTGCCTGGCAGACGTCATGTTCCCCCAGGCCGCCCAGGCGACAGTAACGCTGCTCGAGCGCCTCGGCCACGAAGTCGTCTTCCCTGAAGGCCAGGTGTGCTGCGGACAGATGCACGCCAACACCGGCTACTTCGAAGACGCAGCCAAGATCACCCGCAACCACGTCAAGGCCTTCGAGCCCGTGCTCGACGGCGAGTGGGACGCCATCGTCGTCCCCTCCGGCTCCTGCACCGGTGCAGTGCGCCACGAGCAGAAGGTCGTCGCCGAGCACGTGGGTGACCACGAACTGGCCAAGCAGTCCCAGCGCATCGCCGCGCACACCTACGACCTGACCGAACTCCTCACCGACGTTCTCGGCCTGGAGGATGTGGGCGCCTACTTCCCCCACACCGTCACCTACCACCCGACCTGCCACTCGCTGCGTATCGCCAAGGTCGGCGATCGCCCCTACCGCCTCCTGCGCGCCGTCGAGGGCCTGACCCTCGTCGACCTGCCCGACGCCGAGGTCTGCTGCGGTTTCGGTGGCACCTTCGCCATGAAGAACTCCGAGACCTCCACCTCCATGCTCGCGGACAAGGTCACCAACGTCATGTCCACGCGCGCCGAAGTCCTCGTCATGGGCGACTACTCCTGCCTCATGCACGTCGGCGGCGGTCTCTCCCGCCTCAACTCCGGCATCCGCCCCATGCACCTCGCCGAAATCCTGGCATCCACCAAGGACCAGCCCTTCGAGGGCAACATCTCCTTCGCACCCGAAAGCGCACAGGTGATCTGACATGACCGCAACGTTCATCGGAATGCCCTCTGCCCCTGACTCCCACACCGGCGGCTGGCGCACCACCGTCACCATCCCCGAGGACACCCTCCGCTGGGGTCCCTCCTTCCCCGAGGGTGCCCACAAGACGCTGGCCAACACGCAGATGCGCCGCAACCTGGGCCACGCGACCCGCACGATCCGCTCCAAGCGCGCCCTGCGCGTCGCGGAAATGCCGGACTGGGAGAAGCTGCGCAGCGCCGCCGAGGCCGTCAAGTTCGAGGTCGCTTCGCGCATGCCCGAGCTGCTCGAGGAGTTCGAGCGCAACGTGACCGCCCGCGGCGGCATCGTCCACTGGGCGCGCGACAAGCACGAGGCCAACCGCATCGTCGCGGACATCATCAAGTCCAAGGGCGTCACCGAGGTCGTCAAGGTCAAGTCCATGGCCACCCAGGAGACCAACCTCAACGAGTATCTGAAGGACCAGGGCATCAGCGCTCGCGAGACCGACCTCGCCGAGATGATCGTCCAGCTGGCCGACGACATGCCCAGCCACATCGTGGTCCCCGCCATCCACCGCAACCGCTCCGAGGTCCGCGGTATCTTCCTGGATCGCATGGAAGACGCGCCCCGCGACCTCTCCGACGACCCGACCGAACTGACGGCCGCCGCCCGCGCCCACCTGCGTAAGAAGTTCCTGCACGCCAAGGTCGCCGTGTCCGGCACCAACATGGGTATCGCGGAAACCGGCACCGTCTCCATCTTCGAGTCCGAGGGCAACGGCCGCATGTGCCTGACCCTACCCGACACGCTCATCACCCTGATGGGCATCGAGAAGCTGGTCCCCCGCTTCCAGGACGTGGAGATCTTCTCCCAGCTGCTCCCCCGCTCCGCGACCGGCGAGCGCATGAACCCCTACACCTCCATGTGGACGGGCGTCACCCCCGGCGATGGCCCGCAGGAGTTCCACCTGATCCTCATGGATAACGGCCGCACCAAGGTCCTCACCGACCCGATCGGCCGCCAGGCCCTCGCCTGCATCCGCTGCGGCTCGTGCATGAACATCTGCCCGGTCTACCAGCACACCTCCGGCCACGCCTACGGCTCCGTCTACCCGGGCCCCATCGGCGCGATCCTCACCCCGCAGCTCACCCAGGGCCTCGCCGAGGACGATCCGGTGCACACCCTGCCCTTCGCCTCCTCGCTGTGTGGCGCGTGTGGCGAGGTCTGCCCCGTCAAGATCGACATCCCGACGATCCTCATCCACATGCGTGCGCGCACGGTTGATGTCAAGCGCAACCTCGTGCCCGACGTGTGGGACCTCGCGCTGGGCGTTGCCACGCCCGTCATGTCGAACTCGACGCTGTGGAAGATGGCAGGCACCGGCACGAAGGCCACCCGCCTGTTCGCCAAGAAGGGTGCCATCGGCGCACTGCCGTTCCCGGCCTCGCTGTGGACGCGCGCACGCGACCTGCCGGTCGCCCCGAAGGAGACCTTCCGTCAGTGGTGGAAGCGCACCCACAAGGACTCCGACGCCAACGCGCCGCGCACGGACCGCCCCGCTACGGGACTCCCGCTCGCTTCCGAACACGGCATGACCACCAACACGACCCCGAAGGAGGCGTGACATGAGCACCACCACCATGGACGCAAAGAACGCGATCCTGGCTC
>NZ_ALCA01000015.1 GCF_000278725.1 Actinomyces sp. ICM47 | reverse complement strand
GTCGGAGCGTCCAGCGGCAGGGTCGCCAGGTCGCCGTCGCGGGTCGAGGCGCCCTCACGGGTGCCCAGGACGATCTCAGCGGTGACGTGCTGGGCCCAGCCGGCACCCAGCTGCCACGTGCCCGTGACACGCTCGGCAATGCGGTTCGCCTTGACGCCGGCAGCGCCGAACAGCTTGCGCGTGCGCTCCTTGACGGCCTCGGCCAGGACCGGGCCGAAGGGCTTGTAGCCCTTAGCGGCCTTGTCGACCGTCGCGGACAGGGTGGCCACGTCGGCCTCGCCGGCACCGTCGATGGAGTTCAGGACCAGCTCGGAGGACATGTCCATGAGGAGCTGGTTACGACGCGAGGAGACGCCGTTGGTCAGCGACTCGGTCGTGTCGGTAGCACCGACCTCGTCGATGCGAATCTTCGCGGACAGCGCCAGCAGGGCGCGAATCGCGGAGGACGCCGTGAAGGGCAGATCCGCGACGTCGGCACCCGAGGGACCACCGGTCGCAGCCACGGGGGCGGGGGCCGGAGCGGCCTCGGTCGCGGGGGCGGTGGGAGCGGGCGTGGGGGCAGCCTCGGCGGCGGGAGCCTCTGGGGTGATCTCCTCGTCGTCCTCGTCCTCGATCACGGCGACATCGGTCGCGTAGACGCGGGACTCGTCGCGCTGGACGTTGAAGACATCCACGCGCGAGAGCGCGAACTCGGGGGCGAGCAGAGTACGGGCAGCCAGGTTGGCCAGGGTCGGGGCGGCACCGAGGCCCACCTCGATGACCTGATCGACACCCAGGCCGGCGACGCCGGGGGCGGCCTCTTCGGTCGAGAGCACCGCGCGCTGCGTCTCGATCCAGCGCACCGGGGAGGCAAACTGCCAGCACAGCAGCTCGATGAGCAGCGTGCGGGTCAAGGCACCCGGGTTGGCAAGGGCCGCGTCCCACGCTCCGGGGACCTCAAGCAGCTCGCGCACCGTCTCGGAGGGAACCACGTCGAGGATGGACTGAGCGAACTCACGGGTGAGCTCGAAGGGACGGGCCACCAGGTTGGGGATGTAGCGGCCCACGAGCTTCGCGGGATCGATTTCGGCCGGGATGCGCTCGTCGAGCTTCGTGCGGAAGTCCGCCACACCGCTGCGCAGGACGGTGGAGTGGAAGGGCACGTCGATGCCGGGAACGTACATGAAGGGACGCTTGCCGCCGCGCTCGGCGGCGCGCTTGGTGGCGTCCTCCTCGAGGGCCTTCAGGCCCGCGACCGTACCGGCGACCGCGTACTGTGCGCCGGCCAGGTTGAAGTTCACGATCTGGAGGAACTCACCCGAGGCCTGAGCGATCGAGTCGACGTACTCCACGACGTGAGCATCGTCGACGCCGAACTGGTTGGGACGCAGGGCACCCATGCGGTAGTTCGAACGGCCATTCTCGTCGCGGGGCACGAGCGAGTGCATCGTTGAACCGCGCTGGAAGACCAGGTCGAGGACGGTTTCGAGGGGGAACACTTCCGCGTAAGCTGCCAGCGCGTCGTACTCTCCGAGGGAGTGACCGGCGAAGGCAGCGCCGGGGACCAGGACGCCCTCTTCGCGCATGCGGGCCGTCTGGCCAATCGCCAGCGTGGCGAGCGCGACCTGTGTGAACTGGGTGAGGTTCAGGACGCCCTCGGGGTGACGGTAGGTCACGCCGCGTGCCACGATCTCGGTCGGGTTGTCGCGCACGATAGCGAGGATGGAGAAGCCCATTGCCGAGCGGGTGTGTGCATCCGCGCGACGCCAGACCTCGTCCACGGCCTTGGACTTGGTGCGCTCGTCCAGGCCCATGCCAGCGCTCTGGATGCCCTGGCCGGGGTAGACGTAGGCGACCTTCGGCGCGAAGGTGTAGGCCGATGCGCGCGAGACGACCTGCTTGTTGATGCGGCAGGTGACCTCAAGGGACAGGCCGCCGCCGACAACACGACCCACGCGCTCCACGGTGATCTCGACCTCGTCGTTCAGGTCGACGGTGCCGTACATGTAGTACGTCCAGCCCGCGATCTGGGCACCGCCCTGACCAGCGACGACGGCCTCGGCGGCGTGCTGAGCGGTGGCCGACAGCCACATGCCGTGCACGAGCGGGGCGTCCATCCCAGCGACCTTGGCGGCCGCGTAGGAGGTGTGGATCGGGTTGTAGTCGCCCGAGACAATCGCGAAGGGAGTCATGTCGTCGGGAGCCTTGACACTCACGCGGCGCAGGACCGAGCGGGGCGTGTCAACGACCTCGACCTTGGCACCGCCGAAGGGCGCAGCCTCGGAGGGCGCGCGGTTGCCGGTGGCGCGACCGCGGATCGCGAAGCGCTCCTGCGTGGAGCCCACGTGCTCGCCGTTGGCCTTGAGTTCGAGAGCGACCGTGACGATACGTCCGGAGGATGACTCATCAACGGCGGCCACGTGGCTGGTCACGTCAATCGTGGTGATACCGCGCTCAAGCATCTGCTCGGGCGTGTACTTCAGGGTGATCGAGTGGTCGAGGTGGACGGCGTTGAGGAGGCCCTCAATGACCGGGTAGTCGTTGTGGATGGCCGAACCCAGGGCCGCGTAGATCGCGGGCCAAGCGGGGCCGAGCAGGGCATCGGGTGCCCACGCAGCCAGCTCGTAGTTGGCGGGCAGAGCAGCGCCCGTGGCCTCGGCGTGGTCGAAGCCGAGGGTGGGGGCCAGCGTGAAGGAGTAGTGGGCCTCGCCGAAGACCGACTTGGTGGAGGGAATCATCACGGGCAGCGCGTCCACGGTGTCACCCGCGACGGACACGGAGGTCACGCCGGCGGTCGCCGCGAGCATCGCGTACATGTGCTGGGGCAGCTTGGCCTCGTCGATGACGGGGACGGCGCCGTCTTCACCGGAGATAACCAGCGGGAAGATGAGCTCGCGCACCGCGTGCTTCTCGGCACCACGAGGGTCGTGATCCCACGCCGTGTCCAGGTGGATAACCATGTCCACGCCGGTCTCGGTCGGAATCAGGGAGACGCGCTCCTCATCAAGGATGGAAGCCGGGTTGGTCATGAGGTGACCGGTCCACGAGATGAAGGGGACCTTACGCAGCCATTCCTCGCGGGTGGCGGCGGGCTTGCCGTTGCCCAGGCGAGAAGCGGCCGGGGTTGCCACCACGCCGGAGTTGGCCAGGCGAGAAGCAGCGGCGGCCTCGAAGCGACCCAGAAGGGAGGCGACGGGTTCGTCGACGCGGTCGATGCCGGCCACGGAGACGGGGCCGGGGATGATACGGACCTGGTCGGCGCTGTAGCGCTCGTCCTGTGCCTGCCACAGGCAGTCCTGGCCCCACCAGCGGATGAGGTCGTCGTCCAGGATCGGGACGAAGGGCATCGGCTTGGGGTAGGAGCGGCACAGTGCCGGGAACCACGCGGCGTCGATGGGGGTGACGTGGGTGGTCGCGGCGTTCGGGTAGGCGGCCAGCAGACGGTCGGCGGCGGCGTGTGCGTCGGCGACGTCTTCGACGGTCGGGAAGAGTGTCTCGACCTCGCCGTGGTCCACGGGGGCCAGGCGCGCCTCGACGCGCTGGAGCAGGTCGTGGTAGCGGATCTGCCACGTGGGATCAACCCACGGGTATGACAGCTCGGCGAAGCGGCGCACCCAGGCCTCGTAGGTCATCTCTTCGAGGTCACCGAAGTAGGGCTTGGCCGTGTGGGAGAGAATTTCGACGATCTCGTCCTTGCGGGCGCGCACCTGGGCACCGTCGGAGCCGATCTCGGCGATGATGCGCGCGGCGGCTGCCGCGGCGTTGGAGACTTCGTGCATGTCGGCGCGCAGGTGGGACAAACCAGAGGTCATGCCGCCGCGGGTGACACCCTCGCCGACCCAGCCGGCCAGGTCGTCGTTGTCGGGCACGCCCGGGGTGGCGACGAGGAGTTCCTTGACGGCTTTGGTGGTGTGTGCTTCCTTGGTCGTCATTGCGGCGGTGCCCACGAGGACGCCATCGACGGGCATCGGCGGG
>NZ_ALCA01000014.1 GCF_000278725.1 Actinomyces sp. ICM47 | reverse complement strand
ATCACTTCGATGCGAGGCGAGCACCCTCGGCAAGAGCCTCGAGCTTTGCCCACGCAATCGACGGGTAGATACGTCCGCCCAGGCCACAGTCCGTCGACGCCACGACACGCTCGTCGCCCACGATGTCCGCGAACTGGCGGATACGCTGAGCCACCAGCTCCGGGTGCTCCACAACGTTCGTCGAGTGCGACACCACGCCCGGGATCAGGTACTTGCCCTCGGGCAGTTCGATGTCGCGCCAGATCGTCCACTCGTGCGCGTGGCGAGCATTCGCCGCCTCGAACGTCAGGCCATTCGCGTTGACCAGCAGGGCCAGATCCACGATGTCCTTGAACGCAATATCCGTCGTGTGCGGGCCGTGCCACGAACCCCAGCACACGTGGAAACGCACCAGATCCGGATCGATGCCCTCCAGCGCGTGGTTCAGCGCGTCAATACGCACGCGCGAGAACGCGCGGTAATCCTCAACCGACGGCTCCGGGTTCATCTGATCCCAGCCCTCCGCGATATCCGGCGCATCAATCTGGACCGTCAGGCCCGCGTCCGTAATTCGCTTGTACTCCTCGCGCAGCACGTCCGCGCACGCCCACACCACGGCCTCGTCGTCCTCGTAGAACGCGTTAGCCACGCGAGCCGCCGAACCCGGCGAAATCGCCGCCACGAAACCATCCGACACGGGCTTACCCGCCGCCGCGAGCGCGTGCTTCGTGCCCGCGATGTCGCGTTCCACGGCCTCGGCACCGATGTAGGTCAGCTCACCCGTAATCGTCGGGAACGCAATCGGGTTGCGGTTCGCGATGTGAATACCCGAATCCGGATCCGCGTACGCGTCCGCGAAACGCTGCCAGTCGCGGCGCTCAGCAAACGACGAGAAGGACAGGCGGCCATCGCGGCCGGCGGGGGGACGCACGTCGAAACGCTGGACGTCCTCAAAGGACAGTCCGCCGAAACGCGAGAAGGAATACGTCCACCACGCACCGTAATCAACCGTGTCGATCATCGCGTGGCCGTACTCGCCGTCGTTGACGATATCCAGGCCGATCTCGGCCTGACGCTTCACAACGCCGTCAACCTGATCCTGCAGAAGGGACGTGAAATCAGCATCGCCAAGCGAGCCCTCGCGGCGCGCGCGATTCGCCTCAATCAGCTCGGGGGTGCGGGGCAGGGAACCAACATGAGTGGTGCGAATAGTCATCGCAGTCCTTTCTCTTCACTGTGCCCTCAGCCTACGTTTCGCGCGTCGAGAACGGGGACAAATGCCTGATCGTGGACATATGGAATTAACCACGAGGCCGGTTAGGTGCTATTTCGTGCACGCGCCCCTTGCGTTTTCCTTGACATCGCGCCCCCAAGCGTCCACACACTGACACGGCGTCCCGCCGGGCGAAGCCCCCGGAATACCGCGCGAAAACCACCCGCACCCAGCCCCGGCCTCGTCCACGAGACGAAACCCGCACGGAAACGCGACGCACACGCTCCTACTGTGGAGTCATTACACGGCAACAGAAAGGCACATCATGAGTCGCCCGCTGCGCTCGGCAACATCCACCCAAGGCCGCAACATGGCCGGAGCTCGCGCCCTGTGGCGCGCCACCGGCATGACAGACGGCGACTTCGGCAAGCCGATCATCGCCATCGCCAACTCCTACACCCAGTTCGTGCCCGGCCACGTGCACCTGAAGAACATGGGCGACCTGGTCGCCGGAGCCATCGAAGCGGCCGGCGGCGTCGCCAAGGAATTCAACACGATCGCCGTCGACGACGGCATCGCCATGGGCCACGACGGCATGCTCTACTCCCTGCCCAGCCGCGACCTCATCGCCGACTGCGTCGAAACCATGGTTAACGCACACCGCGCCGACGCCCTCGTGTGCATCTCCAACTGTGACAAGATCACCCCCGGCATGCTCCTGGCCGCCATGCGCCTGAACATCCCCACCATCTTCGTTTCCGGCGGCCCCATGGAATCCGGTGCCGCCGTCGAGGGCGTCGTCGAGCACCGCCTCGACCTCATCGACGCCATGGTCATGGCCGTCGACGACTCCGTCAGCGACAACCAGCTGGCCAGCATCGAAGCTAACGCGTGCCCCACCTGCGGCTCCTGCGCCGGCATGTTCACCGCGAACTCCATGAACTGCCTCAACGAGGCCATTGGCCTGGCCCTGCCCGGCAACGGCACCACCCTGGCCACCCAGATCGAACGCAAGAAGCTCTTCGCCGAGGCCGGCACGCGCATCGTCGACATGTGCCGCGCCTACTACAACAATGAAGACGATTCGGTCCTGCCGCGCTCCATCGCCACCAAGGCCGCCTTCGAGAACGCCATGAGCCTGGATGTGGCCATGGGCGGCTCCACCAACACCGTCCTGCACATCCTCGCCATCGCCAACGAGGCCGGCGTTAACTTCACGCTCGACGACATCGACGCGATCTCGCGCCGCGTGCCCTGCCTGTGCAAGGTGGCCCCCAACTCCACGACCTACCACATCGAGCACGTCCACCGCGCCGGCGGCATCCCCGCCCTGCTCGGCGAGCTTGACCGCGCTGGCCTGCTCCACCGCGACGTGCACTCCGTTCACTCCTCCAGCCTGGCTGACTGGCTGGGTGCGTGGGACGTGCGCGGTGGGAGCGCCACCGACGAGGCCACGCACCGTTTCCTCGCCGCCCCCGGCGGCGTGCGCACCACGCAGGCCTTCTCGACCGCCAACCTGTTCGAATCCCTCGACACTGACTCCGAGAACGGCTGCATCCGCTCCGTCGAGCACGCCTACACGAAGGACGGCGGCCTGGCCGTCCTCTACGGCAACATCGCCGCCAACGGCGCGATCATCAAGTCCGCCGGCATCGACGAGTCCCTCTTCCACTTCGTCGGTAAGGCGTTTGTCGTCGAGTCCCAGGAGGAAGCCGTCGAGGCCATCCTCAGCAAGCAGGTGAAGGAAGGCGACGTCGTCGTCATCTTGTACGAGGGCCCCAAGGGCGGCCCCGGCATGCAGGAAATGCTCTACCCGACCTCCTACCTCAAGGGCCTGGGCCTGGGCAAGAAGTGCGCGCTCATCACCGACGGCCGCTTCTCCGGCGGCACGTCCGGCATCTCCATCGGTCACATCTCGCCCGAGGCCGCGGCCGGCGGCGCAATCGGACTTGTGCGCACCGGCGACGAGATCGAAATCGACGTTAACAACCGCGTCCTGCGCGCGAACGTGCCCGACGAGGAACTCGAGCGCCGCCGCGCCGAGAAGGGCGCCGCGCCGTGGAAGCCCTCCAAGCCGCGCCCCCGCAAGGTCTCCGACGCCCTGCGCGTCTACGGCATGCTCGCAGCGTCCGCAGACAAGGGCGGCGTGCGCGTCCTGCCCGACTGGGCGTGAGTCAAGCGCCTACAATCGTGGGCATGCATGGAGAGTACAAAGTCCCCGGAGGAAAGCTCGTCGTCGTCGACACCGACGTGGAGGAGGACCGCCTCGCGCGCGTGAGCGTGTCGGGCGACTTCTTCCTCGACCCCGACGACGCGCTCACCCGGATCACCGCGTCCCTCGAAGGGGCCCCGGCCTCGTCGAGCGCCAAGGATCTGGCCGCGCGCGTCGCCGGTGCCCTCCACGAGAGTGACACCCTCATGGGCGTGACCCCCGAGGCCGTCGGCATCGCCGTACGCCGCGCGCTCGGTGCCGCCCTGTCGTGGGATGACATCGACTTCGACGTCATCCACGGCCCCGTCGTCGACCCGATGATCAACGTCGCCATGGACGAAACCCTGGTCGAGGACGTGGCCGCGGGACGCCGTAAGCCCTTCATGCGCCTGTGGGAATGGAACGGACCGCAGGTCGTCATCGGCTCCTTCCAGTCCTACCAGAACGAAATCCAGCAGGACGGCGTGGAGCGCTACGGCATCACCGTGTCGCGGCGCGTCACCGGCGGCGGTGCCATGTTCATGGAGCCCGGCAACTGCATCACCTACTCGCTCGTCATCCCTACCGCCCTCGTGGAGGGAATGAGCTTCGAGCAGGCTTACCCGTACCTCGATCAGTGGGTCATGGAGGTCCTCGACAAGCTGGGCATCAAGGCCACATACGTGCCGCTCAACGACATCGCCTCCGAGTACGGCAAGATCGGCGGTGCCGCGCAGAAACGCTGGGCGAACGGCTACATGGTCCACCACGTGACCATGGCCTACGACATCGACGCCATCAAGATGAATGAGGTCCTGCGCATCGGCATGGAGAAGATCCGAGACAAGGGCACCCGCAGCGCCGTCAAGCGCGTGGACCCCATGCGTTCCCAGACCGGCCTTCCCCGCGAGGAAATCCTCCAGGCGTTCTTCGACCACTTCAAGGAGAAGTACAACGCCACGGTCGGCACCATCACCGACGAAGACCTCGAGGTCGCACGCCAGCGCTGCGAGACGAAGTTCGCGCGCGAGGAGTGGGTGCACCGCATCCCCTGAGAGTTCGGGTGCTTCGCTCGCTCGGTGTGAGTCGGGCGTTCCCGTTGCCCGCTTCGGTAGCGTCTCATTGACGAGGCCGGGGCGGGTTTTCGCGTTCCCGCGCGGCTGCGCGCGTGACAGCGTCCGAGAATCGGTGTCGGAGTAACATGGACACATGTCGAGCGAAGCAATGCAGCCGAAACACGAAACCTTCAGGCTCTCTGAGTTGCGTGACCTGGTGGCGACGGGGCGAGTGCGAATCCCCGACTTTCAACGCCCCTTCCGGTGGGCGAACCAAGACGTCGTGGCCCTCTTTGATTCCTTGCACCAGGGGTATCCGATCGGGAACCTGCTCATGTGGAAACGTGAGGCCCCGGCGCAGCGGGTCACTGTGGGTTCCATCGATATCGACGCTCCTCAGCGTCCGGACGCACTATGGCTCGTCGATGGTCAGCAACGCGTGACGAGTATTGTCAACGCGATGGACGCACGCAGCGTAGGAGATGGTCGCTTTGCGGTTGGGTACGATCTGGAAAATTCCTGCGTTGTTTCAACCCTGGGGCGTCATTCCCGTGCCGTCATGCCGCTCTTTCGTCTCTTCGACTTTGAGAGCGCCTGGCAGTGGTTCGAGGAGAACACAGAATTCCAAGCGCTGCGCGGTCGTTACCAGGAGGCATTCAATACTTTTAACGCCGTGAGCGTTCCGGCCACCGTGCTGGAGGGAGCAGACGAGGATAAACTCCGCGTCATCTTTGATCGCATCAATCAGAGCGGTAAGAAGCTCAAGTCTTTCGAGGTATTTGAAGCGCTCAACAGCTCCGTCTCCGATGGGCGTACTCTGCGCTCGATTTCGGATGCTGTGGCTCGCTCAACGAGCTTTGGTTTACTGTCGGAAGATCAAGTCCTCAATGTGTTGAAGGCGCGTCGGCACCCAGACTATATGCGCGATGTACGCGATGAATTTGGGGATGAACGACGTAGAAACTCCGATTTCCCGGATGAGGACCGCGACGAAGCGTACGCCCAGACGGAGCTCGTCTTGAAGCGAGCGACGCGATTCCTCCAAGACAATTGTTGTATTCCACATGTTACGTTACTGCCGTACAGCGCGATTCTGGTGGTGGTGGCGCGGTTCTTCGCGTTGTTCCCCGAGCCGAAGCGGCGTAACAAAGAGCTGTTGAAGCGGTGGGTGTGGCGGACCATTGTAAAGACCATTGAGGGCACCATCAGTAGCGGGAACGTCCAGACGCGGACTTTCCTGAAGAGCGTGCGGCGTGGCGACGAATCGGATTCTGTTCAGGAACTACTGGAAAGCGTCGGTGAGAGAGTGACGGCAGATCGCATCTTGATCCCGACTGCGAGAATGAACCGTTCGGACTCGAAGGCATGTGTGTGTGCCATGTGGTCCCATTACATGCGTTCGGAGGACTGCACGGGGCAAGCTCTGACAGCCTTGTTCGATTCGCTCGTTGGAGACTACGGCAGCGCGGCTTATCTCCTCGAAGATTACGTCGGATATGACCGCATGGGTGAGGACAGTGGCGGCCGCTATTCATCGCTCGCCAATAAAATTTTGCTGGTGAGTGAAGAAGCGTGGCAGGATGGGGATGCCTTGCGGGCATTTATGACTGCGCATGCGGACATGCTCATGCTTCCCGATGGGACAGAAGAGAGCGAATCTCAGGTGGATCCGGAGGAGTTGATCAATCGGCGTGAGGAAGTGGTGTCCTTGCGGGTGAATGAGTTCTTCGATTCGATGATGGCGTGGGATTACGTATCCTTCGCGCCCGTAGAGTTGTCGTGAAAGGAACGCAGATGTCGCGCTATTTTCCCGAAGCTGAGTTTCGTGTCAGCTTGCATGGCATCGACATCGGGACAATCTTGTGCTACTCGTCCAAGAGTTCGTTTCGGTTCTCCGACGACTACTACTGGCGCGTGGATCGGCCTGTTCTTGGCTTCTGGTTCGAGAATGGGATGCGCCGTGAGGCGGTGGTGAAGGGACGCTCTGTTCTTCCGCTGTGGTTTTCTAACCTCCTGCCTGAAGGGTTGCTTCGAACGATTGTGTGTGCTCAGCATGGACTGAGCGAGGAAGACGAGCCGGGCATCCTTGGCGCGCTCGGCGATGATTTGCCGGGAGCTGTCACGGTGTCCCGTATCGGGGATCCCATTGCGGGTTCGTCGGATGATGCCGTGCGATCCGGTGATTTCGCTTCGTCCTCAGCGGATTCGCTGATTCGTGCATCCATTGCTGGTAATGTCCTGAAGTTTTCGATGAAGTCCCGTGATCAGCGCCTGACGCTGCCAGGCAGCGGCGAGTATGGAGACCGTATCGTCAAGCTGCCTCCGCCGGGTGAGTACGACGCGCTTGTCCACAATGAGTTCTACGTGATGTCGCTCGCCAAGGCGTGTGACATTGAGGTTCCTGACTTCGATGTTGTGCATCGGGAGAACGTTGAGATTGCGCCCTCCGACTGGGTAGCAACCGAGGAACACGCATTCAGCATTGCACGCTTCGACAGGAGCGATCAAGGCCGCGTCCATATGGAGGATTTCTGTCAGGCGGGTAATCTGCCGGGATTTCAGCGGTCGAAATATCAGAGTTCGGTCGAGTACGTGATGAAGGTCGCGTACCGGAATTACGATCTGCCGTCGCTTGTTGAGTGTGTCCGTCGGACGGTGTTCAACATGTTGTGTGGCAATGATGACGCGCATCTGAAGAATTGGAGCCTGGTATATCCGGACCGTCGTAATGGTGTTCTCTCGCCAGCCTATGACCTGGTGTGTACGGCCGTTTATTTTGATCGCCCCCAGGATATGGCGCTCAAGCTCAGTGGTAAAGAGATCTCTGCGGATATTTGTCTGGACGATTTCCGTCGTATCGCCGATATGTGTCATGTCGAGCGAGGCGTCATCGAAGAAGCTGTTCGCTCAATGATCGCCGCGTACGGTGAGGCACTGGACAAGGTCGAGGTGCCGACTCGCCTCACGAGCATCAGCGTCAGGGGACGGGATATCGACCTGCGTCCCTGGCTCCGTGAGCGCTATCAACGCCTGTCGGTGTCTCTACTGTCCTAGCGTAGTTGGCGCGGCGTCCTCGGGAATCGTGCGCGGCTGGTCCGGGGTGTGGGGGACGAGGCCGGGGCGGGTTGTCGCTTAGAAGAGCTGGAGCGCGCGTACTCCGTGGATGACAAGCTCGACGCCGATGACGAGGATCAGGAAGCCCATGATGCGCACGATCGCGCCGACGCCGGTAGCTCCCAGCTTGTCGATCCAGGGCGTCGCGTAGCGCAGAAGCAGCGCGATGGCGGCGGCCGTGATGAGGATGCCCAGGACGATGCCGATGTGAAAACCGACGGCGGTGTTACGGGCGGCCAGCGCGATGACGACGCCGATTGAGCCGGGACCCGCGATGAGGGGCAGCGCCATGGGAGAGAAGGAGACGTCCGCCTTGGCTGTCGCGTGCTGAGCCTCCTCGTGGGTGGAGCGCCGCTTGTTTTCCAGCATCGAGAAACCCGAGTGTGCGACGACCAGGCCGCCGGCGATTTGCAGGGAGGGCAGGTCGAAGCCGAAGAAACGCATGATGAGTGAGCCGCTGATAGCGAACACTGTGAGGATCGCAAAGACATAGATGCCGGTCTTCCACGCCTGGGAGCGCACCGCCGCCGGGTCGTCGGCGGCGGTCAGGCCCGCGAAGGCGGCGAGGCCTCCGATCGGGTTGGTGATCGGAGCGAGCGCCAGGATCGTCGCTGAGATTCCTGCGAGAACGGTCGTCATGGGGGCAATCCTACATGGTGGCGTGTTGGCGCGAGTGAGCGGTCTGCTCAGACGCGGCGGGCCCCGAAAATGGCCGTTCCCAGGCGCACGATGGTCGCCCCTTCGGCGATGGCCCACTCGAGGTCCCGGCTCATGCCCATCGACAGCGCCAGCTCGGCCTCTTCGATGCTCAGGCGCACCGCCGCCTCGTCCCTGATGTCGCGCAGCTGCGCGTAGGCGGCGCGCACGTCGGCTTCGACGGGGGAGTTCAGGCCCACCGTCATGAAGCCCGCGAGCTGGAGGTGAGCCGAGGCCTCGACCGCATCGATAAGCTGCGCGACGTCGGCGGGCGCGCACCCGTGCTTGGTGGCCTCGCCCGACACGTTCACCTCGATGAAGACGGGGAAGGGGCCGGTGGCGCGCGCGTCGATCTTCGCAGCCAAGGCGGGGGAGTCCAGCGACTCGATTGCATCCACGCAGGCCAGTGCGTGATTGATCTTGTTGGACTGGAGAGGACCGATCAGGTGGAGGCGGGCACCGGGCACCTCGCGGATCGCGGCCACCGTCGCGCGCGCCTCCTGTACTCGGTTGTGGCCCAGCAGGATCGGCAGCCCCGCCTCGGCGAGGGCAGTAGCGGCGGCGCGGCACTCCTCGGGTGTGCGTGTCTTGACCGCCAGCTCCAACGTCACGGAATCGGTGCGGCCACACGCGGAGGTGGCGCGGTCGATGCGGTCGCGGGCGGCATCGATGGCCTCGGGAATACTCATGGCCTCATGGTACGCGGGCGCGGCTTTCGGGGTTCAATCAGGGGCGTCTCAGGGCTGGCAGGGGCCTGCCCCGTGGCACACTAGAATGTTCGCGACACACGGAAAGGACAAACAAAAACAATGCGTACCCTGCTCAACATCATCTGGTTTTTCTTCGGAGGACTCCCGCTCTTCCTCGGATATGTGATGGCGGGCATCATCTCCTGCATTTTCATCGTGACGATCCCTGCGGGCGTGGCCTGCTTCCGCATCGCCGGTTACGTGCTGTGGCCTTTCGGCAAGCGCGTCGTCGACAAGCCGAACGCGGGTGCTGGCTCGGCCCTCATGAACATCGTGTGGTTCCTTGTCGCGGGCCTGTGGCTCGTCATCGGGCACATCACGACCGCTGCCGCGCAGGCCGTCACGATCGTCGGCATCCCGCTGGCTATCGCCAACCTCAAGATGATTCCGATCACCTGCTTCCCCTTCGGTAAGGTCGTCATCGACGACCCGACTGCGTCCATCCTCTGACGCGTCCTACACTGGGGTCATGGCTCGTAAACACAGCAAGGACCACGGCGGTGGCCCCACCCGCGCCATCGAGGCGCTCACGGCGGCTGGCGTTGCTTTTACCATCCACGAGTACGAGCACGACCCGGCCGCCCGGGCGTTCGGTGAGGAAACAGTCGAGAAACTGGGCATCGACCCCACGCAGGCCTTCAAGACGCTCATGGTGCGCCTGGAACCCACCGGCGAGTTCGTCGTCGGCTGCGTGCCCGCCCTGGCTCACCTGTCCATGAAGCTGATCGCCAAAGCCGCCGGTGCCAAGAGCGCCGCCATGGCCGATCCGGCCGTCGCGCAGCGCCGCACCGGCTACGTCGTGGGCGGCATCAGCCCGCTCGGGCAGACGACCTCGCACCGGCTGTTCATCGATTCGACGTGCCTGGACCACGAGACCATGATTGTCTCTGGCGGGCGCCGAGGCCTCAGCGTTGAGCTGAGTCCCCTGGATCTCGTCGAACTGACGAACGCGGAGGTCACGGACCTTGCGCAGGTCTGACCCCGGCCTCGTCCGGTTTCCGTCCGCCCCCCGGACGGAGGGGGAATGCGGGGGCGAGCTGTCACGTTGTTTTACTCGGCGGAAAGCTGTATGCGTCAAAATAGGCCCTGCGGTAGATTCGCCTGGTATCCACGGACCGCCGGCCCGTCCTGACACGAAAGTGCCCCGCATGACAGCTCACAAGCCCCTCGCCCTCACCGCCGTGACCATCGCTGCCGCCATGGCGCTCGCGGCCTGCTCGAGCGGTGCCTCCACCGATCCCAACACCATCGAGATCGGATCACTCTACGAACCCGTCAACCTCTCCAACATCGCAGGTGGCGGCCAGGGCGTCACCGAGGCGCTCAACGGTAATGTCTACGAGGGTCTGTTTTCCCTCGCCGACGACGGCACGATTCAGCCGCAGCTGGCCACCTCCTACGACGTGAGCGAGGATGGCCTGACCTACACCTTCCACCTGCGCGATGGCGTGACCTTCTCCGACGGCTCTTCCTTCGATGCGGCCGACGCCGTTCACTCGATCAACCGCGTCTTGGCCGACGACTCCCAGTCCGCGCGCAAGTCACAGCTGGCCGTCATCAACTCGGTCGAGACCACAGATCCCCAGACGCTGACCGTGACGCTCTCGCAGCGCTCGATCTCCCTGCCCTACAACCTGTCCTACCTGTGGATGGTTCCCGAGGGCTTCGACTCGCAGACCGAGACCGACGGCACCGGCCCCTACACGCTGGATGCGTGGACGAAGGGTTCAACCCTGGCGCTCAAGGCCCGCGACGGCTACTGGGGCGACGCCCCCAAGAACGACGCGGTCACCTTCCACTACTACACGGATGCTACCGCGATGACGAACGCCCTGAGTGCGGGCGACATTGACATCATCACGTCCTTGCAGTCCCCGGACGCGTTGGCCACGTTCCAGGGCAACTCCGACTTCGTGGTCTCCGAGGGCACCTCGACGACGAAGGAACTGCTCGCCTTCAACGACGCGCAGGCCCCCTTCAACGATGCGCGCGTGCGCCAGGCCATCTACTCGGCCATCGACCGCGAGAAGCTCCTCGAGTCCATCTGGGGCGACGCCGGACAGGTGATCGGTTCGATGGTTCCGCCATCGGACCCGTGGTACGAGGACCTGACCTCCGTCAACCCCTACGATCCCGAGCGCTCGAAGTCGCTGCTGGCCGAGGCCGGGGCGGAGGGCCTGAGCTTTACGCTCGATACGCCCTCCTACGACCCGCACCCCACGGTCGCCGAGTTCGTGAAGTCCGAGCTGGCCAAGGTGGGCGTGACCGTCACGATCAACACGATCACCGCCGACGAGTGGTACTCGAAGGTCTACAAGGAGCACGATTTCGAGGCGACCCTCCAGGAGCACGTCAACACGCGTGACGTCGTGTGGTACGGCAACCCGACGTTCTACTGGGGTTACAACAACGAGGCCGTGACCGCTCTCATCGACGAGGCCGAGCAGGCCTCCACCGAGGATGAGCAGACCGAGAAGCTGCGCGCTGCTAACGAGCAGATTGCGGCGGATGCGGCCAGCGCCTGGCTCTACCTCTACCCGCAGATCGTCGTCGCGCGTTCCAACGTGTCGGGCTACGGCGTGAACGGCCTGAACTCGCAGTTTGTCGTCTCGGGCATCTCCAAGAACTGATGACTCGGTACCTGCTGCGGCGCACCGGGCTGCTGATCCTCACCGGATCGGCAGCCCTCGTGGCGATTTTCGTTCTCCTGCGTCTCCTGCCGGGCGATCCGGCGAATGCGCTTGTGTCGGGCACGGCCACCCCCGAGCAGATCGAGGCGGCCCGCCGCCAGGTGGGTTCGGATCTGCCGTGGTGGAGCCAGTTCGGCGAGTGGGCCTCGGCGCTGCTGCGCGGCGACCTGGGCACCTCGTTCACGTCGGGTTTGAGCGTGAACGACCAGATTGCGTCGCGCATGGCGGTGACGCTGCCGCTGACCCTGGCGGCGTTCGGAATTTCCCTGGTGCTGGCGATTGTGCTTGGGTATGTGGCGGCGCGGGTGCGTCGCTCCTGGGTGGGAACGGTGATCTCCGCTCTCGCGCAGCTGGGTATCGCCGTGCCCGTGTTCTGGATCGGCATGCTCCTGGTCCTGGCCTTCGCCGTGAATCTGCACTGGCTGCCCGCCTCGGGGTTCCCCGCGCGCGGGTGGACGAACGCCGCGCAGGCGGTGCGTGCCCTCGTCCTGCCGACCCTGACGATTGTCCTGGTGTCCACGGCCTCGCTGACGCGCTACACGCGCAGCGCCGCCCTGGACGTCCTCGATGCTCCGTTCCTGCAGTTCGCGCGGTCCCTGGGCGAGTCGCGCGGCGAGGCGATGGTGCGCCACGGCCTGCGCGTCGCCTCGATCCCGGTCATCTCCATCGCCGGCATCGAGCTGGCCACCACGTTCATCGGCGCGGTCGTCGTCGAGCAGGTCTTCGCCCTACCGGGCCTCGGCTCGATGCTGACGACCGCGATTGACCAGCACGACTACCCATCGATTCAGGGGGTTCTCCTCGTGTCGACGACCCTCGTCCTCGTCATCGGTTTCGCCGCGGACGTCGTGCAGCGCGTCATTGACCCGCGCCTGCGTTCCACCCTGAGCGCGGGAGGTCGCCCGTGAACGCCCGCCGCATCCCGCTGTCCCTGATCGTCGGCGCGCTCCTGGTGGGCGTGCTCGTGCTCATCGCCCTCGTCTCTCTCGTGTGGCTTCCGTACCCGATCGAGGACACGAGCGGCGGACGCCTCGAAGGTTTTTCTGCCGACCATCTCCTGGGCACGGACCGCCTGGGCCACGACCTGGCCTCGCGCATGATGGTAGGCGCGCGCATCGCCCTCATCGTCGGCCTCGGAGCCGTCGCTGTCGCCGCCCTCATCGGCGTGAGCGTCGGCCTGGCCATCGCGCTGGCCCGCCCGTGGGTGGACGACGTGGCCTCGGCCCTGCTCGACGTGCTCATCGCCTTCCCGACGCTGCTCCTCGCGATGCTCATCGTCGCGGGCTTCGGCGCCTCCTTGGCGACGGTGACCGTCGCGATTGGCGTGGCCGCCTCGGCCGTCGTCGCGCGCCTGACTCGCATCCTGGCTCGGCGAGTCCTCGCCGAGCAGTACGTGCTGGCCGCCCGCACCTCGGGTGTACCTACGTGGGGGATCCTCACCCGCCACGTCCTGCCTAACATCTGGCCGACCCTGGCCACGAACCTGGCCGTCACCATGGGTGGTGCCGTCCTCGCCGAGGCCGGGCTGTCCTATCTGGGTCTGGGTGCGCCCCCGCCGAACGCCTCCTGGGGCCGCCTCCTGCAAGACGCGCAGGCCACCTTCACGACGCAGCCGCTGGGCGCCATCGCCCCGGGCGTCGCGATCGTCGCCTTCGTCCTGGGAGCCAACCTCGCGGCCGACGGCCTGCGTTCCCTCATCGACCCCACCCAGGGAGGTGCGAAGTGAGCCTGTCCATCACTGACCTGAACGTGTGGATCGGGGACGCGCACATCCTGCGCGGCATCACCCTGGAGGTGCCCGACGGGCAGCATGTCGGCATCATCGGGTCCTCTGGCTCGGGCAAGTCCATGCTGTCCCTGACGATCATGGGACTGCTGCCCGAGGGCGCGCGTGTGGAAGGCTCGATCCGCTGGGACGGCCGCGAGCTCGTCGGTGCCTCCGAGTGGGAGCTGCGCGCGCTGCGCGGCTCGCAGATCTCCATGATGTTCCAGGACCCCGCGACCTCCCTTGACCCGCTCATGAGGCTCGGCAAGCAGATCGCCCTGCCGCTGCGCCGCCACCGCGGCCTGCGAGGTGCCGCCCTGCGCGAGGCCATCGAGCGCGCGCTCGCCGAAGTCGCCCTGCCCGACCCCACGCGCATCGCCCGGTCCTTCCCGTACGAGGTCTCGGGTGGCCAGCGCCAGCGCGTCGCCCTGGCCATGACGCTCGCTGCCTCGCCCTCCCTGCTCATCGCCGACGAGCCCACGACCGCGCTCGACGTCACCGTCCAGCGCACCGTCCTGGACCTGCTCGACGAGGTCACCCGCGAGCGAGGCGTCAGCCTCCTGTTCATCAGCCACGACCTGCCCGTCGTCGCACGCATGGCCGACCGCGTCATCGTCGTGGACGCCGGCCGCATCACCGACGACGTGTCCGTCGAGGTCATCCGCTCCGCGCCGGATACGCTCTCCGACTCGGCGCGCTCCATCGCGTCCGCCGCACGCGCACTCGACTCCGTGTTCGAGCGTATCGGCGCCGTCCGCCCCGACTCCCAGCCCGGCCACGCGCCCCACGAGGCGGGGGAGCGCGAGGGGGAGCCTGCCTCGTCGACCGATAACGAAGGGAACGCCCATGAGTGAGCCGATCCTGAGCGCCAGCGGCGTCTCCTTCCGGTACCCGGGCAGCGACGCTGGCCTGGACGACATCAGCGTCGAGGTGCGTGCGGGCGAGTCCGTTGCGCTCGTTGGCGAGTCGGGCAGCGGCAAGACGACGCTTGCCCGCGTGCTTCTCGGGCTTCTCGCGCCGAGCGCGGGTGAGGTGCTGCTGGACGGCGAGGTCGTCCGCGCCTCCTCGAAGTCATCGATGCGGACGCTGCGCCGCAGCGTCCAGACCGTCTTCCAGGACCCGTTCTCCTCCCTGGATCCGCGCATGACAATCGGCGCGTCCATCGCCGAACCCCTGCACGCCCTGGGGGTTTCGCGCGGGGAGGAGGCTCGTGCCCGCGTGCGCGAGGTCCTCACCGACGTCGGCATCGACCCGGCGCGCGCGGGGGAGTACCCCGGCTCGTTCTCGGGCGGCCAGCGCCAGCGCATCGCGATTGCCCGCGCGCTCGCCCCCGCCCCGCGCATCCTCATCGCCGACGAGCCGGTCTCCGCGCTCGACATGTCCACGCGCGCCTCCGTCATGGACCTGCTGGGATCGATCACGCGCGAGCGGGGCATGGCCCTCGTGCTCGTGTCTCACGACCTGGCGACCGTCGCCTCCACGTGCGACCGGATCGCCGTCATGCAGCAGGGACGCATCGTCGAGGCCGGGGATACTCGGCAGATCATGTCCGCCCCGCGCGAGCCGTACACGCGCGCACTGATTGAGGCTGTGCCGCGTTTGTAGCGTCAAAGGCTGGGTTTTACAGTGGAGAAGGAACACACAGCTCAAGTGAGCGCGGAAAAACGAGGAGGCTGTGATCGTGTCTGCAGATCTGCGGTACAACGAAGAGACTGAGGCGGCCATGCGCGAGGCTCGCGAGATTGCTGCTGGGCGTCTCTCTGCGGCGCGCTATGGCTCTGCGGCGGAGGCATTTGGGGAGAACGATGACAACCGACATGACTGAACTGAGCCGCCGTGGGCGGGCCGCCTACTGGGTGGTTGCCGTCCTCGCGTGGGCGGGAGTCGCCGCCACCCTCATCATTACGGCCTTCGACGGATATGCTCCGCCCACCTACCATGAAGAGGGACTCTTCGCGGGGGCCGCCCACGGATGGGCGGGCGCGCCCGAGCGCCTTATCAATTGCCTGTCCTACTTCACCGAGCTGTCCAACATCATGGTTGCGATCATCTCGACCCTCCTCGCGCGCCGAGGCCGCGTTGGAGTGTGGGGGAGGGCCACGCACCTGTGCGCCCTCATGATGATCACGGTGACCGCCATCGTGTACGCGCTGCTCATCGCCCCCTACGAGGTCCTCTCCGGCTTCGCGCTCGTCACGAACCCGCTCCAGCACATCGTCGTCCCGGCCGCCTTCGTGGCCGCGGCCGCGCTCGCAGGGCCGCGCGGCGGCATCACGTGGGCGACGCTCGGGCGCGCTCTGCTGATCCCGGTGGCGTGGGTGGCGTACACGCTCGTGCGGGGCTCCTTCGCGCACCAGTACCCCTACGGCTTCGTCAACGTGTGGCGCATCGGCTACGCGCAGGTCGCGATGAACATCGTGGCGATCCTGATTGGCGCCCTGCTCTTCATGGCGCTCTTCGCGGGCGCGGACTGGCTGATCCGCAAGGCGTCGCGGCGCTGACGGTCTGCGCATCTCCCTGACACGGTCTCGTCCGAGACCACTAGAGTGGGGCTATGACCAGTGAACCCGGGCTTGTTCCTGAACTTGTCGTCACCGATTACGAGGCATCGCGCCGTTTTTGGTGCGACCTCGTCGGTTTTTCCCTCCGCTACGAGCGGCCTGAGGAAGGATTCGGCTACCTCGTCCTGGGTAACGCGCACCTGATGCTCGACCAGATCGACCGCGGGAGGACGTGGGCGACAGGTCCCCTTGAGTTCCCCCTTGGTCGGGGTATCAACTTCGAGGTTCAGGTCGACAATCTGGACGGCACGTTGCAGCGCATCACAGAGGCAGGATGGCCGATCTTCGTCGAACCCGAAGAGAAGTGGTACCGGGCGGGAGATATTGAAATCGGCGTCCGCCAGTTCCTCATCCAGGATCCCGACGGCTACCTGCTGCGCCTCCAGCAGGAAATCGGCGAGAGACCCGCTCTGCGAGGATAACTCGGATGGCTGGGACCACGGCCACCCGTGTTGCTTCCTCCCGACTCATCCGAATCGCTACAACGACGACGCTGTGGTGCTCCTCGAATTTGGACGAACCTATCGCGCCCCGACGGTGACCGTCGCCAGGGCGACGCGGTTCGCCTCGTCCGAGGCGGGTACGTCCACGAGGGCGACGATGCGCCAGTCCATGTCCTCCTCGGGGTCGAACAGGGTCTGCGTGGCCAGCCAGAACGTGCCGACCGCAGCCTGATCGACCGCGTCCGCGATCACCTCGATGCGCGCCACCTGGGCGCGCTCGACATCCGACGACACAGTAGCGGGGGCCAGCTCCAGCACGTCCTCGCGGGTCGGGGCCTCGTTCAGCGAACACAGCGACAGGGCGCGCGCACGCTGGTCGATGCCGATCCACTCGTGCTCCGCCCAGTAGCGCTCGAGCACCGTGTCCCACTCGTCCTCGCCCCACGGTGCGACCACCGGGGTGCGCGAGGCCTCGTCCAGGCGCGCCAAGGCCTCGACGTTGTCGCGGCTCATCGCCTCCACGCGCTCGAACAGTGCGCCACGGATTGCCGTGCGGAACGCGTGACGGTTCGTGCTGAAGGGAACTGTCCCGTCCTCCCGCGCGCCAAACGCCAGCTCCGCGCCCTCCGTGCCGTCGCCATCGGACGCGGGGAGGGCCTGGCCCGTGGACATGGCCTCCCACTCGTCCAGCAGCGAGGAGTCGACCGCGCGGATCAGGGCGGACAGCCACGCAATGATCGAGCGCAGCTCGTCGTTCATCAGCTCGTCCGGCACGATCTGGCGCAGTGCTCGGTACGCGTCCGTCAGGTAGCGCAGCACGATGCCCTCGGAGCGGCCCACGTCGTAGCGGCCCACGATCCCCGTGAAGGTCAGCGCGTTCTCGATCATCTCGCGCACGACCGACTTCGGGGAAATCTCCTGGTCCTCGATCCACGGGTTCGCGTGCAGGTACACCGCGAACGCGTCCCCCAGCAGATCGGCCAGCGGGCGCGGCCACGTGACCTCCTCCAGGGCGGCCATGCGCTCGTCGTACTCCATGCCCTGCGCCTTCATCGCGGCCACGGCCTCGGCGCGCGCCGCCTTCTCCTGCGCGAACAGGAGTGGGCGCGGGTCTTCCAGGACCGACTCGATGACCGACACGACGTCCAGGGCGAAAGTCGGGGAGTCCGGGTCCAGCAGCTCGAGCGCCGCCAGCGCGAAGGGGGAGAGCGGCTGGTTGAGCGCGAAGTCATCCGGCAGGTCGGTGGCCGCGCGCAGGCGAGGCTCACCCGACGCCGAGGCCTCAGCAGAAGAGACATGCTCGACGACGCCCGCCTGCTTCATCGACGTGTAGATCTCACCCAGGCGGCGCAGGTGCGGGTTGCGATCCGTGGGTGGATCGTCGTTGTTACGCGCCAGCCACACGAGGTGCTCGCCCGGGTCTCGCCCAGCCGCGGGTGCCCCGGCCAGCACGTTGAGGACCATCGCGTGCGTCATCTCAAAACGGCTCGTGAGCTGCTCGGGGGCGGCGTCCACCAGGCGCTCGAACGTCGAGCGCGTCCACGAGATCTCGCCCGCGCCGGGGCCCTTGCGCTTCTTCGCGGATTTCTTCGCGGCCCGCTTGGCCTCGCGCGCGTCGCGTGCGGCCTCCTGAGCGGCGCTCAGTCGTGCGCGCTCGCGGGCGGCGTCGACCTCGTGCTCGGGTGCCAGGACGCGCACGAAACCGACCGTGTCGAAGCCGGCGCGGCCCGCGCGACCCGCGATCTGGTGGAACTCGCGCGCGCTCACGTGGCGCATGCGCCGACCGTCGTACTTCACGAGCGACGTCATCAGCACCGTGCGGATCGGCACGTTGATGCCCACGCCCAGGGTGTCCGTGCCGCACACGATTGGCAGCAGGCCCGCCTGCGTGAGGCGCTCGACGAGGCGACGGTAGCGCGGCAGCATGCCCGCGTGGTGCACGCCGATGCCCTGCGCGAGCAGCGACTTGAGGGTCTGCCCGAAGCCCTTCGTAAACGACACGCCCGCCAGCTGCGCGGCGATTGCCTTCTTCTGCTCGGGCGAAATCAGCGAGGAACGGTCAAACGACTGCGCGGTGGCGACCGCGTCGCGCTGGGAGAAGTGCACGATGTAGACGGGCCAACGGCCCTCGCCCAGCAGACGCTCAACCGTGTCGGGCAGGCGGTCCACGACGTACTCGAACTCGAGGGGCACGGGACGTTCCGCGTCGTCGATGAGGGACACGTCGCGCCCGGTGCGTTCCTTCCACGCGCGCTCGAAACGCGTCGTGTCGCCCAGCGTCGCGCTCATCGCCACCACCTGCGGGGTCCGCAGCTCCAGGAGCGGCACCTGCCACGCCCAGCCGCGCTGGCGATCCCCGTAGAAGTGGAACTCGTCCATGACGATCATGTCCGCGTCCAGCGTGGGCCCCTCGCGCAGCGACTGATTCGCCAGGATCTCGGCCGTGCAGCAGATGATGGGCGCGTCGGCATTCAGCGAGACATCGCCGGTCACCATGCCGACGTTGTCCGCGCCGAACAGGGACACCAGGTCAAAAAACTTCTCCGACACCAGGGCCTTGAGTGGTGCCGTGTAGTACGAGCGGCCCCCATGCGCCATCGACGTGAAGTGCGCGGCGAGCGCGATCATTGACTTACCCGAACCCGTGGGGGTTGCCGCGATGACGTGGTTGCCCGCGAGGATCTCCACCAGGGCCTCTTCCTGATGGGGGTAGAGCGGACGCCCGGTTCCCTCGGCCCAGGACGTGAAGGCCTCGTACAGGGCGTCGTCGTCCCTCAGCTGGCCCGCGTCCTCCAGGTCGTCCAGGATCTCGTTCAAAGTCGCGCTCATACCCCCATTGTCCCAGACCCCGCCTCCGTCTGCGTCCCCGCACCGCCGGGCCCTTCCCGCAGCTCATCGACGAGGCCGGGACCGGTCAGGCGGACGCGCGCGGGTGGGCGCACGGCGAGACGTCGCCTGCCAGGCGCGAAGCCCTGTGGCAAGATGAACGGGTCCCATTACAGCGCGCGGGCGCGTCCCGCGAAGTGCGCGAGGCCCCGCGACGCAACCACGGCCTCGTCGATAGACACCCCGGGAGGTTCCTGTGGAACAATTCGCCTTGCTTGAAAAGGCCATCGCCGACTGGATCACGTTGAACGTGACGATTTACGTCCTGATCGGGGTGGGCCTGTTCCTGACGGCCCGTTCCCTTTTCGTGCAGGTGCGCCTCTTCCCGGAGATGATCCGCACCGTCCTGGGGTCGCGCAAAGGCGCGGACGGCGGCATCTCGTCCTTCCAGGCTTTCGCGATTTCGCTGGCCGCGCGCGTGGGTATCGGCAACGTGTTCGGCGTGGCCGCCGCCCTCCTCATGGGTGGTCCCGGCGCGATCTTCTGGATGTGGGTCGTTGCCCTGGTCGGCATGGGCACCGCATTCTTCGAGGCGACGCTCGCCCAGATCTTCAAGGTCAAGCACTCCGACGGCTCCTTTCGCGGCGGCCCCGCCTACTACATGAAGCGCGGCATGAAAAACCGCGTGCTGGCCAATATCTTCGCCGTCATCACCGTCGTGACCTGCGGTATCGTCATCACCTCCGTGCAGTCCAACGCCATCGCGGGCACGCTGACCAGCGCCTTCGGCGAGGCCGCTAAGCAGCCCCTCCAGGGGGCCGGTGGCTTCTCGGCCGCGCAGCTGACGATCGCTGGCCTGATCTTCGTCTTCTCAGCGATGGTCATCTTCGGTGGCATCCGCACCGTCGCGCGCGTCACTGAGTGGATGGCCCCGATCATGGCAACGATCTACGTCATCATGGTTGCGATCATCTGCCTGATGAACCTCTCGCAGTTCGGCACTGTGCTCGGCCAGATTTTCACCTCCGCCTTCTCCGCCCAGGCGACGGTCGGTGGCCTGGGCGGCGGCATCGTCGCCGCGATGATCAACGGCACCAAGCGCGGCCTCTTCTCCAACGAGGCCGGCCAGGGTACCGCTCCCAACGCCGCTGCGACCGCGACCGTGTCGCACCCGGTGCGCCAGGGCCTCATCCAGTCCCTGGGCGTCTTCATCGACACCATCGTCGTGTGCACCGCGACCGCCTTCGTCATCCTGCTCGCGGGTCCCGAGGTGTGGGGCGGCGACGGCGTGGATCCCTCGAACCTGACGACCCTGGCTGTCGCCAACGAGCTGGGTGCCTGGACGATCGTACCCATGGCCATCCTGATCTTCGTCCTGGCCTACTCCTCGGTGATCGCGGCCTACGTCTACTCCGACACGAACATGTCCTTCGTCTTTGGGGACGCGTCCTGGGCGACCTGGACCGTGCGCGTCGTGTGTGTCGTGTCGGCCACGGTCGGCGCGCTGCTGAGCCTGGACGTCGTGTGGAATGCCGTCGACATCGCGATGGCGGTCATGACGATCACCAACTTGGTCGCCCTCATCTTCCTGTCGCGTTGGGTCGTTGGCGCGCTCAAGGACTACCAAGCGCAGCGCAAGGCTGGCATCGAGGATCCCGTCTTCGTCGGCCACAACAACCCGCTCCTGCCGCGCGATGTCCCGGGTAACGTCTGGAGGCGCCCCAAGAACAAGAAGCACTAACAGAGAGAAAATCGGGTCCGCGGGGCACACTTTGTGCCTCACTCACCCGACGCCTCTCCGAGTCCGGCACGCCCCTCGCGTGCCGGACTCGCGTCATTCCCGCCTCCGTTCCCCGGCCTCGTCTACCTCCTATCCTCGCCGAGGCCTCGAAACCGTCGGCGCTTCACCCGACGCTGGGCTGCTCGCGGGTTAGGCTACTGCCATGAGAATCGCACGTTTTTCCGATGGAACGAACCCGGTCTATGGTGCTCTCGAGGAGGGATCGAAGCGGATTGTCGGCCTCAAGGGCGACCCTCTGTTCTCGCCGGTGGAGCCTTCCGGCCAGATCTACGAGCTGGATGAGGTCCGGCTGCTCTCCCCGGTAATCCCGCGCTCAAAGGTCGTGGGCATCGGCAACAACTACTCGGATACGCCGATTCCGGCCGACGAGCGCCCCGAGCCGCCGATGTTCCTGAAGGCCAACACCTCGGTGATCGGGCCCGACGACCCGATTGCGATCCCCGCGTGGTCGGATGAGGTGGCTTTCGAGGGCGAACTCGCCATCGTCATCAAGTCCCTGGCCAAGGACGTGAGTGTCTCGGATGCGCCTCAGGTGATTCTCGGCTACACGGTCGCCAACGACGTTACCGCCCGCGACGCGATGACGGGCGGGCCCTGGGCGCGCGGCAAGTCCTTCGACACCTCCTGCCCGCTGGGTCCGTGGATCACGGTCGATCCCACCCTCGACGTCACGAACCTGGCGATCCGCTCCTACCTGAATGGGGAGAAGGCGCAGGACAGCTCGACCGCACACATGATCTGGAGCCCCTTCGAGCTGGTTTCCTACGTGTCCCACCAGATGACGCTGCTGCCCGGCGACGTCATCGTGACGGGTGCCCCCGCGGGCTGCGGGCGCGTGGATGCGGGTGACCGCGTGGAGATCGAGATTGAGGGGATTGGGAGCCTGATGAATCCCGTCGTCCGAGCATGAACGTGTGACCTGTGTGATAGGATTACGTCGTTCTGACAATATCTCCGTCACATAGGAGCACACCGTGAGCGAACCGCAGTCATCGGGCGCGCTGGCCGTCGAAATGGCCGGCCTGGACGTCATTCCAGAATCCGATCGCAAGGGAAAACCCTCCGACCTGTTCATGCCGTGGTTCGCGGCGAATATCTCGGTCCTGGGTATCTCGTGGGGATCGTGGGTCCTCGGCTTCGGGCTCTCCCTCGCCCAGGCCATCGTCGTGTCCCTCGTGGGCGTGACCCTGTCCTTCCTGGTCTGCGGCTTCATCGCGATTGCGGGCAAGCGCGGCTCCGCGCCGACCCTTGTGCTGTCGCGCGCGGCCTTCGGCTTCAACGGCAACCGCGTGTCTGCCGCGATCTCGTGGATCCTGACGGTGGGCTGGGAGACCTTCCTGGCGATCATGGCCGTCCAGGCCACGGCCACGGTCATGGGGGCGCTGGGCTTTACGAATCACGTCGTCGCTCAGATCCTTGCCCTGATCCTCGTCGTCGTTCTGGCGGCCGGCTCGGGCATCCTCGGTTTCGAGGCGATCATGAAGGTCCAGACGTGGATCACGTGGGCCACTGCAGCCCTGACGATCATCTACCTGGTGCTGGTCGCTCCAACAATCAACTTCGCGGTCCTCTCCTTGCGCCCCGCGGCACCCCTGACCGCGGTGCTCGGAGCGGGCTGCATGCTCCTCGTGGGTTTTGGCTTCGGTTGGATTAACGCGGCCGCCGATTACTCGCGCTACCTGCCGCGCGAGGCCTCGACGAAGGGCGTGGTCGGGTGGACGACGGTGGGCGCGGCGCTGCCCACGGTCATCCTGGTCTTCTTCGGTATCCTCCTGGTCGGCTCGGCCGACGAATCCCTGTCCGAGGCCATCGGCGGCGACCCGATCGGCGCGCTTACCACGCTGCTGCCGACCTGGTTCCTCATTCCCTTCGCACTGGTCGCGATCCTGGGCCTGATTGGCGGCATCGTCATGGACATCTACTCCTCGGGCCTGTCGCTGCTGGCCACGGGTGTGCCCGTCTCGCGCCCGGTGGCCACCGCGATTGACGGCACGATCATGACGGTCGGGACAATCGTCGTCGTGTTCTTCGCGGATTCCTTCCTGACGCCCTTCACGGCGTTCCTCACGACCCTGGGCGTCGTCATCGCCGCGTGGGGCGGCGTCATGCTGGCGGACATCGCGCTGCGCCACAAGGACTACGATGAGCCTTCGCTCTTTACTCCCTCTGGCCGCTATGGCTCGGTGAACTGGGGCGCGGTCGCCTCGCTGGTCGTTGGTTCGCTGGTGGGCTGGGGCCTCGTCGTCAATGCGAGCGCCTCCTGGCTGTCCTGGCAGGGCTATCTCCTCGGCCCGCTGGGCGGTCGCGAGGGCGATTGGGCGGGTGCCAATATCGGTATTCTCCTGGCGATGGTCGTGGGCTTCGTCGGCTACTGGGTGACCAGCGCGGGCCGCGTGCGCGCGCAGGAGAAGCTGGCCTCGCGCACGTACGCGCAGGGCGCGGAAAAAGGCGAGCAATGAGCGTCGACCCGCGTTTCACACAGGCTCTCCTGGATGACGAGGCCGTGGCAGCTGCCCGGGTCCTCACTGACCTCGCGGGACGTCCCGATGCCCTCGTTGTGCTCGGCTCAGGCCTGGCTGACGCTCTCGACGAGGCCTGGGGAGCCCCCGCGGCCACCGTGCCCCTGGGCGAGATCCCCGGCGTCGTCACCCCGGTTGCGGACGGGCATGGCGGCGAGCTGCGCGCGTACGAGACGAGCGGGGGAGTAGTCCTCGTGGCCACGGGGCGCACGCACCTCTACGAGGGGCTGGGTGTCCGCCCCGTCACCGCCCTGGTTCGCGCGGCTGCGGCTGCCGGGATCAGCCGCGCGGTGCTCACGAATGCGAACGGCTGTCTGCGGCCTTGGAACCTGGGTGACGTCATGGCGATCACTGACCATGGGAACCTCAGCGGCACCTCGCCCTTCGACGGCCCGCTGTTCCTGGACGTGTCGACCGTGTGGGATGCTCAGATGACGGATGCGTTGCGCGGTGTGTGCCAGCGTGAGGGCGTCTACGCGATCCTGCGAGGCCCCGAGTACCAGACGATGGCTGAAACCCGGATCCTCGCGGGCCTCGGCGTTGACTGCGTGGGCATGTCGACCGTCATGGAGGCCCTTACCCTGCATGCCCTGGGTGTGCGCGTCGCCGGCATGTCGGTCGTTTCCGACCTGTCGTTCGCCGACGCGCCCACGGACCCGACCGCCGTCGTTGAGGCAGCCTCTGCGGCCCGCCAGACCGTGGTCGTCGGCATCGAGGCGGCCCTGAAAGCCTGAGTGCACGCACAGAGACAAACGAGGCCGTGGCCGGGGGTGGATGTCCACCGTTCCCGGCCACGGCCTCGTGTTATACGAAAAACCAATCAGAGCAGGGCGAGGACACGCTCGACGATCCGCGACGCGACGTCGGGGGCGCACGCCAGGTTGATGCGCGCCCACGAGGCGTAGTCGGTGCCCAGGGTGCGTCCCTCGTTGGTGCCGATGTGGGCGCGTTCGCGCAGCGTCGCGGCGGGGGAGAGGGGTCCCAGGTCGATGCCCTCGAAGCCCCACCAGGTCAGGTAGGTGCCCTCAGGGCGCACGAAGTCGATTGGGGTGTCCGCGAGAGAACGCTCCACCAGGTCCACGTTCGAGCGGATCAGGTCCTTGACCTCGCGCTGCCATGCATCGCCGTGCTCGTAGGCAGCGATGGCGCCGAGCGTGCCGATAACGTTGGCGTCGTGGCGCACGTCCGCGGCGAACACGTCCCAGCGCTCGCGCAGCGCCTCGTCGGGCAGGATGACCTGCGCGGAGGGCAGGCCCGCGATGTTCCAGCCCTTCGACGCGGCGGTCGCCGTCACCGTGTGGGAGGCAAACGAAGGGCCGAGGCTCGCGTAGGAGACGAAGGGAATCTGCTCGTCCAACACGAGGGGGGAGTGGATCTCGTCGGAGAACACGAGCGCGTCGTAGTCGGAGACCACGTCGTGCAGGGCGCGCAGCTCATCCTCGCGTAGGACGCGGCCAACCGGGTTCCACGGGTTGCACAGGATGACGAGGCCAGCCCCGGCCTCGAGACCCGCGCGGATCCCCTCCAGGTCGAGCGCCCAGCCGTGCCCGCCGGCGCGCGTGCCGCGCAGTGAGGGAACCTCGATGACGGGGTGGTCGAACTTGCCCGGAATCGTCAGGAAGGGCATGTAGGCGGGCGTCGGTACGATGATCGGTGCTCCCGGGCGCACCAGGTGATCAATCGTTGCCTCGAGCGCGGGCAGGACCGAGGTAATGAGGCGCACCTGCGAGGCGTCCACGTCCCAGCCGAAGCGACGCTTCTGGAACTCCGCAGTCGCGCCCGCGATGCGAGGCTCCAGCCAGGTCGGCTGGTAGCCCAGCAGACCGTCGTCAATCGCGCCCTTCATCGCATCGGCGACCTCCGGGGCTGTCCCGAAGTCCATCTCCGCGACCCACGCGCCAATCGTCGGCTCACCTTTCGCTGTCGTGATGCCGGTCCACTTCAGGGAGCCGGTGCGGTAGAGGTGGGAGTCGGAAAAGAGTCGAACGGACACGGTGTCCTCCTGGATGAGTCGGTGGATACGGCGCGCGCCGATCCCGGTAAAGCAACCATGGTATACACGGTTCCACCTCGCGTCGCAGCGCACCCGCCCATCAAGCAAATGCAACAGCGCCTCTGGAGTAGGATGGGGGAATCATGAGTGAAACAACTGCCACCGGTGCCGACGTTCGCGTCCGCTTCTGCCCCTCGCCCACTGGAACCCCTCACGTCGGCATGGTCCGCACGTGCCTGTTTAACTGGGCCTACGCCCGCCACACGGGAGGAACCTTCGTCTTCCGTATCGAAGACACGGATGCCGCCCGCGACTCCCAGGAGTCCTTCGATCAGATCATCGAGTCCCTGCAGTGGCTGGGCCTCGACTGGGACGAGGGCGTCGGTAAGGGCGGCCCGCACGGCCCCTACCGCCAGAGTGAGCGCATGGACATCTACCGTGACGTGGCCGCGCGCCTGCTTGAGGCCGGTTACGCCTACGAGTCCTACTCGACCCCCGAGGAGATCGAGGAGCGTCACCGCGCCAAGGGTGAGGATCCGAAGCTCGGTTACGACGGCTTTGATCGCGACCTGACGGAGGAGCAGGTCGCGGCTTACCGCGCCGAGGGCCGCAAGCCGGTCCTGCGCCTGCGCATGCCCGACGAGGACATCACGTTCACGGACCTGATCCGAGGCGAGATCACCTTCAAGGCTGGCTCGGTGCCGGACTACGTTATCGTGCGCGCCAACGGCCACCCGCTCTACACGCTGGTGAACCCGATTGACGACGCGCTCATGGAGATCACTCACGTGCTGCGCGGTGAGGATCTGCTGTCTTCGACGCCTCGCCAGATCGTCCTGTACCGTGCGCTCGAGGCCATTGGCGTCGCGAAGTTCATGCCGCGCTTCGGTCACCTGCCCTACGTCATGGGCGAGGGCAACAAGAAGCTCTCCAAGCGTGACCCCGAGTCGAACCTGCTGCTCCACAAGGCCGCGGGCATGATCCCCGAGGGCCTCAACAACTATCTGGCTCTCCTAGGCTGGTCGATCGCCCCGGACCGCGACATTTTCTCCATGGAGGAGATGGCCCAGGCCTTTGACATCTCGGACGTGAATCCGAACCCGGCACGCTTCGACCAGAAGAAGGCCATCGCCATCAACGCCGAGCACATTCGCTTGCTGGACGGCGAGGATTTCCGGGCTCGCCTGGTGCCCTTCCTGCATCGCGACGAGCTGGTGTCGGCCGACTCGTTCGAGGCGCTCAATGATCGTGAGCGCGAGATCCTCACCGAGGCCGCCCCGCTCGTTCAGACACGCATCCAGGTCCTCGGTGAGGCCTCCGGTATGCTCGGCTTCCTTTTCGTCGCCGACGACGCGCTGGAGATGGATGAGAAGGCCGTCTCCAAGCTCAAGGACAACGCAGTGGAGGTTCTGGACGCCGCCATCGAGACCGTCGAGGGCCTGACCGAGTTTACGACCGCTTCCCTTGAGGAATCGCTGCGTGCTCGCATCGTCGACGAGATGGGCGTCAAGCCTCGCCTGGCCTTCGGGCCGCTGCGCGTCGCCGTGACCGGCCGCCAGGTCTCCCCGCCGCTGTTCGAGTCCATGGAGATCCTGGGCCGCGACTCTTCGCTGGCCCGCCTGCGCGCCCTGCGCGCCTCCCTGGCCTGATCGCTGCGCCCGGCCCCGGCCTCGTCGCCTGTTCATGGGACGAGGCCGGGGCATCGTCATGTGCGCACGCGTCGTTCGACGTCGTATGGGTTCGTTGTGGCAGCGGGCCTCTCGGAGGTTGGCCCCTCTTCCGCACGTGAACCCGCTAATCGGAGTGTGGGCGTGGTCGCCCACGTACGGAACGGGGGGTTTACGTGCGGAACAGGGGGTTTACGTGCGGAACGGGGTAGCCCAACCCTGCAGTACGACCCGCCCTACCACCCGATTTATGAGAGTGACCGTTGCCACTGGCTTTCGATTTGGCATGCGAGCGAGGCTCCGCTAAAGTTATCTCCTGTCGCCAGCGACGTGAGAACGAAGCGGGTGATAACCAATGGGGTATGGTGTAATTGGCAACACAGCTGATTCTGGTTCAGCCATTCTAGGTTCGAGTCCTGGTACCCCAGCGATCTGAAACGTCAGTTTCAGTCGAGGCCCCCATCGTCTAGCGGCCTAGGACGACGCCCTCTCACGGCGTTAACACCGGTTCAAATCCGGTTGGGGGTACCACGAGCCTCGTCACCGTTGCGGTGGCGAGGTTTTTGTTTACCGCGATGCCGCGGTTTTTCTTGTGCTTTGCAGAAAACTTTGCTCACCGTTACACAGTGTCTAACCTTGTAACCAGCCCCCGTAGGGGGGATCGTTTTGGACGAGGGAGTCTTTCGTGACAGACCGACACAACAGGACGCTGCTGCGTCGAGCCCTGGGCGTAGGCGCTGCGCTTGCGCTGATGGGGGGCGCGCTCCCGGCAGCCTGGGCTGAGCCAGGGGAGGAGGCAACAAATCAGGACGCGGGTGCGGAGGCCGTCGACACGGAGGGTGCGACCGGCGGCGACGACCTCCTGGTGACAATCCCTGGTAACCATAATAAGGCGATGGGGTGCGACGCCGACTGGGCTCCCGACTGCGCTAAGACCGCCTTGACGCGCGACGCGACGGGCGTCTACACCGCGACATTCACTCTGCCCGCGGGCGACTACGAGTACAAGGTTGCCGAGGGCGGCTCGTGGGATGCCTCCTACGGCCAAGGAGGAGCAGCCGGGGGAGCGAACATCGCCTACTCTCTGAAGGAAGAGACTGCGGTCACCTTCTACTACAACCACGCGACTCACCGCGTGTGGAATAACGTCTCCGACCAGATGGTGACGCTTCCGGGTTCCTTCCAAAAGGACCTGGGTTGCGCCGACAACTGGAAGCCTGAATGCCTGGCCCCGCTCATGGAGCCTGTGGGCGGGGGTACCTACACCTACGAGACGAGGGCACTGCCTGAGGGCACGTACGAGCTGAAGGTTGCTGTCGGCGGCTCGTGGGATGAGAACTACGGGCAAGATGGTGCCGCCGGTGGTGCTAACTACCAGTTTGCGACGAAGGCGAACAAGCTCGTGACATTCACCTACGATTCCGCGACCCACAAGCTGGACATCGCCTCCGCTGACGTTCCCGTTGTCGGCGTCGGCGAGCAGCGCGCTTACTGGGTCAATGCCACAACCCTGGCGTGGCCGACCTCGCTGCTGCCCCAGGGAGTCACGCGTGCCCAGGTCCTCGACGGCTCCGCGAAGCTGAGTTACGAGCTGGTCACCGCGCCCGAGGGTGGTGCTGCCCTAACGGACGGTGCTATCACCGGAGCGACCCTCACGCCGCTGACCGTCGCCGGCGACCTGCCTGCGGACGTCACGATGGCTCACCCGAACCTCAACGGCTACATCGCCCTGAAGGCCCCCTTCGACGAGGCCGGGGCGGGCGAGGCGCTCACCGGACAGGTGATGCTCGCGCAGAAGTCCGGTGAGACTGTGAATGCCTTCACGGGTGTGCAGATCGCCCCTGCGCTCGACTCCATCTACGCGCCCAAGGCCGCCCAGGCCTCGTACGGCGTGGGATGGAACGACGCGGGCAAGCCGACCTTCGCCCTGTGGGCCCCCACCGCCAAGGACGTGACCCTGCTGTCGTGGAACACGCGTACTCCGAGGGGCGCTGACCCCGAGGTGTCGGGCGCGCCCGTGCGGACCGCGGCGACGCGCACCGACGACGGACGCTGGAGCGTCGACAATGCCGACGGTGCCATCACCGAAGGAGCCCAGTACCTGTGGGAGGTGCGCGTCTACGTGCCCTCCACCGGTGCCGTGGAGACTAATCAGGTGACCGACCCCTACTCGGTGGGCCTGACCGCGAATTCGACGCGCTCGGTTGCCGTCAACATGGATAACCCCGCAATCGCCCCCTATGGTTGGAAGAACACCAAGGCCCCCGTCATCGAGGATGACGCACAGCGTTCCATCTACGAGTTGCACGTGCGGGACTTCTCGGCGGCCGACAAGTCCGTCCCCGAGGACATGCGCGGCACCTACATGGCGTTTACGCAGTACCAGTCCAACGGCATGCGCCACCTGACGGAGCTGGCATCTGCGGGCATGAATACGGTGCACCTCCTGCCGACCTTCGACATTGCGACGATTCCTGAGAAGCGCTCCGAGCAGCTGGTCCCTGCGATCCCGAAGGACGCTGGTCCCGCGGATGAGGCTCAACAGGCGGCCGTGTCCGCGGTGGCTGATCAGGACGCCTACAACTGGGGGTACGACCCGCTGCACTGGATGGCCCCCGAGGGATCGTACGCGACCGTGTGGCACCAGAATGGCGGCGCGCGTATCCGTGAGTTCCGTTCCATGGTCGGCGGTCTGCACTACATCGGTATGCAGGTCGTCCTCGACCAGGTCTACAACCACACGCCGGCCGCAGGCCAAGATGCTCACTCGGTGCTCGACCGCGTCGTTCCGGGCTACTACCAGCGCCTGAGCGCCTCCGGTGAAGTCGAGACGTCGACGTGTTGTTCGAACGTTGCTACTGAGAATGTCATGAGTGAACGCCTCATGATCGACTCGATGATTCACTGGGCGAAGTACTACCACGTCGACGGCTTCCGCTTCGACCTGATGGGTCACCACCCGGCTGAAGAGATGAAGCGTGCCAAGGAGGCTCTCTCGCAGCTCACCCTCGAGAAGGACGGCGTGGACGGATCGCGACTCTACATCTACGGCGAGGGCTGGAACTTCGGTGAGGTTGCGAACAACGCGCTGTTCACGCAGGCCACGCAGGGCCAGCTGGACGGCACCGGCATCGGCGCGTTCAACGACCGTCTGCGCGATGCGGTCCACGGCGGCGGTCCCTTCGATGACGATCACCGCGTCATGCAGGGCTTCGGTTCGGGCGCGTTCTCGGACTTCAACGGCCTCGATACCCGCTCTGACGCGGAGCGTCGCGCGGACTACCTGCACCGCGTGGATCTCGTGAAGCTGGGTCTGGCGGGCAACCTGAAGGACTACACGCTGACGACTTACGACGGCCAGACCGTGAAGGGGTCGCAGCTGGACTACAACGGTCAGGGCGCGGGGTTCGCGTCCCAGCCTGCGGAGAACGTCAACTACGTGGACGCCCACGACAATGAGACGCTTTTCGATCTGGTGACCTACAAGATGCCCGCGGACGCTCCGATGGAGCACCGCGTGCGCATGTCGCTGATCAGCCAGGCATCCGTGGCATTGGCTCAGTCGCCCTCGTTCTGGGCGTCGGGCACAGAGATGCTGCGCTCGAAGTCCTTGGATCGTGATTCCTTCAACTCCGGTGATCACTTCAACGCGATTGACTGGACGATGAAGGACAATGGCTTCGGTCGCGGCCTGCCCGTCAAGTCGAAGAACGGCGCGGCCTGGGACCATATGCGTCCCCTGCTGGAGAATCCCGATCTGAAGCCGGCCCCAGAGCAGATCGACACCTCCTCGGAGATCGCGATGGACTTCCTGCGCGTGCGTTCGTCTTCGCGCCTGTTCACGCTGGGCAGTGCTGAGCTCATCAACCAGAAGGTGACCTTCCCGAACTCCGGTCCCGAGGCCGTGGATGGGACGATCATGATGCTCATCAACGACGAGGCCGGGGCTGGGACGGACGTTGATCCGGCCCTTGACGGCGCGCTCGTCGTGTTTAACGCGACGGACAAGCAGCTGACGCAGCGCGTCGACGGCCTGGCTGGTCGTGTTTTTAAGCTGCATGACGCTCAGGCCACGGGCGCTGACTCCGTCGTCAAGGGGGCATCCTTCTCGGCGAAGACGGGTGTCGTCACGGTCCCCGCACGCACGGTCGCTGTCTTCACACAGGCAGCGGGGGAGCGGGTTGAACCTGGTCCCATCGCCGAGGACGGCACGTGGATGCGCGCGGCTGACGGGCGCTGGTGGCTGAGCTACCCGGACGGCACGTTCCCTGCGAATGAGCGCGTTCAGTTGGGCGGTGAGACCTACGCCTTCGACGCAGCCGGTTGGATGAAGACCGGCTGGGATAAGGAAGAGGGCCTGTGGCGCTACTACGCTCCCGAGGGACCGATGGCGACCGGCTGGACCGCGACGGGCGGCTCCTGGTACTACCTGGATCCGGAGTCGGGGGTCATGGCCATCGGCTGGCTTGATGACGACGGCACCTGGTACTACCTGAGTGGTTCCGGTGAGATGGCGACCGGCTGGCAGCACCTGGGTGATACCTGGTATTACCTGCATGGCAGTGGCGCGATGGCGACCGGCTGGCTGAAGCTGGGCGGCACCTGGTACTTCTTGACGGGTGATGGCCATATGGCGTCCGGCTGGGTCAAGGACGGCGAATCCTGGTTCTACTGCCAGCCCTCCGGGGCGATGGTAACGGGCCGCGTCGTCGTGGATGGCACCGCCTATACCTTTGACGCCAACGGGCGCCTCGTGCCCTGAGGTGCCAGCGGCGATACGC
>NZ_ALCA01000013.1 GCF_000278725.1 Actinomyces sp. ICM47 | reverse complement strand
CCGCCCCTTTTTGACTACCTGTAGGTCTCGTCTCTCGTCAGACCAAGGCTGACCGGCTTGCGTGCGAGCAGAACGGGCGGGCTACACTGGGAGCGCATCCGACCGCGCGCGCAAGGAGAGTCCGTGCCCAACTACTTGAACGATGACGAGCTGGCCCACGCGAAGGGCCTGCTTGATCGAATGACGACCATCTACCAGCACACCGTCGTGGGTCAGGAAGCACTACGCCGCGCGCTCACCGCCTCGCTTCTCGCCGGTGGCCACGTCCTGGTGGAGTCTGTGCCCGGCCTCGCGAAGACGACGGCCGCGCAGACCCTCGCGTCCGCGGTATCGGGCACCTTCCACCGCATCCAGTGCACCCCCGACCTGATGCCCAACGACATCGTTGGCTCCCAGATCTGGAACCAGGAACGCGGCGAGATGGTCACCCGGCTGGGTCCCGTGCACGCCAACCTGGTTCTCCTGGACGAAATCAACCGTTCGTCGGCCAAGACGCAGTCCGCCATGCTGGAAGCCATGCAGGAACGCCAGACTACGATCGGTGGCGTCAACCATCAGCTGCCCGATCCCTTCATGGTCATGGCCACGCAGAACCCCATCGAAGAAGAGGGCACCTACGTGCTGCCCGAAGCCCAAATGGACCGTTTCCTCCTCAAGGAAGTCATCACCTATCCGACGCCCGTCGAGGAGTTTGAGGTTCTCTCGCGCATTGACAGTGGTCAGATGACAAGGCCTGCGGACGTCGTTCCGATCACCCTCGACGACGTGCGCACGCTGCAGGAAGCACGACGACGCGTTTACGTCCACGAGACCCTCAAGGCCTACATCGTCGACATCATCAACACGACCCGAGGTGCCGGCCCCAACCCACTCCCGGGCTGGAAGAAGCACGTGCGCGTGGGTGCTTCCCCCCGTGGCGGCATCGCCCTCATGCAAATCGCGCAGGCGATCGCCCTCATGGAGGGCCGCAACCACGTCATGCCGGACGACATCAAGGAAATGCGCTACGGCATCCTGCGCCACCGCATCATCCGCACCTTCGATGCCGTGGCTGACAACGTCTCCATTGAGGGACTCATCGACGCCGTTTTCAAAGCGGTTCCCGTTCCGTAAAGAACCCGGTCCCACGCCAGTCGACTCTCAAGAGGAACGCAATGCCTGTACGCTCGCGAGAAATCCACGCGCTGTCCTCCCGCATCCAGCTGCCCGTCCTGCGCAAGCTGCTATCCATCATGGATGGGCACCACTCCGCGCTTCGGCATGGACGCGGATGGGAGTTCATGGATTTAGCTCCCTACCAGCCGGGCGATGATGTGCGTGAAATCGACTGGGCGGCGACAGCCCGGACGGGTTCGCCCATCATCAAACGGCACGAGGCCACGGCGAACCTACAGGTTATGCTCGTTGTTGATACCGGTCGCGAAATGGGCGCGCTCGCTCCCTCGGGCGAGACGAAGGAAGAGGTTGCCTTGGCGGCGTGCGAGGCCATCGCATGGCTGAGCGCGGCACGCGGAGACCAGATCGGCCTCGTCGCCGGTGACGACAAGCGCGTGCGTTTCATGCCCGCCCGCTCCGGCAACGCGCATGCGGAGACGCTGCTGCGCCGCATCGAAGAGGACATCACCCTGCGTTCCCCGCATGCGAACGTCGCGAAGCTCCTGGCTCGGGCCAGGACGATCACGCGTCGGCGCAGCCTCATCGTCATCGTCACGGACAGTACGCAGCCCACCGCGTCCCCGGAGTCGAGCGACCTCATCAAGTCCATGTCCGCGCGCCACCAGGTGATTCTCATCAGCGTCGAGGATATCGATCCAACGACACTCTCAGAGGGGACGGAGGTCGTTGACGTCAACGAGGGGCCGCTACCGGATTTCCTGCTCAGAGATAACCAGTTGGCGGGGGAAGCGGCCAACGTCATGGCGATGCGGCGTGCCGCGGTCGCGCGGATGCTCGATGAGAGGGGTGTCATCCACGTGGACGTGTCGTCCAGTGAGGATATTCCTCGTGCGCTCATGCGTGCTCTTGAAAGGGGAGTTCATGTCCGGTGAGGTCACAGACGACCTGTTTAATCCGATCATCTACCCGCACTGGATGTGGGTCCTCGGGGTCACGCTCGTCATCGCCGTCGTTGGCTGGGTGTGTTTCTGCCTGTGGCGGTGGTGGACGTCCCGCATTGGTGAGGTGATGGAGCTACAGACGATTTCGGATGCGCGGCGCAAGAAGTATCTGTCGTACGTCGATCAGATTGCGGATCGCTACGCCGACGGCGACCTGGATGCTCGCGGCGTGCACCTGGCGTTGGCGGGACTCATGCGTGCGCTGGGTACGGAACGCACCGGGCGTGACCTCGAGGTCGCAACCGTGTCCGAGGTGCGTGAACTCGTGCCCGTGTGGCCGGGGCTGGCGGATGTGCTTGCGGCGTGCGAGGCCTCGAGCTTTACGAGCCAGGATATTCCGGCTGGGCGCTCCTCGCACGAGGCTGTGACGAGCGTTTTGACCATGGCGGTGGAGGCGGTGAACGTATGAGGTTCTGGTGGATGATTCCCCTCGTCATCGTCGTAGTGGCTGGCGTCACTCTGCTTGGTTGGTGGCGTGCACGCCGCGCGGGTCAGAGCACCGGCAGGAAGGGATGGGTCGCGAACTCCGGTTTCGTACGAGGCCTGCCGAAGTATCAGGCTCTCGTGCGGCGTACGCGTGCGGCCCTCGCGATGGCTTTCGTATGCTTCCTCGTCGCGGTTATTGCGACCTCGGTGTCTGCGGCCGCTCCCGTCGACACGTACGTTAAGCACGATAAATCCTCGAGCCGCGACATCGTCATTTGTTTGGATGCGTCGGGTTCGATGCTGCCCTACGATTCGGAGATCGGCGACTCCTTCAAGCAGATCATCTCGCACTTCGAGGGTGAGAGGATTTCGTTGCAGCTGTGGAATACATACTCGATGACGATGTTCCCACTCACCGACGACTACGAGATGGCCGATGACGTGCTGACGGATATGGCCGACAAGATCGACAAAGGGCTGGCGTATGGTTCCTCATTGAATGGGGATGAGGATGAGCTGGAGCGGTACCTGACGCCGACGTTCCCCAAAGAGGATGAGAAACGCGCATCTCTGGTCGGTGACGGGCTGGCCTCGTGCGTCCTCGGCTTCGACCATACGGACAAGCAGCGTTCCCGCACGGTCCTGCTGGCGACCGATAACGAGGTGTACGGCCATGGCATTTACACCCTGCCTCAAGCCATCGAATTCGCGAAGAGCCAGAACGTGACCGTCACGGCACTGTACCCCGGCTCGGTGACGAACCTGTCCGCCGACGGCATGCAGTTGCGCGATCAGGTGCGTGCCACGGGCGGAGAGTTCTATGACGCATCATCTCCTTCCGCCGTTGACGGGGTTGTCAAGCAGATCGAGGCCGAGCAAAAGGAAGAGCTGGATTCCAAGGGGAAACTGATCGAGACCGATCGCCCGCTGGGGGCCCTTGGCTGGACGCTCTTTGGTGTCGTCTCCTTGCTCGGCCTGCTTGCCTTTGGGAGGCTCTGACATGGTTTTTCGTCCCGTCATTCACCTGTTTGTGCTGGTCGTCATTGCGCTGGTTGCGGCGACCTTCGTCTTCCTGTCGGCTCGTCGGTCACTGCGCACGAACCTGATGGACGTCATTAGGCGCTCGCTCATTGCCGTCGTCGTCATCATCATGGGCGCGGGTCCCTCGATCCCTGGCACGATCATTGAAGTCACCTCAAATATCGAGGTCTACTTCGTCATCGACCGCACCGGCTCGATGGGTGCCGAGGACTGGGACGGCGAGAATCCCCGTATCGATGGCGTCCGCAACGATGTTGCCACACTCATGGGTGTCCTCACGGGAGCGCGTTACTCGATCCTGTCGTGGGATTCGAGCGTGCACACGGACATGCCGCTGACGACTGACTCCTCTGCGGTCGCGTCATACATGGCGACGTTCACCCGTGAGCTGTCCTCCTCCTCGCAGGGGTCCTCGATCAACCGTCCCGCAGCGGACCTCGCGAAGCTCCTGAAGAAAAACAAGGAACGCCACCCCGAAAATATTCGTACCGTTTTCATCCTCTCCGACGGCGAAACCTCGAACCAGGATCACTGGTCCAGCGCTCCCAGCGGCTCCGAGGACGACTGGGATGACGTCAAGCCCTACATCGACGGCGGCCTCGTCATCGGCTACGGAACCGAGGAGGGCGGCAAAATGAAGGCGGTCCGCCTCAGCAACGCCGGGGCTCAGAGTGGCGACGACGAATACATTCATGACAAGTCCCAGCCCGGTGCCCCCATCGCCATCTCGCGTATCGATGAGGCCGCCCTCCAAGGCGTCGCGTCGCGGATCGGCGTCAGCTACGTGCATTCGCCCGACAAGTCAGCGATTGACTCCTACGCGCATTCCATCCTTGACGACGCATCAAAGCTGTCCGAAGAACGGAATATGCGCGACACGTACCGCTACATCATCTGGCCCTTCGCCCTGATCCTTGGAGGACTCCTGGCGTGGGAGGGTGCAACCCTGGCACTGCGAGCCCAACAGTTGAGGAACTCCCATGCGATCTAAGCACTCAGCAAGCGACGAAGACCTCCTGCCGTTCGGTGCTCCTCAGGGCGACTCCGGTGACTTCGCCGCGCCCGCAAAGCGCGCCCCGGCCTCGTCCGGCATACGCCAGCGCTCACCGCTGGCGCTCCGCCCGCTGTGGTATTCGATTCCCTTCCTCGTGCTCGCCCTCCTGGTCGCCACGTACCTGATCGGCTTGACTCTGTGGTCGCGTTCCTCCCTGGGTCACTGGAAGGCGCAGGAATACGAGGCCGCGAAGGCCGGGTACGAGGGACAGATGGGGTGGACATCTGTCGGCATCGAACAGTGGGTCGCCCACTACAACCTGGGTACCACGTTGCTGACCGAGGAGTCCGTGGACGAGGGTGTCGCCGAGCTGCGCACCGCATTCGAGTTGGTTCCCAAGAGCATCGAGGTAGAACCTGGACGTCTGGAGTCTTCCTCCTACGAATGCCGCGTCCGCGCAAACCTGGGGCGTGGTATCGAAATGCAGGGAGATGCCAAGGACGCGGAAGGCGCGAATCTCGACGCATACAACCTGTATGCGGAAGCGGAAGAAATGCTGTCGCCCTGCCAGACGCCTGCGAACCAGCTGAGTTCAACGGGTACCGACACCAACCCCGCTGACCGAGGCAAGGAACGCACGTCGGACAAGAAACAGAAATCCGACAAGAAGAATAAGGGGGAGGACCCCAACGGAGATTCTAACGGGGATCCCAACGAGGACCCCAATAAGGGCGACGATCCGAGCAACAACGAGGATCCAGAGTCGACCCCCAGCCCAAGTCCCACCCCGACGCCAACACCGACCGAGGATCCCTTCGCGGGTGAGAACGGCGATCAGAAGCAGCGCCGTGAGGACCTCATTCACCAGAATGACGAACACAACCGTGATCAGCGTGAACAGGACGATAAGGGGCGCAGTGGTAACCCTAACGGTGCCTGGTGACCTGCGCATCCGCGTCTCATTGTGGCTGTGAAGTGCAGCCATAAAATCCCATGTCGGCCCGTTGGACCGCCAAACACCGTTAGGCTGGAATTGTGAAGGTTCTTCTCGTTGGTAACGGGGGTCGCGAACACGCGATCGCCCGCGCGCTTGTGCGAACGTCCACCCCTGAGCAGCCCGTGTCGCTGGTCGTCCAGGCCGGTAACCCGGCGCTGGAGCAGCTGGGCCGTTCACTGACCATGGATCCGCTCGACCCGAAGGACGTCGTGCGTCGCGCGACATCTGAGAAGGTCGATCTCGTGGTTGTTGGCCCCGAGGCCCCGCTCGTCGCGGGCGTCGCGGATGCGGTTCTGGACTACGGTATCCCCGTTTTTGGCCCAACGAAGGACGCGGCCCGTTTGGAGGCCTCCAAGTCCTTCGCGAAGCAGATCATGGCGGACGCCGGCGTGGCGACCGCCCGCGCCTTTACCTGCACCACCATGGAACAGGTCGAGGCTGCCTTCGATGTCCTCGGTGCCCCCTACGTTGTGAAGGACGACGCCCTGGCCGCTGGCAAGGGGGTTGTCGTGACCACCGACCGCGCCCAGGCCTCGTCCCACGCGCGTTCCTGCCTGTCACGTGACGGGGGAGCAGTCGTCATCGAGGACTACCTCGACGGCCCCGAAGTCTCTCTGTTCTGTTTCGCCGATGGTGCCACCGTCGTCCCGCTGCAGCCCGCGCAGGACTTTAAGCGCGTGGGCGACGGCAACGAGGGCCCGAACACGGGTGGGATGGGTGCTTACAGTCCGCTCCCGTGGCTGCCTGAGGAAGCAACGCAGCGCATCGTCGACGAGGTCGCCCAGCCCGTCATCACCGAGATGGCCCGGCGCGGCACCCCCTTCCGAGGCCTCCTGTACTGTGGCCTCGCGATGACCTCGAAGGGGATCCGCGTCGTCGAATTCAACGTGCGTTTCGGCGACCCGGAAACCCAGGTGGTCCTTGAACGCCTTGACTCTCCGCTCGCCCCCATCCTGTACGCGGCGGCCACCGGCACGCTCGCGAAGGTCCCCGCCCCCGTCTGGAGTGAGGACGCCGCCGTCACAGTCGTCATGGCCTCGGGCGGATACCCGGGGCGCACGGATACCGGGCACCCCATCACCGGCATCGAGGCGGCCGAGGCATTGGCGGGCGTCCACGTCATCCACGCTGGCACCTCCGAGGAGATCACCGACGACCCCGCCGACGTTGCGGCCGGGTGCTGCGGCTTTGAACCGACCTACGCGCTGGTGAACTTGGGCGGTCGAGTCCTCGACGTCGTCGCCCGCGCGGCCACGCTCGACGAGGCTCGCGCTCTTGCGTACCGGGGCGTGGAACTCATTCACTTCGACGGCGAGCACCACCGCAGCGACATCGCGACGTGGCCTGCTGACCTGGCCGTCACCCTCAACTGATCACACGACACTGAGGAGCATTATGCCCGCTTCCCTGCACGGTTGGACCCCCCTGAACTCGGGGAAGGTTCGCGACATCTACGCTCCCGACGAGGCCGTGGTCGGCCCCGCGCAGGAAGCGACGCCCGCCGAGGGCCGTCCCCGCCATGCGAAGGCGGGTCCGGAGGCGCTCCTCATGGTGACCTCTGATCGCATCAGCGCCTACGACTACGTGCTGCCCACGCAGATCACGGGCAAGGGCGCGGTCCTCAACCAGCTTGCCATCTGGTGGATGGGCAAGCTGCGTCCGCTCGTGGAGAACCACCTGCTGGCCGTCGGCACGAAGGCCCCGGCCGAGGCCTCGAGCGCCCTGGAGGGTGCCCAGCCCACGCGCTTCGAGGTTCCTGCCGAGGTCGACGGGCGTGCGGTTGTGTGCCGCAGCCTGCTCATGATCCCCATCGAGTGCGTCGTGCGCGGCTACCTGACGGGATCCGGCCTGGCGGAGTATCGAGAGTCTGGCACGGTGTGCGGTATTAAGCTGCCCGAGGGCCTGACTGAGGCCTCGCGTCTCGAGGAACCGATCTTCACGCCCGCCGCGAAGGCCGAGCTGGGCGAGCACGACGAGAACATCACCTTCGAGCAGACCGTTGAGCGTATTGGCGAGGAGCTGGCGACCGCGATCCGCGACCTGTCGATCGCCCTCTACCGTCAGGCGCGCGACATTGCTGCGGAGCGCGGCATCATCATCGCGGACACCAAGTTTGAGTTCGGTATCGATGTGGCGACCGGCGCAATTGTGCTCGCTGACGAGATCCTTACGCCTGATTCCTCGCGCTTCTGGCCCGCAGACCAGTGGGTGGAGGGCCAAGTGACCCCCAGCTTCGACAAGCAGTACGTGCGCGACTGGCTGACGTCGGAAGAATCCGGCTGGGACCGTGCATCCGGCGAGAACCCACCTGCGCTGCCTGAAGCCGTGGCCGCCGTGACCGCCGCACGCTACGTCGAGGCGTATCGCCGACTCACCGGGTCGGAGCCCATCCTGTAAACAGACTTGCCCGCCGGGCAAGGTGCACGGCGGGATCCTCACCAACAACACAAGGAGGAACGCCGTGGGGCGAATCATCGTGGAAGTGATGCCGAAGCCTGAGATCCTGGATCCGCAGGGTAAGGCTGTCGGCTCGGCGCTGCCCAGGCTCGGAATCACGAGCTTTGAGGCCGTGCGTCAGGGGAAGTGCTTCCACCTGACCGTGGACGGTCCCGTCACCGACGAGCTCCTGGACCAGGCCCGCAAGGCCGCCGAAGAGGTTCTGTCCAACCCGATCATTGAGGACGTTGTGCGTGTCGAGGCCATTGACGAGGCCGACGCCCGTTACGCGGGAGGCGCGCAGTGACCCGCATCGGAGTCGTCACCTTCCCGGGCACCCTCGATGACCGCGATGCCGCCCGTGCGGTTCAGATCGCGGGTGCCGAGGCCGTGGCCCTGTGGCACAAGGACGCCGACCTGCACGGCGTCGACGCGGTCGTGATCCCCGGCGGCTTCTCATACGGCGATTACCTGCGCTGCGGCGCGATCGCGGCGACAGCCCCCGTCATGAGCGAGATCGTGCGCGAGGCCGGACGAGGCCTGCCCGTCCTGGGCATCTGCAACGGCTTCCAGGTCCTGTGCGAGTCCCACCTGCTGCCCGGCGCGCTCATCCGTAACGACCACCAGAAGTTCCTGTGCCGTGACCAGGTGCTGCGCATCGAGAACGCGGACACCGCGTGGACTGGTACCTACAGTGTCGGCGACACCATCACCGTCCCGCTCAAGAACGGTGAAGGCAACTTCCAGGCGTCGCCCGCCGAGCTCGAACGACTCGAGGGCGAAGGCCGCGTCGTGTTCCGCTACGTTGACGTCAACCCCAACGGCAGTGCCAATGACATCGCGGGCGTCACCAACTCTGCGGGCAACGTCGTCGGCCTCATGCCCCACCCCGAGCACGCGACTGAGGCTGGCTTCGGCCCGCTCTCCCTCGGACCCGATGGAGCCAGCCACCACGGCGGCACCGACGGCCTGGGCATCTTCCGTTCCGTCCTCGCATCCCTCGTCGGCTGACGACGCCTCGCTGCACCTTCTCCCGTGAGGGTGCCTCGGCCTCGTCCATGATCTTTCGAATGGAAACACGAATGACCTCCGAAAACACCCGCGAGCTGCCCGACACCGTCGAGAACGCCGCCGCGACCCCCGGCCAGGACATGCCCTGGAAGGAACTCGGCCTCAAAGAGGACGAATACCAGCGCATCTGCGACATCCTCGGACGCCGACCCACCAACGCCGAGCTGGCCATGTACTCCGTCATGTGGTCCGAGCACTGCTCCTACAAGTCCTCCAAGAAGCACCTCGCCGAGCAGTTCGGCGCGCGCACGACCGACGCCATGAGGAAGAACCTTCTCGTCGGCATGGGCCAGAACGCCGGCGTCGTCGACATCGGCGGCGGCTGGGCCGTCACCTTCAAGGTCGAGTCGCACAACCACCCGTCCTTCGTCGAACCCTACCAGGGAGCGGCCACCGGCGTGGGCGGCATCGTCCGCGACATCATCTCCATGGGTGCCCGCCCGATCGCCGTCATGGACCAGCTGCGCTTCGGTGCCGTCGACCACCCCGACACGGCGCGCGTCGTCCACGGCGTCGTCTCCGGCGTCGGCGGCTACGGCAACTGCCTGGGCCTGCCCAACATCGGCGGCGAAACCGAATTCGACCCCTCCTACCAGGGCAACCCCCTCGTCAACGCGCTGTGCATCGGCAAGCTGCGCCACGACGACATCCACCTGGCCAACGCGACCGGCGAAGGCAACCTCGTCGTCCTCTTCGGCGCGCGCACCGGCGGCGACGGCATCGGCGGTGCGTCTATCCTCGCCTCCGAGACCTTCGAAGACGGCATGCCCGCCAAGCGCCCCTCCGTCCAGGTGGGCGACCCCTTCATGGAGAAGGTCCTCATCGAATGCTGCCTTGACCTGTTCGAGGCCGGTGTCGTCCAGGGCATCCAGGACCTCGGAGCCGCGGGTATCTCGTGCGCGACATCCGAGCTGGCCTCCAACGGCGACTCCGGCATGCACGTGGACCTCGAGAACGTGCTCCTGCGCGATCCCACGCTCACCGCGGGTGAGATCCTCATGAGCGAGTCCCAGGAACGCATGATGGCCATCGTGACCCCCGAGGATCGCGAACGCTTCTTCGAGATCATCGACAAGTGGGACGTCGAGGCCGCGGTCATCGGTCACCTGACCGGCGACGGTCGCCTCACGATCGACCACTACGGTCACCGCATCGTCGACGTCGACCCGAAGACAGTCGCCCACGAGGGACCCGTCTACGACCGCCCCTACGCGCGCCCAGCCTGGCAGGACGACCTGCAAGCCGCCACCTCCGAGGACCTTGCGCGTCCCGCCACGCGCGAAGAACTCATCGCCGACATGCGCGCCGTACTCTCCGACATCAACCAGGCGTCCAAGGCGTGGGTCACCGACCAGTACGACCGCTACGTGCAGGGCAACACAGCCCTCGCCCAGCCCGACGACGCGGGCGTCATCCGCATCGACGAGGAAAGCGGACTCGGTGTCGCTCTCTCCACGGACGCTAACGGCTGGTACACGAAGCTCGATCCGGCAGCGGGAGCCCGCCAGGCCCTCGCCGAGTCCTACCGCAACGTCGCTGTCGTCGGTGCCGAACCCGTCGCCATCACGGACTGCCTGAACTTCGGCAACCCCGAAGACACGGACGCCATGTGGCAGCTCGTCACCGCCATGACCGCGCTCGCGGACGGCTGCATCGAACTCGAGATCCCCGTGACCGGCGGCAACGTGTCGCTGTACAACTCGTCGGGTACCGAGAAGGGCCTGCCGAACTCGTCGATCAACCCGACGCCCGTCATCGGCATGCTCGGCATCCTCCCCGACGTCACGCGCGCCAACCCCTCCGGCTTCACCGAAGAGGGCCTCGCCGTCATCCTCCTGGGCACCACCCGCGAGGAGTTCGACGGCTCCGCGTGGGCGCGCATCGCCCGCTCGCACCTCGGCGGCCTACCGCCCGAGGTCGACCTGAAGGCCGAGGTCGCCCTCGGTAACGTTGTTCGAGCGCTGAGCGCCGCCGACGGCCCAGACGGTCGACCCCTCGTGCGCGCCGCACACGACCTGTCCAACGGCGGTCTCCTGCAGTCCCTCGTCGACTCCGCGCTGCGCTTCGGCATCGGCGGCGTCTTCGACGTGGCCGGTGCTGCCCGCCGCGACAGCGTCGGCGACCACGAGATGCTCCTGTCCGAGTCCCAGGCCCGCGCTTTCGTCGCGGTGCCCGAGGTGGCCGTCAAGGCCGTGTTCGCGGCCGCCGAGGCCGAGGGCGTGGACGCCATCCGCATCGGCACGACGGGCGGCGACATGCTCGCGATTAGCGGCGTGGACCTGCTCGCCGCCGAAGGCGAGGGCTGCGGCTGGATCGCCTCGATCGATGAGCTGCGCGAGCTGAGCGACACCGGACGCAAGTACTTCTGAGCTGCGTCTGAGTTGTTGCGTCTAGGGGCGCGGGCCTGCGGGTCCGCGCCCCTGTGCTGTGCGTGGCCGGATTGCCGGCGTTTCTTGTGGTGCCGCTTACGTTCCGGGCACCGGAGGTCCCGG
>NZ_ALCA01000012.1 GCF_000278725.1 Actinomyces sp. ICM47 | reverse complement strand
CGACCATCGACGGGGCCATCGCCCACGCCCAGCAATCCGGCTTCGCCATCGTCAACCTGTTCACCGCATATACTCCGCTGAGTCGCTTCCGCGACGCCGTGGGTGCCGAAATCATCTACCTGGTTCTCTCCCACATCGCTGAACTCGACAAGTTCGCCTCCATCACAGTGTCCGGCGCCGCAACTGACACCGACTGCACACTGGCAATCAGAGTCATCAGCACCGAAGCCGACACCCTTGCCCAGCGACCGATGGGCGAGATCCGCGCCCTCGCGGAAAGCCAGGGTGGAACCATGGACACCAACGCCCAGGCAGGCACGTGGACGCTCAGCGTCCATCTGCCGCTTGGTGAGTCACCGCCCGCATAGATGGATGTGTCCGTCTGGCCACGGCCTTGACACCACCAATCCACACGACCAGCGAGACAGCATGAGCAACCAATACCCCTCCCCCAACCCCTCCGATCCGTCCTACCCCAGCCAGGTGCCCCCGTACCCGGGGAACCCGTACCAGGGAGGCGCGTACCCGGGGAACCCGTACCAGGGAGGCGCGTACCCGGGGAACCCGTACCAGCAGAGCGCGGGAGGCCCCCAGATGCCCACGTCGCCGGTGCCCCAGCCACCCTCGTCTCAGCCATCCGCGTACCGCTCACCTCAGGCACCCGCGTACCCGGCTCCCGGCGCATTCCCGCCCGCCGAGGCGCTGAGCGGCCACCAGATGCCCGCCGGAGCGGTAAACGGCCAACAGGCACCTGGCGGGGTGCAAAACGGACAACAGGTGCCCGCCGAGGCGCTGAGCGGCCACCAGATGCCCGCCAGTGCGCCAAACGGCCAACAGGCACCCACGGCCGAGACGCCCGAGGAGGCAGCCCGATTTAAGCGTAAATGGGTCACCTATACCGTCATTTTTCTCATCGCGTTGGTTCCCTTGCTCTTCGTCATCATGATCGGAAACTCCTTTGAGTTCGGCGAGGAGCGACTGTACTGGATCGTTATCACGAGCGCCGTCGAGTTCCTGTTCGCACTCGGATTCTTCCCCTTTTCAGCGGCGGTGCGCCGAGGGATCCGGCAGGTGACCGCGCAGGGCAGGCTCGAGGAGGCGGCGAAACGACGCAACGGCCTGTATCTCTCTGCGCTCATCGCGGTCGTGCTCGCCGGCTACGCGCTCTACAACGGGGTCCCCGCCGCCATGGACGTCGCGGACGGCCAGCAGAGCGTGACCGTCACGTCGTGCAGTTACGAGCAGTACAAAACAGAGAAGAGAAGCCGCCGCTACTCGAGCACCACCGTGTACGACAACGTCTTTACGTTCACGCTCGATGACGGCACCACCCACCACACGACGCTCGAGCGATACCACGCGGAAGACATCACGCATGAGGGCGGCCTGCCCGGCGTCCTGTACGAGGCCTGCTCCCGCCGTTCGGGATCGGCGTCGTTGAGCATGATGGTCTATCGCAACACCTGGATTATCGTCGAGGCGCGGATCAAATAGGACGACATGCCTTCTCACCGCGACCCCTTCCTCTCACGCACTGCGGTCGTGGTGTGCGTGGGAAATCTTGCGGCCGTCGCCTGCGCCGTGATCATTCGAATCGCGTGGATCTCGCGGCCCGGTATCCCCCGTGCGCTCACGGCCAGCGCTGCGATTATCCTCATCTCGCTCATCGGATGTGCCCTCTTTTGTTCGATCCGCTTCGCGGTCCGCGACAGGCGCAGGCGTCACGAGAGACGAGGCCGACACGGGAAGGGTGCTCGACGTCGCGCCATTCCGAGGACTGCCGCGCGACACCCCGCAGACATGAACCGACGGCAGCCACCACGACGGTCCCCCCTCGTGAGCACGCCCTTGCCTGACGCCATCCCGCCTGCAACCGACGCTGAGGACAGGGATTTCAGCTACAAGATACTCGTCGTATTCACTCTTGTTGCAGTCGCGATTGCGTTGTTCAGGGAGGGCGATAACCCGGTTCACGGGCCGAACAGGATCAGTTGGCTCGCGATCGTCTACGCTGTTGCATTCCTCATCATGCTCGCGTGCATAGGTGCCATCACCTGGGCGTTCGATCGCTTCGCGAGAGCTGAGCGCGCCGGACAGGTCATGGGCATTCATGCGCGACTGGCGTACCTGGCGTTGCCCGTCATCATTCTGATTCCCAGCGCCTTCAACACGTTGGCCTACGGAACACCCGTCGCCCTCGACCTGGCCACCGGCCCGCAGACCGTCACCGTCGCCTCGTGCACCCACAAGGAACGCACGGAGTCACGTTCACGAGGCCGCTACGCCGGCAGCTACACCGTGATCATCCATCGTTTCACGATGACCCTAACTGACGGCACGACGCATCAGACAAACGTGCGCGACGAATACTTCCGGGATCGCAGCACCATTAACAGGGTCCTCGACGACGCCTGTATCAAGAGTCCGGGGACGACTTCCGTCACCATGAGCGTCTACTACTACTCCTGGGTGATTAATGACGCTCACTTGAAGTGAGCCTCACCGCAGCTTCCCCGCGTCTCGTCCACGGCCTCGTCCCTTCCACCGACGAGGCCGTGGAACGTTCGTGAAACACGCGGCCTCAGCGGCTCCTGAGAATCCCCGTCACGAAGCGAGCGCTGCGGTCCAGGGCGGCCACGGCCTCGGGAATGAAGGGGACGGAGAGGACGTAGACGTGGAAGCCTCCCGGCTCCACGCGCAGGCGCACGTCCACGCCGGCGCGGGCAGCAGCGCGCGCAAACTCAATCGTGTCGGGCCCCAGGATGTCGGCGTCGCCCTGAAAGATAAGCATTGGCGGCAGCGCGGAAAGGTCGCCGTACAGTGGGCTGACACGCGGATCTGCGGGGTCCAGGTCCCCCGCCCACGCGCGTCCCGCCCACGCCAGCCCGGGTACACGCAGGATCTTGTCGAGGCGCTGCACGTCCGTGATCGCCGGGTTCGTCATCGTGACGTCCACCCACGGCGCGTACAGGACGAGGCCGTCCACCTGACGCGCTCCCGCGTCCCGTCGCTGCATCGCCAGAGAAATAGCCAGGCCGCCCCCGGCGGAGTCGCCGAAGAGGATGACTCGGCCGAACTCAGCCTGGGCCTCGTCAATGATGGGCTGGACGACGTCGAATGCGTCGGTCGCCGCGTGTTTGGGGGCGAGCGGGTAGTCAGGAATAATGACGGGCAGGCCCGTGCGGTCGATGAGTCCCTCGACAACGCCCCACTGCCCCTCGACCAGCGGATACACGTAGGCACCGCCGTGCAAGAAGACGAGGACCCCACCCGAGCGCAGGCCCCGCTTGGGGAGCACACGGATCACGCCGCCGTCGGTGGTCGCCGTGAAGCGGGCGCGCATGCGCGCTGGCATGGGGCTGGGCTGCGGGGCGTGCAGCGCCATTTCGCGCGCCGATTCCTCGCTGTGCAGCGCCGGCGGTGTCATTCCCATGCGAGTGTGGACAAGACGCATCTGGACGGACATTCCAACTCCTTTGTGTGGGCTGCGCCCGTGGCCGTCGCGACCATGTGCACCGAACAGCTACCAGGATACGCCGCGCGGAGTGCGACTTCGTGTGCCCGGAGTGAGGTTCCAACGGGTCCCAGCACTCAGGTGGCAGGGCGTGTGCACGTCCAGCGTGAGCCTCACGTGCGGGCTACCGGTGTGGGTCTCACGTGCGGGCTTTCTACGCGGATAGGAAACCAGCACGCGGATAGGTAACGAACACGCGGATAGCTTATTAACCTATCCGCGAGCGCATAACCTATCCGTGAAGGCGCAACCTATCCGCGTCCACAACCCTCAGCGCCATCCACAGGGGGATATGACGTGTCGCTACTATCCACAGGTCCTCGCCGAGCGCTTTTCTGAGCACCGTTTCCGGGAGGACACTGCAGCCATGACACAGATGCCAATCCTCATCACCCTGCCCCCAGAAACGACGTGCCATTGCCCCGATACAACGACAGTTCGCATCATGCGCGGGGTAGGCGCAGTGATCCCCCTCGATGCTGCGTCAGCCGGTCCCTGGGAGGTGTGGGATGCCGTGGCCCGCGCCCGTTTGCACGCCGTCAACGCCTCGCACGAACAAGCACCCGTCTTCGTGGGGACCAGCTGCCTACGTCTCATAGGCATCCACGGGTGGGCCCAGAATCCAACGATCACCATCTATCGCCCCCACCGACGGTGCACCTCGACGTTGCCGTCCTGTTGCGTCGGTTCAACAACTGTTCCAGAAACATCGGTGTCGTGTTCACCGTTCCCTCCCCTCTCCACAACACGCGCCACCGTGGACGGATTGGTCACGGAGCACCCTTACGATGCTCTCGTTCGTTGCGCGCTTCATGAGGACCCTCTGGAAGCATTCGTCCTGGGATGCATGGCACTGAACTCCTGGAGCCATTTCTCCATGTTTCATCAAGACGAGTGCCGACAACGCGCCGAGGAAATCCGGACCGACCTCCTCGCGCGACTCGACCGGGCCGGACGGGTACGCGGGTATCGTCGCGCTCGTTCAATACTGTCGGCGATCGATCCGGGTTGCGCCAATGTTGCAGAAGCCGCACTCTTATGGATCGTTCGTTCTATCTGTCCCTTCACAGTTCACACGCAAGTCCACATCGGTGTTCACGGGTATCACTACTATGTCGACCTCCTGATCGAGGATCTCCACATCATCATTGAGTTCGACGGAGTCACGAAACTTGGTGAGACGCGCGATGAATTCGAACAGGCAAAACGTAACTGGGTCATGCGCGACCAAAATCTCCGAGATGCAGGCTGGCAGGTGATCCGAGTCAGTTGGCCCGACTACAATGATTGGGAGGAACTGCGCGTCAGACTGAGCCGTATCCTGGGGCCTATGATCCCCGCTCCCGAGTTCCGTTTCCTGTGGAAACTGCCCTCGAAACGGTGTGATGGCCCTCTTCGCCGCTTCTACACCAGGACTTCGCGGATAGGAAACCAGCACGCGGATAGGTAACGAACACGCGGATAGCTTATTAACCTATCCACATGCGCATAACCTATCCGCGAAGGCGCAACCTATCCGCGAGCAGACTGTTCAATGACGATGTCCTCCGGCCTACCCGCACGCACGGGTGCGCCTTTTCGCCTTGCCAGCACCCTTAGCTGCCGACTGACGGACACCCGCACGCACGGGTTCGTATTTGCAAGCGCCTGGAACGCACTCAGCACAGGGATGCACGGGGCACACGGGGCACACCGGGGCGCACGCAGGTAGACAAAACGCGCCCGGACCGCTGGGTCCGGGCGCGCAACGAAATCGGCTCAGGCGTTAGGACGCTTGCCGTGGTTCGCACCGTTCTTACGACGATCGCGACGCTTACGACCCCGCTTCGACATGTCATTCTCCTTGGGTTTGTTGTCTAGACTGAAGCATTCTTGCACACATTAGCCTCAACCACCAAGGCACAACGCCACTGCGGCGACGAAGGTCACCGAAAAGCGGCGGCCCGCCCAGGCCTCGTCGAGGCGGGCGAGACCAGCGATGACGCGCTCAGCGCCAGGTGACGGACACGCTTGAAATCGAGGCGACGATGCGGGCGCGCAGCGCGGGTGAGGCCTGCTCGGACTCGTAGCAGCCGCGCATGAGAGCACGCACGTGGCGTTCAGCGTCCAGCGCGTCCGTGCAGTGCGGACAGGTGGCGACGTGCTGGATCATGAGGGCGCGGGCGCGCGCATCGGGTCCAGGCACGGAGCCGGCGTCAATGAGGGCACTGCGGCGGTCGCATTCCTCGCAGTCGATGAGTTCGTACAGGGCGTCGAGAACGTCCTGACAGGTGATGTGTGCGCTCACTTCGTTCCTCCGATCCCGTATTCCGCGGCGACGTCAGCCAGCGAGGAGCGCAGGTTCTTGCGCGCCCGGTTCAGGCGGCTCATGACGGTCCCCATGGGAACTCCTAGTTCTTCGGCGATTTCCTTGTAGCTCATTCCTTCAACGTCAGCCATGAGGACAACCATCCGGTGTTCCTCCGAGAGCGAATCGAGGGCCTCGCGCAGCTGCGCGGAGGGCAGCGCCTCGAGGGCTTCGACTTCGGCGGACTTGAGGCCGGTCTCCGCGTGGGAGGCGGCGTCGGCCAGCTGCCAGTCCTCGACGGTGTCGGTGGAGGCGCGTTTGGGCGATCGCTGGGCCTTGCGGTAGCTGGTGATGTAGGTGTTCGTAAGGATCCGGTACAGCCAGGCTTTGATGTTGGTGCCGGGCTTGTACTGGTGGAATTTCTGGTAGGCCTTGAGGTAGGTTTCTTGGACCAGGTCCTCCGCGTCGGCTCGGTTGCGGGTCATGCCCAGGGCCGCGCCGAAGAGTTGATCCATGAGGGGCATCGCTTCGTCCATGAAGCGCGCCTGGAGTGCCTCGTCGTCCGGGGTGGACGAGGCCGTGGCCGGGTCGTGTGTCTGCGGCGTCGGTTGGGGGGTTGTTGTGTCCATCGCTTCCCAGGGTAGTCGTGCCCACGGTGGGCGCGACTGGGTGGGAGGGACGGGCGATCATACTGAGGGCAACGCCTCACGATCAGCTTTATTCCACAACCCCCACAGCGTGTGCGTTACACCACTTTTGACACGCTGTTTGGAGGCGGCCGGGCCGTTCGGCTTCCCCCGGGGGCCAAGGTATCGAACAATAGGGGTATGAATCTGCTGCGCGTTGTTGCCCGTCCCTTGCTCGCTGCCCCGTTCATCGCCGATGGGGTCGATGCTTTGAGGCATCCCTATGAACACGTGGAGCACGCGGCGAGCGTGCGCCCCCTCATCGATAAGGCGACCGGCGCGGTCGGCTTGGAGCCGCTGACGGATGAGCAACTGGCCCTTGCCACCCGCGTGACGGGCGCGGTCACGGTGCTCGCTGGCCTGCGTTTTGCGACCGGTCGTCACCCTCGTAGTGCGGCTCTGTGCCTGGCCGCGATTGGCGCACCGATGGCGCTCGTGCACATGCCGACCCCCGGCGCCATGCGCAAGCTGCCGAAGGATCACGCCAAGTACCTGCGCGCCCGCGCGTTGGGCAAGCTGGGCCTCGTGGGCGGCGTCCTCATTGCGTCGACGGACCGCGTCGGCCAGCCTTCAGCCCTCGTTGCTCGTGCGATGCGCCGAGATCAGCGCCGCGCGATCGCTGCGGCCGAGGCCGCGGTCGCGGAGCGCCTGAGCGGCACCGCTTCGTGAGCGCGCCCTGGCCCGCTCCCCTGGCCGCCTTCCCTGTGGACGCCACGGTTGAGGTGCCGGGTTCGAAGTCGATCACGGCGCGCGCCCTGTACCTGGCGGCCGTCGCCGATTCCCCGTCCCTGATCAGGGGTGCTCTGGATGCGCGCGACACGCGCCTGTTCGCGGCCGCTCTGGAGGTGATGGGCGCACGCGTCGAGGACGAGGGCGCGGGAGTTTTGCGCGTCACCCCTATGTCGCTGCCGCCCCGAGGCGGTCGCATCGAGTGCGGACTGGCCGGGACGGTCATGCGTTTCCTGCCTCCGCTGGCAGCTCTCTCTCCCGAGGAGACGCTCTTCGATGGGGACGAGCAGGCCTACGCGCGCCCGCTCGGCCCGCTCCTGGACGCGCTGGTACGTATGGGCGCAACCGTCACCTATCACGGGGAGCGCGGGCACCTGCCTTTCACGATCCGGGGCCCGATCCACACGCCGCTCGGCGCGCAGGCTTGGGTAGACTCCTCGTCTTCCTCGCAGTTCCTCTCCGCGTTGTTGCTTGTCTCGCCCCTCGTGGGCGATCCCCTCTTCGTGTCGGCTCCGGGCATCGTCCCCTCGATGCCGCATGTGGAGATGACTCTCGCGTCCCTCGCTGGCGCGGGCATTGACCTGGAGGTCGTGGACGAGGGCCGCGCGGACCTCGCGACGTGGCACATCTTCCCGTCGCGTCCCCGCGGCGGCGACATCACCGTCGAGCCCGACCTGTCCAATGCCGGCCCCTTCCTGGCGGCCGCGATGGTGACGGGCGGGCGCGTGCGGATCCCGGCATGGCCGGGGGCGACGACGCAGGCGGGAGACGCCTGGCGGGCGCTGCTGGGGCACATGGGCGCGACCATCACGCTGGACGAGGAGGGCCTGACCCTGACGGGTCCAGGTGCCGGCAACTACCCGGGCATCAACGCAACCATGGCCGAGGTCGGCGAGCTGACCCCCACCCTGGCCGCGATCTGCGCCTACGCCTCGAGCCCATCGCACCTGAGCGGCATCGCCCACCTGCGCGGACACGAGACCGACCGCCTGGCTGCCCTGGCCGCCGAGATCAACCGCGCGGGCGGGCAGGCCGAAGAGACCGAGGACGGCCTGATCATCACGCCGTGCCCGCTCCACGCCGCGCAGATTCGTTCCTACGCGGACCACCGTATGGCGACCTTCGGCGCAATCCTGGGCCTGGCGACCCCCGGCATCACGGTCGACGACATCGCCTGCACCTCCAAGACGCTGCCGACTTTCGAGGCCATGTGGCACTCCATGGTCAGTACCAACGACCACGGAAAGCCCCAGGCCGCCACGGCCTCGTCGAAGGAGGAGGAGCAGTGATGGCGCGGCGCGACACCGGAACCGACGACCCGCGCGTGCGCGTGCGCGCCGGCAAGGGTTCGCGCCCGCGCACGAAGGACCGCCCCGATTGGTCCTCCAAGCCGCTGGGCCGCGTCATCGGCATTGACCGCGGTCGCTACCAGGTGAGCCTGGAGACGGACGGCACCCGCGTGGTGGCCGTGCGCGCCCGCGAGCTGGGACGCGGATCCGTCATCATGGGCGACCGCGTGCGCCTGACCGGCGACCTGTCGGGGCGCCCCGACACGCTCGCGCGCATCGTCGCCGTCGAGGAACGCTCCTCGGTGCTGCGCCGCTCCCTCGAGGACGCGCCGGATCAGCGCGGCGAGAAGGCAATCGTCGCAAACGCGGACACCATGTGCATCGTCGTGGCGCTGGCGGATCCGCCGCCGCGCACGGGTATGATCGACCGCTGCCTGGTCGCCGCCTACGAGGCGGGTCTGGCCCCCATCCTCGTCCTGACGAAGGCGGACCTGGCCAGCGCGGACGAGCTGATCGCCGCCTACCAGGACTTCGACGTGCGCGTGGTGCTCACGAGCGCCGAGGCCGGGGAGGCCGACCCGGGCGTCGTGGAGCTGCGAACCATCCTGGCCGGGCGCTGGTCGGTGCTGGTGGGTCACTCGGGGGTCGGTAAGTCCACGCTCATCAACCTGCTGGTGCCAGGCGCGGGCCGCGCGACAGGCCACGTGAACGAGGTGACGGGACGCGGGCGCCACACCTCTACGTCCTCGGAGGCCTTCGAGCTGGAGGCAGGCGGCTGGATCGTGGATACGCCCGGCGTGCGATCCTTCGGCCTGGGGCACGTGAGCGTCGCCGACGTTCTCGGGGTCTTCCCGGACGTCGCCGACGCAGCGTCCTGGTGCCTGCCGCTGTGCTCGCACGACGAGGAGGAACCCTCGTGCGCGCTGGGCGCTTACGCGCGCGCCACCGGTCCCTTCGCCATCGACGAGGCCGGAGACAGCGACGCTGATCAGGTGCGACATGGGCGCGCTTCCCGCGTGGCGTCGGTGCGCAGGCTTCTCGAGGCCGTGGCAACGGCGGAGGCCGCCAGCAAGGCCGCGCGATAATGCCCGCTATCGCCTGCTCACGGACATAGCGCGGCGGCAGGACGCGCACGACAGAAGCACCATGTGACACATTAGCCACTCCTTCTGGTTGACACGTCGCTCACAACACCAACAATGGGAATGTAGCGACGAGCGCTACGCCCGTTTCACGAGGAAGTGATCGTCGTGCCAAACCCCCGCCACCACGCGACTACTCCGGCTCCGTCGGCACCGAGCCACGGCGAGATGATGCTGCGCTACATCTTCCTCGTCGTCCTGATCCTCCTGGCAATCGTCTCGATTGGAAGTGCCTTCATCTGGGACGACGCGGGAACGACCGACTACATCATCGCTATTTCAGCCGCCCTGCTAGCCAACCAGATGCCCGGATCGACGCGAACGCTGGCACCAACCAGCATGCGGCCTTCGCCGCGCACCTATGAGCACATCGGACTCGCGTGCGCGTCGGTGTCCATCCTCGCCACCCTCATCGGGTCGGTGACCGCCACGGATACCACGACCTCGTCCATCACGATCCCGTGGATCATCGCCACGCTCGCGCTGCTGGCGACGATCTGCATCTCCGTCGCAATCATGGTCGTGAAGGGCCGACAGCACCAAGACACGCCTCCTCCCCCGGCGAGCTAGCGCCGAGGGAGAGCGGTCGCATCAGCGCTGGAAGCGGCTCACGAAGTTACGCAGAATGATGCGCGAGGGGTCCGTGTCCACGGTCGCGACCTGGGCGCGGATGGCCTCGGCCTTCTCAGCCGGGTAGTAGCGCCCCGCGTACTGGTCGATGCGGATGTTCACGCCGTCCAAGTCCATCTCGGGGTGGAACTGAGTCGCCCACGCGGCCTCGCCGACGCGCACCATCTGGATCGGGGTATCATCCCCGGCCAGGAGGACCTGCATGCCGGGGGCCAGCTCGCGCACGGCCTCGTGGTGGCCGACGTAGGAGTAGAAGCGGTCGGGCGTGCCCTCAAGAAGCGGGTCCTCGCGGCCCGCGTCGGTCTTCGTCAGCGCGATACCGCTGATTTCCTCGCCGTGGTGGGTGTCGATGACGCCGCCCAGGTGCAGGGTGAGGGTACCCAGCCCGTAGCACAGGCCCAAGATCGGGAAGGATTCGCCCAGCGCCCGGTCGTAGAAGGAACGCAGCCAGGCCTCGGCGCGCACCTGGCGCTCTTCCTTCACGTGGTCGTCCGCATTCGCGTCCCATGGGGACCCGCACACGAACGCACCCGAGTAATTAGACAGGTCGAGGTCGGGCAGCTCTCTCTCGATGCGCACCTGGTGGACCTGGTCGGAGGTCAGTCCCGAGAAACGCGGCAGGTCAGCGCTTTCCGAGGCCAGCACGGGGCCGTCGTCGCGCGAGGTCAGCATGAGGAAGGGCTTTGTCATGTCCACCATGCTATCGGCTGGGAGCAAAGGCGCAGCTCATGTCCACTCTCCAAGCGTGTGTGACGGACGCAGATGTGGGCGGTCTCTGCCACACTGGTGACATGCTGATTCTGCACACCTCCGACTGGCATTTGGGACGCACCTTGCACGGCGTGTCTCTGGGCGAGAGCGCGGACGCGTTTATCGACTGGCTGGTCGCCCTCGTACGTGAGCGCGGCGTGGACGCCGTCCTCATCTCGGGCGACGTGTTCGACCGCGCGGTTCCACCCGTGGATGCGCTCGCACGGATGCGCCGCGCCCTGCGCGAGCTGACCGCGCTCACGACGGTCATCCTGACGTCGGGTAACCACGACGGGGCCGCGCGCCTGGGGCTGTTCGCCGACATGCTCACCCCCTCGTTGCACGTGGTGACGGATCCGGAGGCGATCGGCAGGCCGGTCGAGGCCGGGGGCGCGCTCGTGTACCCGATGCCCTACCTGGAGCCCGACCTCGTGCGTCAGTTACTGTCGGACCTGGAGCCTGAGGGAGAATCCGGCCTGCCCGCTCCCCTTCCCCGCTCCCACCAGGCGGTCCTGGCGGCGGCCCTGCGCCGGGTGCGCGCGGACCTC
>NZ_ALCA01000011.1 GCF_000278725.1 Actinomyces sp. ICM47 | reverse complement strand
CGCGCTCCTCTATCCTGTCAGTACATCGTGTGTGCTCGTTTCGGCGCATTTCGTTGCGACTCCCAGGTAATTAGGACGTAGGGGAAGACGATCCTGACAAAGCCTACAAGGAGGAACAATGAGAGGGTCATACACCCGCGGTGTATTTTTCGTGCACTCAACACCGCCCGCTCTGTGTCCGCACATCGAGTGGGCGTTGGGTACCGCGCTCGGCCAGGAGGTTCGCCTCCAGTGGACCGATCAAGATGCGGCGCCGGGCATGGTCCGCTGCGAGTTTTCGTGGGTTGGGCCGGTTGGCTCGGGTGCCCGTTTGGCGTCCGCTCTGCGCGGTTGGGAACATCTGCGCTACGAGGTCACCGAAGAGGCGACCGCCTCGAACGATGGTGGGCGCTGGTGTCACACCCCGTCGCTGGGCATCTTCCACTCACAGATGGACTCCGTCGGTAATGTTGTCGTCCCCGAGGACCGCATTCGCGCCGCCATGGAGAACGCGTCCTCCTACGAAGAGCTCGTCGAGGGCCTGGAACTGGCGCTCGGTCAGGCGTGGGACGATGAACTTGAGTCCTTCCGTCACGCGGGCGCGGGTGCACCCGTGCGCTGGCTGAACAACCGGGTGGGCTGATGGGTTCCATCGCTGATCTGCTGGGAGACCAGCTGCGTGCCGGGTTAGCGCAGCTGGTCGATCCCGCTACCGAGGACGATGCACCTGAGGGTACCCAGGCCTCGTCCATCGACGCGGGCGAGTCCGTCAGTACCCAGGACCGTGCGCGCGAGGCAGCGATGGAAGCCGTCCTCGACGAGGCCGACCTTGCCCCTGGCGATGCGCGCGCCGAGCTGACCCTGCGCGGGGACCTGGATATGGACGATGTATCCCTGTATGCCGTCGTTGCGCGCGTCGAACGCGAGGCGAAAGTGGCGCTCACCGACGCGCAGATCGAGGAGTGGGAAACTCTCGGGGACCTGCTCGATGCCGTTGCGCAGGCCGCTTGTCATGACTGACGAAAGGCCGAGTTAGGGGAGCGTCAACGACCTCCCCGAGATTCGTAAAGTTCCTGACAAAGCGGGACTTCGTGCCTACCATGGAGGCGGATCGCCGGGAAACTTCCGGCGTACACTCCGACGGAAGGAACGACGTTGACCCGCACCGAAGAGGATCTGCTCGGCACGCGCGAAGTACCCGACGACGCGTACTGGGGAATCCACACACTGCGAGCCATTGAGAACTACCAGATCTCAGGCCGCACTATCAATGAAGCACCCGAACTGATTCGTGCGTTTGCGCAGGTTAAGAAGGCGTGCGCCTTGGCGAACATGCAGCTCAAGGCCATGAAACCCGTCAAGGCCGAGGCCATCATCGCCGCCTGCGACGAAATCATCGAAAACGGGCGTTGCATGGACCAGTTCCCCGTCGACCAGTTCCAGGGAGGCGCGGGCACATCCGTGAACATGAACGCGAACGAGGTCATCGCGAACCTCGCGCTCGAAATCCTGGGGGAGGAGAAGGGACACTACGACGTGATCAACCCCAACGATCACGTCAACCGCTCGCAGTCAACGAACGACGCCTACCCGACCGCGTTCCGCATCGCCCTGTGGCGCAAGGTGAATCGTTTACGCAAGGCGCTCGACGAGCTGGCGGACGCCTTCGACGAGAAGGGCGCCGAGTTCCGCAACATCCTGACGATGGGACGCACCCAGCTGCAGGACGCCGTTCCCATGTCGCTGGGCGGCGAGTTCTCCGCGTTTGCGCACACGCTGCGCGAGGAAGATGAGCGCCTCGTCAACAACGCCGAGCTGCTCCTGGAGACGAACCTGGGTGCCACCGCCATCGGTACGGGCCTGAATACGCCGGACGGCTACCAGCAGGTCGTTGTGCGTCACCTGCGCCGCATCACGGGCGCGCGCGTCGTCGGCTCCCCGAACCTCCTCGAGGCCACCTCCGACACGGGTGCCTACGTGTCCATGCACGCCACCATCAAGCGCAGCGCCGTGAAGCTCTCCAAGGTCTGCAACGACCTGCGTCTGCTGGCCTCCGGCCCGCGCGCTGGCCTCAACGAGATCAACCTGCCGAAGATGGCGGCTGGCTCCTCGATCATGCCCGCAAAGGTCAACCCCGTCATCCCTGAGGTCGTCAACCAGGTGTGCTTCAAAGTCATTGGCAATGACCAGACCGTCACCATGGCGGCCGAGGCCGGACAGCTCCAGCTCAACGTCATGGAGCCCGTCATCGCGCAGGCCCTCATCGAGTCCATCAACCTGCTTGTCAACGCATGCGATACGCTGCGCGAACGCTGCATCACCGGCATCACAGCGAACGAGGAAGTGTGCCGCGGCTACGTGGAAAACTCCATCGGCATCGTCACCTACTTCAACGACGTGATCGGACACCACCTGGGCGACGTCGTCGGCAAGCGCGCCGCCGCCGAAGGCAAGACCGTGCGCGAGGTCATCCACGACATGGAACTCCTCTCCGAGTCCGAGGTTGAGCGCATCCTCTCGCCCGAAAATCTCGCCAACCCGAAGTACGCGGGCACCGAAGAAGAGTGAGCACTGCGCTCACAGCCTGCGCATATGACCGAGGCCGGGGAACCCACGTGGGGACCCCGGCCTCGTCGTTTGTGTGATCTCAGGACTGCAGTGACTCCTTGAAGGCGCGCACGAATGTACCGAAACGCTCCACCTGTTCTGAGAAGTACCGATAGATGCGACGGCGTGCATCGCCCACGTATTCGACGGTACGGAGCTCCTCGTATCGGAATCGACCTCGTTCGTCGATGAGGTCAGAATCAACCAGCCGGGCGGTGACCTCGCAGCGGAAGTGCGTGTAGGTACCGTCATCCGTGGCCTCTAGGACACGGCACACCAGGCTCATCTGTGAATCGTCGAGCACGGGGATGCCGTCATAGTTGCTCGATGCCACGTGGGTGTCGCTGAGCTTATCTCCACCAGAGATGGTGCCCGCGTATTCGAAGAGTCCCATGGCCTCGGCCCCGAAAAGATTGAGGGAACACACGTCCGAGCGCTTGATCGAGCGCGCCGCGTGCGTGGTGGAATCGCAGCCGATCATGACCATCTGGCCAAGCGAATACGACGAGGATCCCGTCGTGATTCCAACCCCCACTTCCTCATCGGGATAAGCCAGGATATAGACGGGAAAACCGTAATAGAACTTCTCGGTGTCGTAGGGAACGTGCATGCTTCCATTGTGCGTCGGACGCATCGGGTGGGCAGGGCGTACGACGTGGAAGGAGAGCATGTCCACGAGGCACGAGTGGGCCGGAAGCACACGCTACCGGCCCACTCGGTTATACGCGCGCTAGTCGGCGGAGGGGTTGTCCCGCTGCTTCAGCTCGCGCCGCACGTCCTCGAGTTCCTCACACATAGCCGTGGTGAACGGATGGTCGGCACCCAGGACGCGCTGGCTGCTGACGAGGAGCTGTTCGTACAGGGTGATGGAATTGTCTGTGCGACCAGCCTCTTGGTATGAGTCTGCGAGTTCACGGCGCGTGTTGTACGTACCCGGGTGGTCCTCGCCCAGGACGCGGATCTGGTCTTTCATGACCTGCTCGTACAGGGTAATGGCCTCAGGGAGGCGGCCAACAGACCGGTATGTGTATGCGATGTTGTTGAGCGTGGTGAGCGTGTGGGGATGGTCTTTGCCGAGGGCGCGGGCCTGGTCTTGAGCGACCTGCTCGTACAGGGTGATGGCTTCATCGTGGCGCTCAGCAGACGCGTATGCGCTTGCGAGGTTGTTGCGTGCGGTGAGTGTGTGGGGGTGGTTGTCGCCCAGGACGCGCGCACGGTCTGTGATGACCTGCTCGAATAGGGTGATGGCTTCATCGTGGCGCTCAACAGACGCGTATGCGCATGCAAGGCTGTGGCGTACGGTGAGCGTGCGGGGGTGGTCGGGACCCAGGACACAGGTCAGGCCTGTGACGACCTGTTCGTACAGGGTGATGGCTTCATCGCGGCGGCCAGCTGATTCGTATGCGTCAGCCAGGTTGTTGCGCGTGTTGAGTGTGTGGGGGTGGTTGGCGCCCAGGATGCGCGCGCGGTCTGTCGCGACCTGTTCGTACAGGGCGATGGCTTCATCGCGGCGGCCCACCGCATTGTAGGTGTATGCGAGATTATTGCGTGTGCTGAGTGTGAGGGGGTGGTCTTCCCCCAGAACGCGCGCGCGGCCTGCGGCGACCTGCTCGAACAGGGCGATGGCCTCAATGCGGCGGCCAGCAGACTCGTATGCGTCTGCCAGGCTGTTGCGCGTGCTGAGTGTGAGGGAGTGGTCTTCCCCCAGGACACGCGCGCGGCCTGCGGCGGCCTGCTCGTACAGTTGGATGGCCTCAACGAAGCGGCCCGCCTGCAGGTGACAGTTTGCAAGGTTGTTACGCAAGGTCAGGGTGTTAGGATGATCGTCGCCAAAAATGCGGATGCTGTCGGTGATGACCTGCTCAAACAGGGTGATGGCCTCATCGAGGCGCCCTGCCTCCTGGTAACAGGTGGCGAGATCGTTGCATGCGCTGAGCGTCTGAGGATGATTCTCACCCAGAACACGTGCATAGTCTTCAAGGATCTGCTCGTACAAGGTGATGGCCTCATCGAGGCGCCCTGTCTGCACATAGGTGTCCGCAAGGTTGCTGCGCTCGGTGAGTGTGTCCAGGTGGTTTTCGCCCGTGCTGTGGGTCGGGTCTTTGGTGGTCTGCTGGTGGGAGACCTGTGTCAGTGCGGTGATTGTGCGCTCGAGTGCTGTGTGCTTGAAATCCGGTGACGCTGGTGCGAGCGTCAGGTACTCCTGCGCGACGCTACCCAGGAGTGTGTCGAGGTATTGGAGTTCGCTGGGGGTGTAGTTCTGGCGTGCTGAGGCTGATTGTACGAGAACGTAGTACCGGAATACCTCGGGCTTGAGTATTGCTTCACGTAGGGCGTTCTCGTCGTCGGCAAGGAGCGTGATGGTTTGCTTCACTGATTCCTCGAGATGATCGATGAAGCTATCGATGTGGGACCTGTCGTAGCCCGACTCAACGAGCTGTCCCTCGATTGCGTCCAGTTCAGCGCTTATCGAGTTTGTCAGGT
>NZ_ALCA01000010.1 GCF_000278725.1 Actinomyces sp. ICM47 | reverse complement strand
CGGGGCCAGCACACCCAGGGCCAGGAGCGCCGGGGCAACAGTCGCGAAACCCGCAGCCGCGAGGGCCGCCGCCCGCAGCGCGAGCACGCGCGTCCCTTCAAGCCATTCACGCCGGAGCAGCTAGCCGAGCGCGCCGCGGCGATCCCGGTTATCGAATTTCCGGACCTGCCGGTGAGCGCCCGGCGCGACGAGATCGCGCGCGCTATCCGCGACCATCAGGTGGTCATCGTGTCGGGTGAGACCGGCTCGGGTAAGACGACGCAGCTGCCGAAGATCTGCATGCAGCTGGGCCGCGGCGTGTCCGGCATGATCGGGCACACTCAGCCGCGCAGGCTCGCGGCGCGTTCGGTCGCGGACCGCATCGCCCACGAGCTGGGACAGACCGTGGGCCGCGAGCGCGGCCAGGTGGTCGGCTACCAGGTGCGTTTCACGGACGAGGTCGGCCCCACGACCCTGGTCAAGCTGATGACGGACGGCATCTTGCTGGCGGAGATTCAGTCGGATCCGATGCTGCGCCGCTACGACACGCTCATCATCGACGAGGCCCACGAGCGCAGCCTGAACATCGACTTCATTTTGGGGTACGTGGCGCGCCTGCTGCCCGCGCGCCCGGACTTGAAGGTCATCATCACGTCGGCGACGATCGATTCGGATCGTTTTGCGCGTCATTTCGGCACGTGGGAGGGGACGCCCGGATCGGGCCGCCTGATCGAGCCCGCGCCGGTCATCAAGGTGTCGGGGCGCACGTACCCGGTGGAGATCCGCTACCGCCCGCTCGGCCCGACGACGCCTTCGTCGTACACGTCCGAGGCCTCGTCACAGCAGGCGGACGAGACCATCGAAGTCATCGAGACCACTGACGTCACCGAGTCCGGCCCCATGCAGCTGGTCCTGGAGGACCCGGACGACGAGCTGGCGACGCTCGGCTACGGCATGGGCGAGGACATCGACGTGGAGACCGCGATCTGCCACGCGGTGGACGAGCTGAGCGCGGAGGGCGACGGCGACATCCTGGTTTTCCTGCCGGGTGAGCGCGACATCCGCGACACGGAGGCGGCCCTCCTCGACCATTTGAAGGGACGAGGCCGGCGCGCGGGAGACGACAAAGGCGCACACCCCGGGGACATTGAGATCCTGCCGCTGTACGCGCGGCTGACGGCAGCCGAGCAGCATCGCGTGTTCGAGCCGCACCGCCTGCGCCGCGTGGTCCTGGCGACGAACGTCGCGGAGACGTCGCTGACGGTGCCGGGCATCCGCTACGTCATCGACCCGGGTTTGGCGCGCATTTCCCGCTATTCCAATAAGACGAAGGTGCAGCGCCTGCCGATCGAGCCGGTCAGCCAGGCCAGTGCGAACCAGCGCGCGGGCCGATGCGGCCGCGTCGCGGAGGGCGTGGCGATCCGCCTGTTCTCCCAGGCTGACTATGTTTCACGCCCCCGTTTCACGGAACCCGAGATCCTGCGCACATCGCTCGCCAGCGTCATCTTGCAGATGGCGTCCCTGGGCCTGGGCGCCGTCGAGGACTTCCCCTTCCTGGATGCTCCGGATCGGCGCGCGGTGCGCGACGGCGTGGCCCTCCTCGTGGAGATCGGCGCGCTCGCGCAGGACAGTGGGGCCGAGGACGCGACCCCGGCCTCGTCCCAGTACAGGCTCACCGGCATCGGCCGGGACCTGGCGCGCCTGCCGATCGACCCGCGCCTGGGTCGCATGCTGCTGGAGGCCGAGCGCCTGGGCTGCGCCTCGGAGGTGCTTGTCATCGTGGCGGCCCTGTCGATCCAGGACGTGCGCGAGCGCCCGGCCGAGCACCAGGGCGCGGCCGACGCCTCGCACGCGCGCCTGGCGGACCCCCATTCGGACTTCATCACCTACCTGAACCTGTGGCGCTACCTGGCGGTGCAGGCACGCGACCTGTCAGGCTCGGCGTTCCGGCGCCTGTGCCGCGCGGAGTTCTTCCACTACCTGCGGTGGCGCGAGTGGCGCGACGTCGTCGGCCAGCTGCGCCAGATGGCCCGCGCGCTGGGGATCGGCGTGGGGCCTGTGGGCGAGCCGTCGACGGGCGACGTCGTGGAGGCCGCCCGCTTCGGCGGCGCGCAGGACGCGGCTGTACGCGCAGTCCTGGCTTACGGGCAGGGTCCGGCGAGCGTGGACGCGGACCAGGTGCATCGCTCACTGCTGGTCGGCCTGCTGTCCTACCTGGGCTCGTGGGACGAGACAAAGCGCGACTACGAGGGCGCGCGCGGCACGCACTTCACGATCTGGCCGGGCTCGGGCGTGAGCGGTCACCCCGCGTGGGTGATGACCGCGGAACTCGTGGAGACCTCGCGCCTGTTCGCGCGCACGGTGGCCCGCATCCGCCCGGAGTGGGTGGAGCCGGCGGCACGCGGCCTGCTCAAGCGCTCGTATTCGGAGCCGTTCTGGTCGGTGGCGAAGGGCGCGGCGATGGTCCGCGAGCGCGTGACCCTCTACGGGCTGACGCTGGCGGCGGACCGCGAGGTGCTGCTGGGTCGCTTGGGTGACCTCGTTATCGACGAGGCCGTGGCCGCCTCGCGCTCTCACGCTCCGCGCGCGGGGTCGCTGGAGGCGCTGGCGGCCGGCTTGGTGTCGGCGTCGAAGGATCCGCTGTCATCGGGGTCGTTTGAGCCGCGTCATTTCGAGGAGCTGGCGGCCGCGCGCGAGGGCACGACGGCCCGCGAGCTGGCCCGCGAGTTGTTCATTCGCAACGCCCTCGTGGATGGCCAGTGGAGGGAGAGGCACGGTTTCCAGCGCCGAAACGAGGCCCTGGTGGAGCAGGCGCGCGAGGTTGAGCGCCGTAGCCGCACCCACGGCCTCGTCGCGGACGAGCAGGCGCGCTTCCGTTTCTTCGACGACCTGATCCCCGAGCACGTCACCAGCGCGGCGGCGTTCAACCGCTGGTGGAAGGACGAGCGCCGGGAGCATCCCGACCTGCTGATATACCCGGCGTCCCTGCTGATGCCGCGCGAGGCGACCTCCGGCGAGGGCTTCCCGGATCGGTGGCAGTGCGGCGATCTATCGCTGGCGCTGAGCTACGAGTTCGCACCGGGCAGCCCGCGTGACGGCGTGTCGATGCACATCCCAATCGAGGTGCTCGAACGCGTCAGCGATAAGGGCACGGACTGGCTGGTGCCGGGCATGCGCGAGGACCTGCTGACCGAGGCGATCCGCGCCCTGCCCAAGGGCGTGCGCCGCCTGCTGGCCCCCGCGCCGGACGTGGCCGCGTCGGTCGCGCGGTGGATCGAGCAGGCGGGCGACAAGCCGGCCCTGGCCGTGGCAGCATCAGCGGATAACTCCGCAGGTCCAGCCCGAACGGGTACCGGGGCGGGCGGCGGGAAGAAGACCGCCCAGTCCGACGAGCCGGACCCGCTGAGCCTGGATGCCGCAATGGGCCGCCTGGCTGCGTGGGGCGCGACGTCGGGCAAGCTGTCGACGCGCAACTCGCCGAAGAAAAACGCCACGAAGGGTTCCAAGAAACAGACCTCGGCATTCGCGAGCGCGGGAGACGCGACCAGCGCAGGCTCGAGGGGCGCGGCTGCGCAGCCAGGCACGAGCCCGGCGACCGCGCTCAACCCGGCCACCAGCCCTGCGAGTCACGCGGGAGCCGCAGCTTCCGGCGCGACCGGTGCGGATGCCACATCTACCAATGCCCCCAGCACCGCTACCGCAGCTGCCCCCACGCGCCGCGCGCTCACCGACGGCCCCGTCCT
>NZ_ALCA01000009.1 GCF_000278725.1 Actinomyces sp. ICM47 | reverse complement strand
CTCTGATGCACGCACACCTGATCGCGCTCGAGCAGATCGACCAGAACAGGCCACACCCGCGTCGACCCACGCGGCTACAAGTCCTTCGGCAAGTGCCTGTCCCGCAAGATCGTCTGCGGCGACTGCGGACGGCCGTTCGGCCGCAAGACCTGGCACTCGGGCACCCCGAACCGGGTCGACGTGTGGGAGTGTCCGACGAACTACGTCAAGCGCGGCACCTGCACCACCAGCCACCTCTACCAGGAGGTGCTGCTGGTGAAGATGGCCGAGGCGTTGCAGGTGCTCGCTGGGCGCAACAGCACGGCGGTTGATCAGGCCGTGGACAGCCTGCAGTCAACGGGTGCGCGGCGACGTCCGTCGACGCTCCGTGCCGCGATCGAGAAGCTCCTGACCGAATCGCCGACGCAGCTTGCGTTCCACATCCCGGACTTCCTTGCGGTGCTGGAGGGCGGGTGCACGCTCACCGATGGCAGGCTCGGATTCGTGTTCATTACCAGCGAGGCCGTCACCCTCGTCCTCCCGCAACGCTGGAGTCCCGTGATGCGCCCAGGCGAACTCGCAGCTACAGGGCGTTGCTGACCGGGCTGGCGAAGGCTTTCAGGTCTTCCCACGAGTCGGCACGGGCGGTGTCTTGCTCGTAGGCGATCAGATAGCCCCAGTGTTGACCGGCGTAGGCATCCTCAGCCACCAACCGGCGCACCAACGCCTCGGCAGCCTTACGCTTGGCCTGCACCCTGGCGTCATCGCGGCCGCGCTCGTCCTTGCCTTCGATGATCCAATGCACCCCGTTGGTGTCCAAGGCTACGAAGTCGGGGAAGTAGCGGTCTTTCGCGTTGTAGTACACGAACGCCTGGTCTTGCGGATGCAGGCGATGCCACCACACGATCCCCGGCGACGTGTTGAGCAGGCGAGCAAGCTGGTATTCGCCGGTGAAGGAGTCGAAGGATTCCTCGGCGAATAGCGACTTGAACCAGCCGCCGTAGACCCGGCCTCGCACGAACTGGGCACGGCTCTCGATCTGGTCATGCACCTTCTCACCTAACGGGAGCGTGTAGCCGGTGCCTGGCATCTGCTTGGGCTGTATGGTCGGCACCTCGCGGGTGGCTCGCAGTGTCTCGGTTGTGTAGTTCTTGATCAGCGTTAGGAGTTCGGCGCGGGCGGAGTCGAGGGATTTGACGGTCCAGCCGGTGAACGTCACGGCGCGCATGAACTTCGGCACCAGGAACGTGGCGACGTAGCGTGCGGTCTGTTCGGTTTTGGGCACCAGCGACATGTTGATCACCAGTTTGACCAGCGCCTCCTCGGCATCGGCGTTGTCGACGTGGACGGAGTCGACTTCGGCGCTTTCTCGATCCTCTGTCCGGAGTTTCTTGCCTAGGGCGGCGATGATCTCTTTGCGCAGCAGCACGTCCCCGGCAGAGGTAACCCGACGGGCCGCTTGCTCGATCACGGCGTCACTGATTTCGGACAGGCCAATGGGCGGCTGCTGCACCGTCATCGTCGTCACCGGGAATCGGTAGGACACGTCAGCAAAGCTCGGGTTCCGTCCGATCGAAACCAACTCCCAGGTGAGCTCATCCTCCTGCTCGGTGATGGTACGAACCCCGACACCGGGCAAACCCGCACCCGGGGAATCACTGCCGCCGACGGGAACGGTGCCCGGATGCGGTTCCACACCACCGGTGCTAGCACCGCTGGTACCAGCACCAGGCCACGGAATAGTCGTAGTCGATGCTTGACCGCCGGTCGAGTCTGTGCCTGTATCCGAGTTGGATTGTTCGGCGGCTTTGCGGATCGCCTCCTCAACCTTGGCCTTGTCGGGTTCGGGGACAGCTTCGTCCAATCCGAACTGCTGCAGCACGTTCTCGGCGTTCAACAATTCGGCGAAGGACTGGTGAGCGATGATATCGAGCTGGTCGATCTGCCACACGCCCGTGTACTTCCCGAACGGCAAACGCAGGCCACGTCCCATGGTCTGCTGGGTCAACACCTCCGAGGCCATCGCCCGCAGCGTGACCACGACGGCGATGTTCTTGACGTCCCAGCCTTCCTTGAGCTTGTTCACGCTAACCACTGCCAGCACAAGCGATTCGGGCTGATCCAATTCGTCGAGGCGGCGTTGGGTCAACTCATCCTCGTGCTTGGAGTCCACCTGCAGCACAGCCGATTCTCGGCCGAGGTACTCCGGCGTGCGCAACAGCTCAGCAACCTGGGTGGCGTGCTCCACATCGGAGCAGACCACGAAAGCGACCGCGTTCACATGCTCGCGGTTCTGGGAAGCCGTGTACGAGTCGTAGTAGGCCTGCTTGATCGCACGTAGCTGCAGAGCGTCCCGCAACTGTTGCTCTTCGGAGGCTTCATCGGTGCCATATCCATTCTTGCGGAACGCCAACACCGGGGCCTTGACGTACTTGTCCTGGATGGCGCGGTAGAGCGGGTACTCGTAAATGACGTGATCGGTGGTCTTGTCCACCGCCGCGGTCAACCCGATCGCCGCTGCTGGGTCGAGTTCCTTCAACGCTGCATTGAACGCGACCGCGCTGGACCCGTACAGGTGGGATTCGTCGGCGATCACAACCAGATCATCGAGGTTCTTCAGGTAGTCAAAGAGCACGCCGGCGTTCTCATCGAACCGGCGGGGCTTACGGCGCATCGCGTCCTGGGGACCACCGTGGGTGTCACCCTCGGCTTCCTTCGGCGCGATGAGCTGCTGAATGTTGAAGATAAACGCCAGCATTGGCACTTCACGGCCGAACGCGAGTCGGGCCGGGCCGTTCTGCCGGGCGATCCACGCCGAGTAGTCCTGTGGGGTCACCACCTCGGGCGGCACCGCCGCGCCGGTGATGTAGCGGGGCGTGCCGGGCGTGAAATTCTGCACGGTCTTGGCCTGCACCGTCTTGCCTGGGGTGACGATCACGACGTTGCCAACTCCTTGGCGGCGCAGATACTCCACAAACGCCGCCATCAAGTAGGTCTTGCCCACGCCCGTAGCAAGGTTGAGCACCTGCATCACGGTCGGGTCATAGTCACCGTCGAGAGTGAAGACCAGCTGGCGCAGTGCTTCCTTGTTCGGAGCACGCAAGTCGAGCTCGGCACTGATCGACTCCAGCATGTCCGAGTCAAAACTGATGTTGAGCCTGTTCGCCATCATTGGTCACCACCTTCGCTGTACCGAAACACATCATCGGGCAATGCGACCACCCGCGACCCCTTCACCAGTTTGCGCAGATGCTGGCGCACACCGTCTATCACCGTGGTGGCGGCCAGCACGATTGTCTCGCCGGGCTGGATTTGGGAAGCAAGCCAGTCAACGATCTCGGTCGTGGCGACACCCTCCACCACCTTCAACAAGGCATTGCCACGGCGGGCATCAAAAATATAGTCATCATCCGGGTGCAACAGTGTGAACCCGAGGTTGGCAGCCACCGACTCGATCAGGGTCTGTCCGGTCGCGGCCGCCGTCAGCATCACCCTGTCCAATTCAGGGGCGTAGTCGAAGCACGCAGGCGACAGATGGGCGACCTGGAAGCCGCCGCCACCACGCCAGTTCAGCACTTCCTTCGTGCGCCTGGTCTTCGAGGCAGCCTTCAGTGTCTTCACCTCGACGCTCTTCTTTAATTCCGGGTCGTCCTTGATCAGCTTGTTGAGCACGCTCGTGAATTTCGCGGCGTCCTCCGGCGAGACACCATCAGGCAGCCCGTCTTCCGTAGCGTCGACTCGTTCGCCCTTCGTCCGGGTTATCCCTCCCGGGTCTTGATCGTTGAGCACCTTCTCCAGGCGAGGGCGCGTGAACGTCGTAAACGTCGACTCCAACAACTCACACGTCACCCAACGCCGCCCCATCTTCTGCGCCACCGCCGCCGTCGTCCCGGAACCAGCAAACACGTCCAGGACGATGTCGCCAGGGTTTGATCCGGTGTGAATAATGCGCTCAAGGAGGCGCTCAGGTTTCGGTGTGTCAAAAGGGGTAAGAATCGGAAACAGAGCCTTCAGTTCGGACTTGGCCGCGCGATTGTGGCCTACGTCCTTGTTTTCCCACCACGTTCGAGGATTATTTCCATCGGTGGGGATATACGCCTTACGACCGATTCCTCCCGTTGATCGGATCAGGATCTCGGGCAGTGGCTCGCCCGAAGTTCGCCGTGCCGCGACCCGTTCACGTGCTTCATTGAGCGAGACATCTAGGACGAGCGCGCACACGTCATCGGACGCCTTCTCGCGAGGGCTCCCTCGTTGGAGGCACGCCATTCTGCGTTATGCAGGTTCTCCAACCGGTACGGCACCCATCCCTGTAAGCCGGCGAGAATGCGCTGTTGCGAGTACCTCCAACTGGCGCCTTTGGGTGGACGCATCATCTCCCCGGTCAAAGGATTCTGAATCGCGTAACACATACCACCAGAGCCATCTCCGTGATTACCGGATGGATTGTCATCCCACCAAGGCCCAAGAGGATCATTGTCCGGATTGGAAAATCGGGCGTTGTCAGCCGCTGTGCGCAGTGCCTTATTTGGCTCGAATGCCTCGCTGCGCCGGTAGACGATGACGAAATTCTGGTCAACCGAAAATCCCAAACCACGCCGCGGAGAGTCGGCCTTTTGCCAAACAACCTCTGCCTGAAAATTCTCCGCACCGAAGACCTCATCCATAAGGAGTCGCATCCGGTGCACTTCCACATCATCAAGATGCACCCAGATCGAACCGTCGTCGGTAAGCAGCTTCTTCATGTGCAGCAGCCGGTCGCGCATCATCGTCAGCCAGATAGAGTGCTCTAGGTTGTCCTCGTAACTGGCAAATGTTTGCGCGGTGTTAAACGGCGGATCAATGTAGATCAGCTTCACCTGCCCCACATACTTCTTGGCCAGTTCGGGCACTCTAGTGAGGGCCTCTAGGACGTCGCCGGATTCGCCGAGGATGAGCAGATTGTCGTCCTGAGGTTCCAGATCGGCGCGCTCGGAGTAGGCAAACTCATCCGACTTCTCCGTTTGGGTGCCTTGCACGTAGTCGTCCAGCACGAGGGTGTGGGTTTCGCAGTAACGCGGATCAGAGGGGTCAACCCACGTGTAGCCGTACTTGCCGGTCTCGGTGGGGATGAGAGCCTTGTCCTTGTTGTATCAGGTGAGCTGCAGGCGTTGAGCGGTCATCTAGTCGGTTACTCCCTTCATATCGGTGGGGACGACCTCGCAGATGTCGGCGACGTCGCAGTCGAGAGCTTCGCAGATGCGGGCAAGGACGTCGGTCGTGACGTTGCCGCCGCGTCCGAGTTTGGACAGGGTGGCTGGACTGATGCCTGCACGTTCTTGAAGTTGGGTTTTGTTCATATCGCGGTCGATGAGGAGTTTCCAGAGGGGCGTGTAGCTGAAGGCGCGGTTAGTTGTCATCTGTTCCCTCCAGATCGATCAGGTCTTCGTCCTGGGCATCGAGCAGGAAGCCGTAGCGTGCTTCTCCTTCGCGTTTCGTGAATACGATGAGATTGCATCGGTCCTTTAGCGGTTCTATGTCGGGCATGAACTTGGTGTTGTCAGCGATGATCATCTGACCGCCGTCTTGTTCGAGGGCGAGGTAGTCGTAGAGGGCAGCGGGGATGGTTTCACGGGCTTCTTGAAGCTCGGGGTCGAGCTGTGGATCGTCGAGCCCCAGTAGTGGGGTGTCGATGATAAGCAGGCCGGGGTTGTGTGTGGCGTCCTCGGAGGCGAGGTATTCCCGGAGGGCGAGCATGACAGCGGTGTTGACGAACGACCGGTAGCCCTGCCCTTCCTTCGCTTTTGTTTTGCCGTTGATGACAGCATCGAACAGTTCGTGCGAGAATTGGGCATCTTTGAGTCTGGGGAACACGCAGGCTCCAAGGACGTCGAGCAGGTTGGTGCCCATCTGCGACCAGAACGTTTTCGGGTATTCGTCGAGCGGATTGAAGTTGCCCTTGGGGAATGTGCGATTCTTGCGTTCTTCAAGTTCGTCTTCGATGGCTTGTTTGCGTTCGAGGTGCTGTTCTCTTTCTGCCTGCATGGCGATGATCGCGTTGTGACTGGCAAGCGAAGTCGAGAGGGCTTGCAGTTGCGGCTCTAACTCGCCGCTAATGCGCCGGGCAATGTGCTCGGCTTCTGCGGCGAAATCCTGCTCTTGTTCTTGCAGTGGTGCCTGTTCAACATCCATCTGATGGATCGTTTGACGAAGATCGTTGAGTCGGGCAGCTAGGTCGTGGCGTTCACGCAGATCGGGCTCTGGAACTGCGGATCGCGCTTCCGGCGGTAGTGCCTGCGTGCATACGGGGCAGGTTGTTGCCGGTTCCCTGTGTGCGGTGAGGGCGTGGCCTTCCTCGACGAAATCGAACCGCTCGATGCGGGCACGGTAGGAGGCGGCAAGTTCCTCGTATCGGTTCCGCAGACTGCGGGATTCCGCCAGCGAGTCACGCACCTGTTGGAGGCGTGCGACGATGTCTTGCCCCTGCACGGTGGCGTGTGTGATGCGTTGCTGGACACGTTCCAGTTCTGCGGTCAGCTCATCGATGCGCTGCTGGATCTCTGCTGGGTCGCTGCTACCGAGTGCTTTGTCGATCAACTCGATTCGTTCTTCAAGCTGTTTGGGTAGCGGCTCGAGGTAGTCGATGATCGCGTTGTTACGCAATTTCCTCGTTTCGACAGACTCATCACGAGCGTAGGCGGCATAGTCCTTGCCGGTGATCAGTGACGCTAGGGCGCATTTGAACGCGGGCTGTGCGGTGGCCTGAAGAGGGAGAAGGATTTGTTTCTTGGTGCTGATCCGGTCTTCATCCGCGTACAGCGCATGCCAGAAGGTACGCCACGTCAACGCCTGGGTTTCAAGGTTTTGGTTCTTGATGATTTTCAGGTTTTCAGGGGCGTCGTAGCCGATGAGTTTGAGCCACACCGAGCTGAGCAGCGGGGAACGGCCAGACGATTGACGTTTGTAGACTCCAGACTCAATTCGTGGGTCTGTGCTGGAGACCTCGATGTTATTGGCTCCCTCACCGATGGAGCGCGATAACGTGAGTGAGCCCTGCGCGGTGCGCACCCCCATACGCACCTCGGTGTAGCCGGAGTTTTCGTCGAGGACGAACTCGTCAGCTTTCAGCCCGAATACGTAGTCGATGCACTGAAGCACCCAGGACTTGCCGGAGTTAGACGGTCCGTAGATGACGTTGAGTCCAGATTCGAAACCAACGCTGGAGTCCCGCCGAGTGGGGTGCCCGGCCACGGTGATGCTGCTGATCCAGAAGCCAGGTGTCATCGCGTTTCTCCTTCCGGGGTCGCTGACCTGATGATCTGAGCCAGCTCGCTCGTGCTCAGGTCGCCAACCCGCTCGATCGTCTCCAACGCGGTGTCGAACAACTGACCGGCGTATCGGGAGCGGAAATGGTTGACGACTGATTCACCCTCAGCGGTAATCGTGAAGGCCGCCGGAGAACGATCTGGCTGTAGTGTCACGAATCCTTGGATCGCCAAATGCTGGAGAGCTTGGGTCATCAGGACTGTGCGCGTGTGGAGTTCCGCGCTGGCCAGTCGGTGGGTGCCGTTGAGGCTCTCTGCCCCGACCCCGAAGGTGTGGGCGTTGACGGTGATGGTGTCTAGGGCACCCAGGTAGTCGGCATCCGCTGCATCTCCGAGCAGGAACAGCAAGATAAGCCCGCGCAGTTCAGCTTCGAAACTTGTGTCTAGGGACGTGGCGCGCATCAATTTACCCATCCCAGCCGCTTCCGGGCGACCAGTTCGTGGCAGGAACCTTTCCGGCTCCACACGTCGATCAGGTCAATGATCTGGTCGAGCCGGACACCGTCGAGTTGGACTGCGGCTGCTTGAGCCAGTGTCGCGAAGAGACGTTCGAGTCCGTTGGGGTACTGACGCAAGTTGGTGTCGGAGACTCCCGCGTGCATCGTTTCCAGGAAATCGTCAAACAATGGCCGCCCATCGTGGATGCAGTTCCACGATGTTTCTCGTACCCATTCGGCACGGTAGAACGCTTTGCGCTGTTCTTGGAAGTGTTGAACCAGACGCGACGGGATGTCGTCCAGCTGCACCTCAACGCCGGTACGGGCTTTGTCTTCGCAATACGCGGCCAGGAGCGCCGAAACATACCCCAGCTCAGCAGGCTGAACTGTGTCCGGTGTTGGATGCTTCTGCGGTAACGCGACCGAGCGGTCGCCAAGCCTGAGGCGATTCATCTTCTCGTCAATGTACGGGACGCCAGATCGGTCGGCCTTGTCTGCCAAAGTCAAGGGCTCCGTTACGGCAGCGGTCTCACCGGCAGCTTCGGTGAACACCTTGTAGAACAGCTGGCCTAGACCTTCGGTAACATTGCCCTTGTTGATCGACTCGTCAAGGTCGTGGAGCCGGTCGGCTAGGTCATTGAGTGCCGACTCCTCGTATGCCTGGGAGACGTTGCTGGCGAACCGAAACTGATCCCATCGCCCAGCCAGCTCGCTCGCTAACACAGTAGGCAGCTGGTCAGACCCGTTGGCGTACCCCTTCCACGTCGCCGACTTGCGCATCTCAAGCGCGGTCTTTTCACCGTCGACGGTTCCGCGAGGCACGAGTCCCATGTCGATGAGACCTGCGGTGAACTCGCCAAGGTTACGGGTGCCTTTCATCAGCGGGCGCACCGTCGCCAAAACGGCATGGAAGCTCGACTTATAATCCACCGCACCACCTCTCCATCGCGACCCATCGCTTCCCAGCCGATCAGAAAAACGTCATCGGGGAACCTAGAACCACAAGGGCGAACAGCGAACCTGTGTTCCTTCGATCTTACAAGGCCGCTTCACTCTTGTCGCGTTCATCTTCACGAACGCGTAACCGTGTCGGAGCGAACTGAGGCAGGAGGTGAACAAGGACATGGGTACACGAAACACGAAGCAGACGTCTCGACCGGTCGCCAAGAAGGCGGCCGCACTGCTGCGCGACGGTCGCACCTCGGCCAAGACGAAGTCGGTCGCAGCCTCGGCGCTGGCTCAGGCCAAGCCGCGTAAGGGCAAGTAGCCCTCACGGCTGTTCTGCTGGCCAGACGTCATCCGGCAGGACAGCCCAACCGCTGTGGCGGTCAAAGCCGTACCGGCCACCGGCCGGCCGCCTTCCTCCTACACCCGCATGCGTTTTTCACCCGTATTCGGGAGACCTCCGTTGAGCGCTTGACGGGCACCACCTGTATCCGGGTTCACCCCCGGGTCGGGTTGGTGCCCCTCACTGTTTCCGCTCAACACCACGGCCTCTCGTCGGTTGCCCTCAACGGGGTCTCCCTTCGTAAGAAGGGAAGCCCTCACGTGGCATTCAACAACCAATTCACCGTCCCATACCTGACCCCCAGGGGCAACACCATCGACCTACCCGTCCCGGACCTACCCGACAGCGAGAAACTGCGTGTCCAGCTGCGCGACCCGGCTTCGCGTCCGACGTGGGCTCGCGCCTACCTCGACGACGTGTACGCCGAGTACCGCGAACTGGATAATCGCCGCCGCTCCGACATCTCCGTCGACCAACCCGGCCACGGTGATGACGACGAGCGTGGCGGGCTGGGCGCGGATTACTTCGCCTCGGAAGATCCGGACTTCACCGAGCAGGTCGAGGCCAACCTCGCGGTGGTCGAACTGCTGAGTCCACTGACTGCGACGCAGCGCGAGTACATCGAGCTGCATGTGCTCCACGGCGACTGGTTCACCGAGATCGCCGCCGACAAGACCGGCGCAGGCCAGCCGACCAGTGCCGATGCGGTGCGGAAAGCCGTCTCGCGCGGTCTGGCCCAACTGCGCAAAACACTCACCGAGTCGTAGGCCGTCTGGTTTCGGCGCGTCCCATGCCTGACAGATGCAAGGCACTCCCTTCACCAACCCGGTGATGGGGCGTACCACCACTCACATGGAAGGAAACCCGGATGCCCACCAAGCTCAAGATCAAGATCGCCAAGCACCCCAGCCCGGCTGCCGCACTCGCTGCAAAAGAAATCCACCCCAGCAGGCGGATGCTGCGCGCGATCTTCGGCACCAGACGACCCCAGCACCGCATGGCTGTGCTCCTGCCTGGCTCCGAAGCCTCCACCGTCGAGGTGCGTGTCGCCGACACCGACGACCTGATGGCGCTGGCCGACGTGGCAGGTGTCACCCGTGAGGGCGGTGATAACTGGGCCTGTGTGCAAGTTGTTGACGGTTTGTTTATGCGGCTGTTGCCTGGGCCGCTTGGTGTAGTTCGTATTCGATGGGGGGTTTGCCGCCGAGGCTGGTGTGGATGCGGCGGCGGTTGTAGAAGTCTTCGATCCAGGTGGCGACCCCAGTGCAGACCTGGTCGCGGGTGGTAAAGGAGCGCCGGTAGTAGTACTCGGTTTTGAGGGTGGCCCAAAAGGATTCGGCCATGGCGTTATCCCAGCACACTCCGGCCTGTCCCATCGACACGGTTCCTTGGACGGCGCGCATGTAGGCGGCCAGTTTCTGGGAGGTGAACTGTGTTCCCCGATCAGCGTGGAGCACGATCCCAGTGGGGAAGCTGCCACGGGTGGTGGCGGCCATGTCGAGCGCGGTGATGACCAGAGCGCGTGTTGTGCTGCTCGCCCATGGCGTATCCGAGCACTCGGCGCGAGTGTGCATCGCGCACGGCGCACAGGTAGACCCAGCCTTGGGCGCAGCGCAGGTAGGTAAAGTCCGTGATCCACACCCGGTCCAGGGCGCCTTGGTCCCACTGGCGGGCGCAGTGGTCCTCATGGGCCACCGGACCCCGCCGGCCGCGCCTAGCCGGGCGCGGGTGCGTGTTCAGGCCTGTCAGGCCCTGGCGGCGCATCGACGCGGCGACCGCGCACACACCCACATCCACACCCGCGCGCGCCAGAGCATGGCGGACACATGGAGCCCCATACGTGCCACCGGACACCTCGTGTTCCCAGGCCACCGCCTCATCCAAACGCCTCCGCACCAGCGCGCGCTCGCCCCGCTGGGGTGCACGGTTTTTCCACGCGTAATAGCCCGCGCGCGTGACACCCAAGACCTTGGCCATCACAGTGATCGAGTAGGAAGCCCTTGTGCGCGTCCATCAGCTCAAATCGCTGGTGTTGTAGTGCCCAGAGGCGAAGAAGGCGTTGGCTTTTCCCAAGAACTCGTTCTCCTTCTCCAGCTGGCGCACTCGCCGACGCAAAGCAGTGATCTCAGCTTCCATCTCGCGTGGATCAGGGCGCCCCTGCTGGGCGGCCTGGCACCGCTCGCGCTCGAGTTTGACCCAGCGGCCCACCACCGTTTCACCCAGCCCCCAATCCTGGGCCACAGACGCGATCAAAGCCCCCGTATCCAACATCAAAGACGCAACATCACGACGATACTCCGGCGTCAAACGACGACGAAAAACCATAACAGGCACCTCACTCTCCGCAGGCACACACGCCCGCTTAACGAAGTGTCGACAAGACCAGCCTAAGCCCACAGACAATTAAACACGCCCGAGCATGGCGATACGGTCGAGGTGCATGGGGCGAAACTCGATGCCCTCGAAGACATCATCGAGGCCGCCAACGGCCAAACCGTCCTCGTCTCCTACTGGTACCGACACGACCGCGAACACATCCAGCGTCGCTTCCCACAAGCCCGCGAACTGAAGACGTCGGCGGAAATCGAGGCGTGGAACCGGGGCGACATCCCGCTTGGCCTGATCCACCCCGCTTCCGCTGGGCATGGAGTGAATCTGCAGTCCGGTGGCCACCTGCTCGTGTGGTTCTCACTGACCTGGAGCTTGGAGCTGTATCAGCAGACCAGCGCCCGGCTGTATCGACAAGGACAGGCCGAGTCTGTCACCATCACCCACCTCACCGCCACCGACACCCTCGACCAAGCTGTCCTCAAGGCGCTGGAGGCGAAGGACATGACCCAGGCCGCATTGATCGACGCGGTCGCCACCGAACTCACAACCATAAGCAGGAAGGAGTCGTCATGCATGTGGGCCTGCTGGCGCAAGATTCGTACCGCCTACATCACCGCCCACCCCTTGTGCGAGGACTGCCTCGCGGCTGGCCGGTACACCCCTTCGCAGGAAGTCCAGCACGCCATCCCATTGGAACACGGCGGCACCCATGACCAGGCCAATCTCCGCAGTTTGTGTAAGCCGCGCCACTCCCGCCAGTCGGCGCTCGACGGCGACCGGTGGAGGCAGACCCCGAGGGTCTACACCTACTGAAATCTGCGCCACGTCGCGCCGAGGTTGCGAAACCTCAAAGATGTGCACCTCGGTGCTGATCGGCAGACACGGGGGAACCTGGCGGCGCTGGCGAGGGGAGGGTTGGGGCCTCTCGATCTCTACGACGCTCGGACAGGTCAGCGGGCGGGGCCAACCGTGTGCAAAGTCCCCGAATCAAACAGGGTATTAACACTTCGGGCTTCGTCGGCATTACCAGTGAGGGATGAAACTCGCGAAGTTTCGCTCTGCCCGTCCGGATTCGGGTTTCCCGGTGACGTACAGGTGAGGGTAAAAACTCGGAGCTTCTCATCTGGTGTTCTGGATCCCTCCGTGGCAGATGTTCGCCTGCCTCGAGTTAACAACTGATTTCTGAAGGAGGAATCATGGCAGATCAAATGGTGCTGACAACTCAGCAGTGGCTGAATTCGACTTACGGCAATAAAACTGGGTTCGGCTCAGTCCAAGAAACCGGTAACACTGGCTGGGATACAATCAACGCACTCATCCGCGCTCTGCAAATCGAGCTGGGTATTACAGCGACGGCAAACAATTTCGGTTCTGGAACACAGTCTCGATTCAAGTCTCGTTGGCCAAACGGCATTACTCAAACTTCTGGCTACGACAATGTTCATGGAATTATTCAAGGAGCCTTGTGGTGCAAGGGATATCGAGCCGAATACGGTGGCATCACTCTTGAGTTTACCGACCACGTGGCCGACTCTATTCGCCAGATGAAAGTCGATATTGGCCTTGGCGATACGAGCGCAACGGTCGATGTTGAACTAATGATGGCGCTTCTGTCAATGAAACAGTTCCGGTTACTCTCTGCCTACGGCGGCAAGCCAGCTATTCGTCAGGCGCAGCAAGCAATTAACCGTGGGTACAAGAACTACACAGGGATCATCCCCACTGATGGCTTGTACGGTCGTGAAATGAACACGGCTTTAATCCAGGTCCTCCAAGCAATCGAAGGATACACACCTGCCGAAGCCACCGGGAATTTTGGTGCAGGCACTCGCGCCAAACTACGGACAATTAGTAGCGGCACTAACCAGTGGGTATGGCTAGCCACTGTGAATCTAGTCTGCAACGGCTACTCCATTTTGCCGACCAGCACGTGGAACAGCGGAATCAGCAACACGCTGTGGCAGTTCCAGCAAGCACACGCCTTGCCAGTGACCGGGGTGGTCGACCCAACCACATGGATGAGCCTGCTCACTTCAAAAGGCGACCCCAATCGGCCATGTGTGGCTTGCGATACGCGCTTTGAGATCACTGACGAGCTTGCTGGACATCTTAAGGCTGATGGTTATCAGATCGTAGGCCGCTATCTCAGTGAACCCAACCAAAGCAGTAAGTCTGAGGCAGACTATTTCAAGGCGCTCCGGACAGGCGAGCTAGAGCGAATCGTTGGTCATGGGCTGAAGTATTTCCCAATTTTTCAAGAGTACTCAACTGAACTTAAGTACTTTAGTGTCGAAAATGGGCACCGTCATGCGAAAGAGGCCCAATACGCTGCCCAACGACTTGGTGTTCCACCTACAGTGATCTACTTCGCCGTTGACTACGATGCCACGGATCCTCAGGTGACCAGCCACATCCTGCCCTACTTCAAGGCAGTAACGCAAAGCCTCGGCGGCGGCTACCGAGTGGGTATCTACGCCTCACGAAACATCTGCACCCGGATAGCTCAGGCTGGATACGCGGTAGCATCATTCGTCTCTGACATGTCTACCGGATTCTCAGGTAATCTCGGTTTCCCGATCCCCGACAACTGGGTATTTGATCAGTTCCACGAAATCAGTGGATATCGAGGGAAATGGGATCTTGACCGCGTGGCATATTCGGGTCTCATGTCAGCCGATTCGTCGGTGCGCCCCGCGCAGCCAGTGAATTACGACGCTCTAGATTTTCTCGATCTGATCGAAGCGCTTGAGAGCCGGTTCGAGGAATTGCGCGTGGTCTATAAGGACTACGCTTTCGGAGAGGATCCGATCACATCCGGCAGCTACGTTACTTGGGTCAAAGTTCCGACTTGGCGATGTGTCCTGAACTACCTATCAACGGTCTACCTCAAGGGAAGCGCAAAGTGGTCCGCGGCAGCTGAAGCATATCGGGAGACGGACGCGAAAAGGCTGGAAGATGACACTCAAGCGTCCCAGATAATCTCTGCCTTGAATAAGTGGATTCGCTCCGATCGACAAGAATGGACGGACCCCGCAGGTGGTGCAGTAGATATCCCGCATATGAGTGTGACCACCCTGGGCTACATCAACCTCAATCCGCTCGTTCCTGATAAGTGGACGGGATGGGCGGGTGACTTAGCTTCAGCGCTCGGTCCGATTCAAAAGGTTGTTGAACTGAATCCCGGCTCAAACATTATTGCAGTAGCAAGGGCTCTTGTTGGCCAAGGGGATAACTATATGAATCACAGTGGACTTCAAGGTTTGACCATCCCCAATGATCTGCCGAACAGCTGCAACTACTCCGACCTGTGTAGCGACGGGGATGCGATCAAACTGGCTGCGATGCTGAAAGGCTCGGGAGCCGACGACCCCAACCTTCTGTCCCGAACGCTGAGGAGCTACTACAACAATCCAGTTTCGCTATTGCAGCGATTCAAGGCGATCTCTGAGAGTGTTGGTGCAAGCGACGGAGGAACCGCAAAGGACAAGTTCTTTGCAGAAATTGATGGCCCATTGGATGACAGATACGTTGGCCTTCTCACAGACGGTTCCAATGGGGCATACGGCTACTCGGGCGTTGAGCCTAGCGAAGAAACCAAGAGGGCAGCATGTCAAGCTCTAGCTGAATTCATCTACTGAGTTTGTCATCTGCTTCATGGCTGGGG
>NZ_ALCA01000008.1 GCF_000278725.1 Actinomyces sp. ICM47 | reverse complement strand
CAATGTGGGCCTGCACGTGGGCGACGATCCGGCGCTGGTCCGGGCGCGCCGGGAAGCTATGGCGCGCCGACTGGGACGGGACATTGTCTGGATGAATCAGACGCACTCGACCCGGGTCGAGACCATCGTGCATACAGATCGAGCACCGATGTTGGCCAGTGCTGGAACGGCTCTTGCTCGTCCCGCGCCGGGAGAATGGGGTCCCGTCGAGGCTGACGGTGTCGTGATCGATGCTCGTGGCTGGCGAAGTGCACCCGCTCTTGCCGTCCAGACAGCTGATTGTCTGCCCGTTGTCCTCTCCGCAGCACGCGGTGAAGTCGTCGCGGCTGTTCACGCGGGCAGGCGCGGCCTGCTCGGGGGAATCCTGACCGCTGCTGTCGAGCAGATTCGTTCACTGACGGATGAGGCGATCCTCGCTCTCATCGGTCCGGCTATCTGCGGACGCTGCTACGAGGTGCCGGAACGCATGGCGAGCGAGAGCGAGGCCGACATGCCGGGGATCAGGGCGCACACCTCGTGGGGAACTCCCTCCCTTGACCTCCCGGCAGCAGCTAGCACCCAGCTGAGGGAGCTGGGGGTGCGTGTCCTGACGGACCCCCGCTGCACGCTCGAAGACTCCGATCTTTTCTCGTACCGAGCCGATTCTGGGTGTGGTCGTCAAGCGCTGATCATCATTCCCGTCTAACTGATGCGGGACGCGCATCGAGGGTGCGTGATCCGCACAGACTCCACTGCCTCGCCTCGTCAGCGGGTGTGACCGGGCTCTGTGTGTGTCACTCCTCGCGACGCGCCGGGTGCCCTGCGCGACGTAACCGTCAAGCGCCTGTAGCTTGTGGCTATGCATCGGCAGAAGGAGGAATGATGAGTAATTCGTTCGGTGCACGAGCACGCAAGTTCATGGGCTGGTACCCGGCCAATGAACCCATCGACCAGTTTGACCAGTTCGAGGACTTCGACGAGGTCGACGAAGTGGAAGAGGTAGCCCCCGTGGCCGATATCACCCCCGTCTCCCGCCCGACGCTGACTGCCATCCGACGCGAGGAACCCGCCGAGGATCTCACACGTATCGTGACGATCCACCCCACCGCCTACTCTGACGCCGTCACCATCGGCGAGGCTTTCCGTGAAGGCACGCCGGTTATCATCAACCTCACCGACATGGGCGAGGAGGAGGCACGTCGCCTCGTGGACTTCGCCGCCGGCCTGACCTTCGGTCTGCACGGTGTCATCGAGCGCGTGACTGCTCGTGTGTTCCTGCTGTCCCCGGCCTCGGTCGAGGTGGCCGGTGACAGCTCGTCCTCGGCTCGCCGCGGGTCCCTCTACAACCAGGGCTGAGTTCGCCGGTGATCGTTCTATCCTGGGTTGGGTGGGGCCTCAGTGTCCTTATCAACCTCTACATGATGGTGCTGTTCGCGCGCATGATTCTGGACTTGGTCCCGTTTTTTGCGCGCGGATGGCGTCCCCGTGGGATCGTTCTGGTCGTGGCGAACCTTGTGTACGCGCTCACCGACCCGCCGATCCGTTGGCTCGGTCGCTTCATTCCGCCCCTGCGGCTCGGTGGAGGAATGGCAATCGATGTCGGTTTTATGGTGTTGTTCCTCATCCTATATGTTGCACAACGGTTTGCGAACATTCTCTACTTCATTAGCCAATAGGTATTAAATTCGGGCATGAGAGGTCGCACATATGCGACACTCGGGCCGTGATGAATGTTGTTCGTGTGACCATATCAGTTATTATTTTTGTGACGTGATAGCGGGCGGCCTTCCCGGTCGTCCAGGCATGCGGTTTTCCGCTTGTCAATCGAAACGACCGAGAGGCGAAGCAATGGCCCTGCTCACTACTGAGGATGTCCTCAACAAGAAGTTCCAGTACGTCAAGTTCCGCGAGGGATACGACCAGGACGAGGTCGATGAGTTCCTTGACGAGGTAGTCTCCACCATCTACTCCCTGCAGATGGAAAACCAGGAACTCAAGGAAAAGCTGGAGGCCGCTGAGCGCCGCGTCGCTGAGCTCTCCAACGGCGATTTCACCCCTGTCGAGACCCCAGCTCCCGCGGTTGTCGAGACGCCCGCCCCCGTGATGCCGACCTTCACCGGGCCGCAGGATCCCGAGTCCGCCACTTCCATGCTGGCCCTCGCCCAGCGCGTCCACGACGAGTACGTGCGCGATGGCGAGGAGCAGAGCGCGAAGATCATCGCCGAGGCCAAGGCCGAGCGCGAGTCGATCATCGCCGATGCTCAGAAGCAGAAGGACAACGTCCTCAAGCAGCTCGAGCAGGAGCGTGAGCTGCTCGAGAACAAGATCAACGGTCTGCGTACTTTCGAGTCCGAGTACCGCTCGAATCTGCGCAACCACCTCGAGTCCCTCCTCAACGAGGTTGGCAACAACGAGAACTGATCGCATACCTCTTTCCTGGCGGCGGTGCACCCTACGGTGTGCCGCCGCCGGTCCTTTAAGATAGGGAACCATGGCTGACTCAACTCGTTCGTTTATCTCACGCACGACGTGGATCTGGGCGTTAGTTCTCCTGGCCGTCGCGATTGTCTCCGACCAGGCGTCGAAGGCATGGGCGCGCGGCGCGCTCGGGGATGGTAATGACCGGCCGATCCTGGGTGAGTTGCTCTCGCTGAGGCTCGTGCATAATTCAGGTGCCGCTTTTTCCTTAGGCGCCAACAGCACGTGGCTGTTGACCGTCTTTACGCTCCTCATCATGGGCTTCCTCGGTGCGTTGGCAATCCGCGTGCGTAGGTCGTCAACGCTGCTGGCCATTGGCTTGCTCATGGGCGGCGCGGTCGGCAACCTGATTGATCGGCTGACCGGTGAGCCTGGGTTTGGCGTCGGGCACGTCACCGACTTCATCGCCTACGGCACCTGGTTCGTTGGAAATGTTGCGGATATCTGGATTGTGCTCGGTGCAGCGTGGCTGGCGCTGGCTCTGTCGCGTGAACCCCGAGAGGAAGGGAGCAAGTGAGTTCTCGGATGCTTCCCGTGCCCGATGCCCTGGTGGGCGAGCGTGTGGATGCCGCCCTGGCCCGCATGCTCGGCCTGTCACGCTCGCGCTGTGCGGAGCTGGCGGGGGACGGATATGTCCTGATTAATGGCGTGACTGCCGGGAAATCGGATCGACTGGGCGCTTTCGACATTATCGAGGTGACGATCCCCGAGCCCGAAAGTAAGCCGACGCCCGTGACTGACATGGGAATCCTGTACGACGATGAGGACATTGTCGTCGTCGACAAGCCCGTGGGCGTCGCCGCACACACCGGTCCCGGATGGGAGGGGCCCACGGTCCTGGGGAATTTGGAGGCAGCGGGTTACCGCATCACCAGCTATGGCCCGCCTGAGCGACAGGGTATCGTCCACCGCCTCGACGTGGGGACCTCGGGGGCGATGATGGTTGCCAAGTCAGAGCTGGCTTACACGGTCATGAAGCGGGCCTTCAAGGAGCGCACCATCGAGAAGGTGTACCACGCCGTCGTCGCCGGTCACCTCGACCCGGCCTCGGGCACGATCGACGCTCCGATCGGTCGCCACCCTTCCCGTGAATGGCGTATGGCCGTCATTGACGGCGGCAAGCGAGCCGTCACCCACTACGACACCCTGGAACTCATGGCGGGGGCACAACTCACGGAGGTACACCTGGAGACGGGACGTACCCATCAGATCCGCGTGCATATGGCCGCCGTCGGTCACCCCTGCGTGGGCGATACGTTCTATGGCGCAGACCCCACTCAGGCGGAGCGCCTGGGACTCACCCGACAGTGGCTGCACGCCGTTCGTCTCGGCTTCGCTCACCCGCGAACGGGCATGCCGATGAGCGTGTCCAGCCCCTATCCGGTCGACCTGGAGGTGGCCCTCGACAGGCTGCGTCACCCTGGCGCCTAAGACGGAGGTGACAGTACATCTCAGCCACGGCCTCGTCGATGAGTGGGCCGTGAGATGAACGACCGCGTGCACTCGTGCGTTGCACGGCCCCGCGCGCGCCACGGCCAGTAGAATCGACGCATGGCTGATTCCTTCGTGCACCTTCACAACCACTCCGAGTATTCGATGCTGGATGGAGCGGCGAAGACGAAAGCAATGGCGGAGGAAGCGGCACGCCTCGGGCAACCCGCGATTGGCCTGACCGATCACGGATACCTGTTCGGTGCCTACGACTTCTACACGAACTGCAAGAACGCGGGTGTCAAGCCGATCATCGGGCTTGAGGCGTACGTGACCCCTGGCACGTCGCGCTTTGATCGTCAGAAGGTCCTGTGGGGTGAGCCGTGGCAGCGCGCCGACGACGTGAGCGCCGGCGGTTCCTACAATCACCTGACTCTCATCGCCTACAACACGACGGGCATGCATAATCTCTTCCGCCTGGGGTCCTACGCCTCGACGGACGGCCAGTTCGGCAAGTGGCCGCGCGCCGACAAGGAACTGCTCGCCCAGTTCCACGAGGGCCTCATCGTGTTCACGGGCTGCCCGTCGGGTGCCGTGCAGACGCGCCTGCGCCTGGGGCAGTGGGACGAGGCCGTGGCTGAGGCCGCGGAGCTGCGCGACATTTTCGGGGCGGAAAACTTCTACGTCGAGGTCATGGACCACGGCATCGACATCGAGCGCCGGACCCACCAGCAGGTCCTCGAGATCGCCAAGCTTATGAATGCGCCCCTCGTGGCCACCAACGATGCGCACTACGTCAAGCGCGACGACCGCAAGATCCAGGATGCGCTCCTGTGCATCAACTCCGGTTCGCGCATTAACGACCCAGACCGATTCAAGTTTGACGGTGATGGCTACTACATCCGTTCCTCGGATGAGATGCGTTCGCTGTGGAGTGAGCTGCCCAGCGCCTGCGACTCGACCCTCGAGATCGCCGAGCGCTGCGACGTGCACTTTACGACCACGAAGGAGGGCGCGAACTACATGCCCGACTTCCCGGTGCCCGAGGGCGAAGACAAGACCTCGTGGTTCATCAAGGAGGTCGAACGAGGCCTGCGTGATCGCTTCCCGAACGGCATCCCTGACGCCGTGCGCAAGCAGGCCCAGTACGAGGAAGACGTCATCATTTCGATGGGTTTCCCCGGCTACTTCCTGACCGTCGCCGACTACATCAACTGGGCGAAGTCGCAGGGCATCCGCGTGGGGCCCGGTCGTGGTTCGGGTGCCGGATCGATGGTCGCCTACGCCATGAAGATCACCGAGTTGAACCCCCTCGATCACGGTCTGATCTTCGAACGATTCCTCAACCCCGAGCGAATCTCCATGCCTGACTTTGACGTCGACTTCGACGAACGTAGGCGCGACGAGGTCATCGCCTACGTGAAGCGCAAGTACGGTGAGGATCGCATCAGCCAGGTCGTCACCTACGGCACGATTAAAACCAAGCAGGCCCTGAAGGACTCTGCGCGCATTCTCGGCAAGGACTTCAAGGTCGGCGAGCAGCTCACCAAAGCCCTGCCCCCGGCCATTATGGGCAAAGACATCACGGTCCACGGCATCTTCGATGAGAAGGACAAGCGCTACGCCGAGGCCTCGGAGTTCCGCAAGTTCTACGAGGAGAACCCCGACACGCACGAGGTCGTCCAGTACGCGCTCGGCCTGGAGGGGCTGACGCGTCAGTGGGGCGTGCACGCGTGCGCGGTCATCATGAGCTCCCACACGCTCACGGACATCATCCCGATCATGAAGCGCCCGCAGGACGGCGCGATCATCACCCAGTTTGACTACCCGACGTGCGAGACGCTCGGCCTGCTGAAGATGGACTTCTTGGGTCTGCGTAACCTCACGGTCGTGTCCGACGCCCTTGAGAACATCGCGCTCAACGGCAAGCCAGACCCGGACCTCGATCACCTGGCCTTCGACGATAAGAAGACGTATGAGCTACTGGGACGAGGCGAGACCCTCGGCGTCTTCCAGCTGGATGGTGGCGGCATGCGCGACCTCCTCAAGCTCATGAAGCCTGACAACTTCGAAGATATCTCGGCCGTCGGTGCCTTGTATCGCCCGGGTCCGATGGGTGCGAACTCGCACACGAACTACGCGCTGCGTAAGAATGGGCGTCAGGAGATTACTCCCATCCACCCGGAGCTGGAAGAACCGCTTAAGGACATCCTGGGTACGACCTTCGGTCTGATCGTGTATCAGGAGCAGGTCATGCAGATTGCGCAGAAGCTGGCGGGATACTCGCTGGGTCAGGCAGATATTCTGCGTAAGGCGATGGGTAAGAAGAAGAAGGAGGTTCTGGACCAGCAGTTCAAGGGCTTCCGCCAGGGCATGGTGGACAACGGCTATTCCGAGGAGTCGATTAAGGCCCTGTGGGACGTCGTCGTTCCCTTCTCCGCGTACGCCTTCAACAAGGCCCACTCGGCGGCTTACGGCCTCGTCTCCTACTGGACAGCCTTCCTCAAGGCGAACTACCCGACCGAGTACATGGCCGCCCTGCTGACCTCGACGAAGGACAACAAGGACCGCCGTGCGCTCTATCTGGCCGAGTGCCGCCACATGGACATCACGGTCCTGCCCCCGGACGTGAACGCGTCGATGGGTAACTTCGCGCCTGACGGTGAGGCGATCCGCTTCGGCTTGAACGCCATCCAGAACGTTGGTGGGCCGGTCGTTGACGCAATCGTGGAGACTCGCGCGCAGAAGGGGCGTTTCTCCTCGTTCCAGGATTTCCTGGACAAGGTCCCGCAGGTGGTGTGCAACAAGCGCACGATCCAGTCCCTGATCCGGGCCGGTGCCTTCGACTCGATGGGGCACACGCGCCGCGCTCTCCTTGCGCGCTGCGACGAGGCAGTGGACGCGATCATCGACGTCAAGCGCAACGAGGCCATCGGGCAGTTCGATCTGTTCGGCGCGCTGGGTGAGGACGATGACTCGGGTTCCGGTTTGACGATCGACATCCCGGACCTGCCTGAGTTTGATCGCAAGACGAAGCTGGCCGCCGAGCGCGAGATGCTAGGCCTGTACGTCTCCGACCACCCGCTGCGCGGCGTCGAGGCGGCGTTGGCTCGCCACCAGGACTATGAGATCGCGCAGGTTGTGGGCTCGGAGGGTGCGATGGCGGACCGTATCGTCAAGATCGCGGGCCTGGTCTCCGGCGTGACGACGAAGGTGACGAAGCAGGGAAATGCGTGGGCGATTGCAACCATCGAGGATCTGTCGGGCTCGGTGGACGTTCTCTTCTTCCCGCGCTCGTACGAGTCGATTCAGACCTACCTCGCTCAGGACATCATCGTCCAGATTGAAGGAAAGGTGAACGTCCGTGAGGAGGGTATGACGATCTACGGTCAGTCGATGACTCTCCTGGATCTGTCGGGCGGGGCGGACCTGCCGCTCGACCTGCGCCTGCCGGCTGCCCGGTGCACGCCCGAGCTTCTCACCGATCTGCGAGGCGTCCTCGAGTCCTATCCGGGTGGCTCCCCGGTGCGCCTGCACCTGACGGAGCCGGGGCGCACGACGGTTGTCGAGCTGGATCCGAAGCTGCGCGTGGAGCAGACCAGCGCCTTCTTCAGCCATATCAAGGCCGTGGTCGGCGCGGGCGGCGTCGTGACCTCGTCCTAAGATGACGCGACGCGGGCCGGTGGACCCGGCTCGCGTCGTTGACGGGGATGCTTAGGAGGCGGTCCCGACGATTGCGGCGACCCGTCCCCAGGGGGCGTCGACCTCGACGAGATCGTCTGCGCTCAGGTGGTGGCCCCGGCGTGTCTCTACTTCGCCGTTGACGGTCACGTCGCCGCCCTGGATGAGTTCGCGGGCCTGCGCACCGTCTTCCGCGAGGGAGGCAAGCTTGACGAATTGGCCGAGTTTAATCTCTCCGCGTACAGGGATCGTGGGGATGGTCATGGCGGGGTCCTTTCGCTGGTGGAGAGCGCATGACGCGCGAGGGCGTGTATGAACAGTATCCTTGGTGGCAAAGACACACAATAAGGAGGAGCGGTGAGCGCTCACAACGACGATATCGATGCGGAGTTCCAGTCGCTGGTCGCATCGCTGGGGGAGACAGGGACAGAGGCGTCGTCTCAGCCGACACGTGACCCGGACGATACTCCCGTCGACGAGTCGCTGCACCTGGAGGGTGGCCGTCTGTCGGTCGCGCTGGTGCTGGCACCGATCGCGTACCCGGAGGCCCTGCATTCGCTGCTGGCGCTGTCGGGCGTCCGAGAGTCCATTGTGCGTCTCAAGCCGTGGACTGCCGTGTGGTTACGTGTTGAGACGACGCCGACGGACGAGGAGGAGCTGGATGCTCTGCTCACCGGCCAGCGCCCGATGCCGGATGTGGTAGACCGTGTGGCGCGCGCCGTGTCGAATCTGTCGAAGTATGGGGCGGTTGCTCTCATGAGCTGGCTCGTCGAGGGCGATGGCGTGGAGCCGGGCGTCTCGGGTCGTATTTCCGCCCAGCGTTACGTGGGTGGCGAGCCGGAGGAGGCGATCCCCGCTGGCCTCCTGTTGGGCGCGATGCCCCCGGCCACGGAGGATCTGCTGCTGGGGCGCACGACGCCCAGTGACTATTCGGATTCGGTGAGCGCCGACGGTTCTCGCAAGGGTGGCGGCCCGCTCGGCTGGTTCCGCCGCAAGCAGTCATGAGCGTCCTCGAACTGCTGCCCGCAATCGACGTAACGGGCGGGCAGGCGGTGCGTCTGTCCTCCGGGTCGGTCGATGCCGGGAGCTGGGGTAGTCCGATTGATGTCGCTCGTTCCTTCGACGAGGCCGGGGCGCGCTGGGTGCACCTCGTGGACCTGGATCTGGCGTTTGGTCGCGGCGAGAACTCTGAGTTGCTGGCCCGGGTTATTCGCGAGACGCCCGTGCGCGTCGAGCTGTCGGGTGGCATCACGAGCCGCGCGGCCATTGAGGCCGGATTGGCGATGGGACCTGAGCGCGTCAACGTGGCCACGCAGGCGCTTGCGCGCATCGATGACGTCTGTGAGGCCGTCGATTCCTTTGGTGAGCGCGTCGCCGTGTGCTTGGACGTGCGTGGGGATCGTTTGGCCGCGCGCGGCGGATGCGGCGAGGGGGGTGACGTCTGGGAGGTACTGCGCGTTTTGAACGAGGCCGGGGTGGCCCGCGTGGTCGTCACCGACGTGACGCGGGACGGGCAGATGACCGGTTCGAACCGTGAGCTGCTGGAGCGCGTCGCAGACTCGACTGACGCGCGCATCATCGCGTCGGGCGGCGTCAACTCGCTGGCCGATATTGAGGCGCTGCGCGCCCTCGGTATCGAGGGAGCCATCGTCGGAAAGGCCCTCTATCAGGGGGCATTCACCCTGGCGGACGCGCTGGCCGTTGCCGGATGCGAGGAGGATTGATGGCCGCTGGAATGCCCAATCTCTCCGAGGAACAGAAGAATCGGCTGGCTCAGCGCCTGTCGATGATGAGCCACGACCGCGGCGATGTTGGCCAGGGCCTGCCGCGCACGATGCGCGCGCTGGCGCTGGGGGAGGGGAATGACGCGGGTGCCGCCCGCCTCGAAGCCCTCGTCGATGCTCTCGTGTTCGAACGGGTTATCGTGCCCATCGACGTCGAACCCGACCCGCGCGTGACGGGCGTTCATGCCGGCGAAAACGGGCATAACCCGATTGACTTTGTGCGGGCCCAGACCCCGGCCGGGGACGCACTCGCCATCTACTCGTCGGCCGAGGCCCTGTCTGCTCACCGCCCCGGTGATCGACCGATGGCCCTGGACTTCCGCACGATTGGACTCACCGCCCTGATTGAGACGGGCGGGCGCGTCGTCGTCAACCCGGGCACCGACGCGGTGCTGCTGCCGCGCCCCGCCGTCGCCGCCCTCGCCCAGGGCGATCAGTGGTTGCCTGCTTGGCGCGATGTGGCCTTGCGCGAGCTGCTGCTCGCCGAAGCAAGCGCCGCCTGCTCCGCCATCACCGACCTGTCCATCACCTACGCGGGCGATGGTCTGACGCGCGTCATCGTGTCCGTGGAACGATCCTGTTTCACGGGGGCGGCCAATGCCTCGGCAATGAAGCAGAGCCTGACTCAGGCGTTGTCGCACGTCGGGGCAAACCGCCGCCTCATCGCCTCGGCTGATCGCGTCGAGATCGCGCCCATCCTCGCCTGAGGCCATGGTGATTGCCGACGCGCCGCGGCCTCGTCCGTGAGCGTGAGGCATGCAATGGCCCCTGACCTGGCGCGGGGGTATCCTCTCTGGTATCGTTAGCATGACCGTCTGGGCATACGCCCGGAACGCAAGCGGAGAAATCCCACCTGGATACCCGCCTCTCGACAGGGAGGATGCCGCCCACAGGGGCGAAGCGCAGGGGATCGGGTTCGGCGGTCGACACCCGTGCGTGTTGACCCTATGGAAGCCTCCGTGCGCGTCGCGTAACGGAGGCTTTTCGTTTCGCGCATAAGGATTCTGTGGAAGGAGCCGCTCATCAGCGAGACTCGCATCAATGAGCGTATTCGAGTCCCCGAGGTTCGCCTCGTGGGACCCGGAGGTGAACAGGTCGGCGTCGTCCGCGTTGAGGACGCGCTGCGTCTGGCCGAAGAGGCCGGGCTTGACCTGGTTGAGGTTGCGCCGAACGCTAAGCCGCCCGTCGCAAAGCTCATGGATTACGGCAAGTACAAGTACGAAGCCGCCCAGAAGGCCCGCGATGCTCGCCGTAACCAGGCGAACACGCAGCTGAAGGAAATCCGCTTCCGACTCAAGATCGACGATCATGACTTCGGCGTCAAGAAGGGCCACGTGGAGCGCTTCCTGTCCGCCGGCGACAAGGTCAAGGTCATGATCATGTTCCGCGGTCGAGAGCAGTCTCGCCCCGAGGCCGGCGTTCGCCTCCTGCAGCGCCTCGCCGAGGAGATCGGTGATCTCGCCACCGTCGAGTCGATGCCCCGTCAGGACGGGCGCAACATGACGATGGTGCTGGCCCCCACCAAGCGCAAGGCCGACGCCCTGACCGAGCAGCGCAAGCGCCGCGAGGCCGAGCGCGCCGAACGCCGGGGCAAGCGCGCCGAACGCGCCAGCAAGGACCAGGCCCGCGTGGCAGCCGACAAGGCTGACGAACAGGACTGACGGCGATAGTAATCGCCTCACAACGAAGGAATAGAAATGCCGAAGAACAAGACTCATTCCGGTGCTAAGAAGCGCTTCCGCACGACTGGCTCGGGCAAGATCATGCGCGAGCAGGCCGGAGCCCGCCACCTGCTGGAGCACAAGTCCAGCCGCAAGACCCGCCGCCTGGCCACCGACCAGGTCCTGGAGACCGCCGACGTCAAGCGCGTCAAGCGTCTGCTGGGCAAGTGAGCTCGAGTTAGAGGAGAACAGTAGAAAATGGCACGTGTTAAGCGTTCTGTCAACGCCAAGAAGAAGCGTCGTACCGTACTCGAGCAGGCCTCCGGCTACCGTGGCCAGCGCTCGCGCATGTACCGTAAGGCCAAGGAGCAGGTCACTCACTCCTTCGTCTACTCCTACCGCGACCGCAAGGCCAAGAAGGGCGACTTCCGTCGTCTGTGGATCCAGCGCATCAACGCTGCGTCCCGCGCCCAGGGCCTGACCTACAACCGCCTCATCCAGGGTCTGAACCTGGCCGGCGTTGAGGTCGACCGTCGCATGCTGGCCGAGCTGGCCGTGAACGACATCAACGCGTTCAACGCCCTGGTGAAGGTTGCCAAGGACGCGCTGCCCGCCGACATCAACGCCCCCAAGGCCTGATAGGTGAGTTCTTTCGCCGAGCGCCTGGCCATTCTCGATAATCCCCGCGCTGATCGCGTGCGCAGGGTGTCGGTTCTGGTCGGGCGCTCGGCGCGTTCGCGCTCGGGCCTGATGCTCGTAGAGGGGCCTCAAGCCGTGCGCGAACTCGTGCGCTTTCGTCCCGGCGCTGTTCGGGACGTGTATGTGCGCGAGGATGCGTGGGGTACTCACGCTGACGTCGTCGATGCTGCGCGGCGCGCGACCCGCTGGGTGCATCCCGTGACTGCCGAGGTTTCGGCTGCGCTCTCGCGGGATTCGCAGGGAGTGTGCGCTGTGGCCTCCGCAGACGCTGTGTCGCGCGAGCTACCTGAGCCGAGCGTGGGCGAGACCCTTGTGGTCCTTGCTCAGGGGCGCGACCCCGGCAACGTGGGCACGATTATCCGCACGGCCGACGCGTTTGGTGCGGTCGGTGTCATCACGGTTTCGGGTACGGTGGAAGCCGCCAGCCCGAAGGTCGTGCGTGCCAGCGCGGGTTCGGTGTTCCACATTCCCGTGTGCGTCGTTTCTTCATTCGAGGAAGCTCACGCCCTCATCCACCGCCGCAGCGCCGCACTGCTGGGGACCAGTGGCGGGGTCGGCTCCCTTGACCTTTCTCAGATGCTCGCTCAGGGCGTTTCCGGTCGTTCGCGCTTGTCGCAGTCCCACGCGTGGGTCTTCGGTAACGAGGCAAAGGGCCTGTCGGGGGCAGAGATGCGCCTGTGCGACGCGCTCGTGTCGATCCCGATGACGGGGGACGCCGAGTCCCTTAACGTTGCCAGCGCGGCGACAGCCTGCCTGTTTGCCTCCCAGACTGTGCGAGGCATGACGCTCTGATGTTTCCTGATCGCGGTGCATTGTGGCGCTCGCGACTACCCTGGGTGTCATGAAGTTAGGTGACCTGTCCGAGGCCCAGTTGGTCTCTCATTTCCGCGCATCGTTCCCCGCAGGCGAGCGCACCCTCATCGGCATTGGCGATGACTGCGCGCAGATCGCGGCACCCGAAGGATCCTTCATCGTGACGACGGATGTCATGGTGGAAGACCAGCATTTTCACCTGTCCTGGTCCACCGGCTACGAGGTCGGTGCCCGCGTGGCGGCGCAGAACCTCGCGGATATCGACGCGATGGGAGGGCGTCCCTCAGGTCTCGTCGCCTCGGTCGTCGCGCCGCGAAACATGGACGCGAATATTTTTCTCGATGTTGTCCGAGGCCTGGGGGAGCGGGCGCGCGAGGTCGGCGCGGGCGTCGTCGGCGGCGACCTGAGCGCGGGAGACAAGCTCGTCCTCTCGGTGACTGCCTTCGGCTATTGCCCGGGGCCAGTGGTGCGTCGCGACGGGGCACGCCCCGGCGACGTCATCGCGGTGAGCGGTACGTTGGGCTTTTCCTACGCTGGCCTCGACCTGCTCTCGGGCGGGTACGTCGACCCTGCCGCGCGTGGTACCGACCAGCTGGGGAAACTCGCTCCCTTCATCGAGACCTATCGCGCGCCGCACCCGCCGCTGGGGTCAGGGGTTGCCGCCGCGGCAGCGGGTGCTCGGGCGATGATGGACCTGTCCGACGGACCCGCCGCCGATGCCGCCCGCATGGCCACGGCCTCGAACGTCGTCATCGAATTCGACCGGCACGCCATCGAGGAGGAGGCATGGAAGCTCCAAGCGCCGGCTCTGATCTGCCGAACGGACCCCGTGTGGTGGGTGCTCCAAGGCGGTGAGGAACATGGAATGCTCGCTGCGTTCCCGCCCGACGCGCCACTGCCCGACGGATTCCGTGTCATTGGTCGCGTGCGGGCGCGCGAAGAGGGGGAGAAGGCCTGTGCGATGTTCGATGGGGAGATCCTGCGCGGGGCGTGGGACCATTTCGATTCTGATTCCGTACACTAGCGTGATGTAGACCGCTGGTTTCCCCGTCGATGGGACGGCGCACACCGAGCGGTGTAGCTGCAAGGAATGGAGAACGTTAGCATGGCTGCTTCGACCGAGGGAACCCAGGCCTTGTCCCGTCCCATGTCGCGCGTGGCGCGCAAACTCGCCGAATCCTCCGAGGAGATCCCAGCAACCGCTGGGCTGTCGCTCCCGGCGTTGCGCGGCGACGCGGTGGTGCCGCCAACGAAGGCCCTGCCCGTCGTCACCCGGGACGAGGACGACGCCAACTAACGCGGCGCACCAAGAAGGGGAAGAAACGTCGATGAGGACGATGAGGGACACACGTACGCGGAGTTGGTTCAGCGCGCCCCTCGTCACTGAATCCATCGATGACCCGCCGTAGAACGCTCGCTTGTCGTCGCGAGCATTCGTGAACGCGACCCTGAGATCAAACGCGAACGCGTCGTGTCCAGCTGCGCTGCGCTCCCCGAACGTGACTGCTCTGGAGGTGTCCGTGATGCCGTCCATGCTTGCCACCGACACGGATTGTGGGAGTTTCACCGGCTACGACGCGCTCGTGACGATCCGCGAATCGGGCGGCACGTCCGGGTCCAGCGAACGCACCGTGACGGTCACTCCCTACGCGCAGGTCCCCCTGGCCGAGACGGGGATCCCCCAACCGAACGAGGACGGAATTCCGAGGATTCTCATCACGCTCGCTAGTCGCTGAGAAGTACTGGAAGGGGAGCGTGAAATCGCGATATGCGTGGTGCCGTTCGCCTGCGGTCTGGGGGTGTCGTAGGCTACCATCACACTATAGTTAGCGAGTATGTGAAGGTGCTGTCAATGGGGACTCAGAAGTCTGGCCCGCAGTATGGGGTACCGGGTGCCGCGAGCAGAGGGGGTACAACGCCCTGCCGTTTCCCCGTGGCTCTCTGCCGCCGCAGGGAACGTACGAAGCGGTCGATCGTGGCGGTCGTGTGCCTCGTGCTCGTTATCTGCTTCGGATTCTGGATGGCGGGGAAGGAAAGCACTCCCGAGAGGGAAGTACGCCGGTACTTGTCCTACCTTGCCAAGGGCGACGCGGAGGGAGCCCTGTCGATGGCTGATCCCGGTGTACCCAACGATCAGAGGATCTTCCTGACGAATGAGGTTCTGGCTTCGGCTGCATCGCGCCTAGAAGTGGAAGCTGTTGAGGCGGAAGATAGCCGAGGCAAGCGGGTGGAAACATCGAAGGTGACGGCCACGCTTCGGCTTAACGGCCATCGCTTTACTCATGTTTTCACCCTCGACCGCAAGGACCGTGAAGATAGCATCATATCAACCTGGACAATCCGTGAAGGCCTCGTTGTTCCCCTGAAAGTTTCGGGACATCACGTTCCCCGGTTTAGCGTCGGGGGTGCCGTCACGGACCTTGATTCGTCCGCTCCAGAGGGAATGGAATACCTCTTCTTCCCAGGCGTCTACGACCTTCAACCTGAGGGAACAGGGGAGTATGTGGACGCGCAGTCGGCGCGTGCCGTCGTTGAGGACGGGACGCAGGGGAGTTCCTACGAGACGACGCACGTCACGCTGGAAGGCTCGCTCAATTCACAATTGAGGGGTGAGGTCTTGCGCGCTGCGCAAGACGCGGTGCAGGCATGTGGGACGTTGGGGCGTAATGCGGATCAGATGTGCCCCAGTGCCCTGCGCTCTTCGAGTCTTAGCGTCCTTGACGTTACGACGTTGCCGTCCACGCTGGTGAGCGTGAGCGACTCTGGTGCCTATACCGGAGAAGATGCCGTCATCACATACCAGGACCCTGGATCCTGGTTGCCGGATCGCCATCCCCGCACTCTTACCCTGAGACCGACCATGACGGTCGCGCTCTCAGACGCAGGAGTTCCGGTTACCGATATTGACGGAAAACCCGTCATCTCCGTCACGCTCAGCATCCCCTCGTCGTCAGGGGATTCGCCTTCTTCGTGAATATAACAAGTAATAGTTGCTACTGAAGGTTGTTGGCGGAGGTTGAGAGCGGTGCTCATTCTTACCCTGTCACGGTAACCGTTTGCCGAGGAAGTGCCTGGCGGCTTTCCCGTGACGTGACGCCCGGGACGTCGTAAGGAGCACGCAATGGATACTCGACACAATAACCTGAGGGGGGCCTCGATACCACCGTTCGCAGGTGGCATGGACGATGAGCCCGTCCCCGATCCGCCGACGCTCTCAGCTGTGCCGTCCCCTCCGCGGCGGACAGCTGTGCCGGTGCCTGGATACGGGCAGTATCAGGTGGCTGCCCCGGTATCGATGTCGGCCCCCGCCGGCGCGGCAGCGTTCGGTGGTGCGGCTTCGCTCCCGCAGACTCCGCGCAAGCGCGTCAGTCCACTCGTACTGGCGGTCGTCATTGCGGTGGTCGTCGTCGGTGTAGCCCTCGGTAGCTTCGTGCTCGCACATTCGATACGCACTCCTGAGGCGGAGGTGCAACGGTACCTGGACTATGGTGACCGGGGAGCATGGTTGTATCCCCATTGTGATCGGTGTTGACTGGCCACAAGCCAGATATGATACTGGGCACGCCTGCGTGGTCGGAGGGCGGGGAGCGCAGAGCACTGCCTTCTGACTGCTGTTTATCAAATAGTGTGAGGAGTGCACGATGGGCACCGAGAAGAACGACGCGAGCGTGGCTCCGATACCGGCGCCGCCTGTGACCCCTTCGGTTCCGGGTCCGCCGATGCCTGCTGGTGCGGGTGTGGCTTTTACGCCGGTGTCCGCTCAGGGGAAGAAGCGCATGAAGCTGATCGGGATCCTGGTCGGCGTCCTCGTGGTGCTGGTGATTGCTGGTGTGGTGGCGATCAAGGTCGTCAATAGTTCTCGTACGCCCGAGGCTGAGGTGCGTAAGTACCTGGATCTGCTGGCTGCCGGTAAGGCGAGCGCGGCGACGGCGATGGTTGACCCGGGCGTGCCGAACAATCAGCGCACGTTCTTGACAGACGACGCCATGGCCTCGGCGACCTCGCTGCTGGTCGTCGAGGACGTCGTTGCGGATAAGAACGACGATTCCGACATACGCACGGTGACCGCCACCCTATCTGTTGATGGGCAGCATTTCACTCGTACTTTCACCGTCGTAGCAGACGACCCGGCGATGGGGGTTTTCAACACCTGGACGATCAAGGAATCCTTGGCGACGGCAGTTAGCGTGTCTGGGGTGAAAATCGATCAATTCTCTGTCGGCGGCGTCAGCACATCGATTGAGAGCTCGAGCGCCACCTTGGATAAAGATACCTATGTCTTCTATCCGGGGATCTACACGCTCACCCCCATCGCGCCCAACGAGTACGTCGATGCGTATCCCGTCACCATTTACGTCCGAGAGGGCGTTCGCACGACGTCAGTCGACGAGGGAGTTACTTTTCTTGGTCTCTACACCGACAAGCTAACGGATGAGGTGCACACGGCGATTCGCGAGCGCGTCGGCTCGTGCGTGTCTGCATCCTCTTATGCGTCCAGCCAATGCCCCAGCGCATTGAATAATGCGACGACTTCATCAGTTGACATCAAGGAGCTGCCTGCTGAACTAACGCAGAGTAGAGGTGGGTCTACAACGCTCGAAGGTGATGTGGTCCTTGAATACGACTCCGCGAAGGGCCGAAAAGAAGCGAGAACGACGGCAGTCGTGACAATGCGGACGGACGAGCGCAGGATGCTGGCGCTTACCCCCGATGGCAAGCCGGACTTCACGCTGACTTTCCGCTATTAGGGGCCCGCACAGATGCTTGGCACCTGAGTAACTCTCCGCGCCGCACCGACGGGCACTACTTATCCGTCCTGTGATCGTTCTTTGACTCAGCGCTTGTGAGGTGTGATACTTGGCACGCTCAAGTGGTTGGACGGTGGGGCGTGTAGAGCGCGTCGCTTTCCAGGCTGTGGTTTGTCAAATAGTGTGAGGAGCAATTGATGGGCACTGAGAAGAATCAAGCGAATGCGGCTCCGATACCGGCGCCGCCTGTGACCCCTGCGGTTCCGGGTCCGCCGGCGCCTGCCGGTGCGGGTGTGGCTTTTACGCCGGTGTCCGCTCAGGGGAAGAAGCGCATGAAGCTGATCGGGATTCTGGTCGGCGTTCTCGTGGTGCTGGTGATTGCTGGCGTGGTGGCGATCAAGGTTGCGAATAGTTCTCGTACGCCTGAGGCCGAGGTGCGTAAGTACCTGGATCTGCTGGCTGCCGGTAAGGCGAGCGCGGCGACGGCGATGGTCGATCCTGGCGTGAATAATGATCAGCGCACCTTCCTGACCGACGACGTGATGGCCTCGGCAACTTCGCTGCTGGTCGTCGAAGACGTGGGTACTGACAAGAAGGATTCCTCTGACACGCGCTCGGTGACCGCGACCATGCAGGTCAACGGCGAGCGCTTCGTCCACGTTTTCACCGTGACCAAGGCAGAGCCGACAATGGGTGTTCTTGACAACTGGAAGGTGAAGGACTCCCTGGCCGTGGAGCTGAACGTCGACGCCGAGGGATACACCCAGTTCACAATCGGTGGCGTCACCGCGGATATCCCCAGTAAGAGCTTCAGCGGTAGGGAGGGGTCCTATGTCGTCTACCCCGGTGTCTACACGGTCACGCCGGTCGCCCCGAGCGAATACGCGGATTCCAATCCTGAGACAGTCGCCGTTCTCGATGACGGGTTTGGCGGGAACGGTAGCACTGTCTCTCTGAAGGCCACCTACAACACCAAGCTGATTGCAGCAGCGCAAGCGGCAGGACAACAGGCTGTTGATTCCTGTACGTCCATTCCGGGCAACCAGAGTTCTTCGTGCCCATTTGCGATCCAGAGTGATGCGGTTACCGAGGTCTCGGGGGCGATGCCCAAGGCCTTGGGGGCGGAATCCGCAGAACAACCGACAGTATTTCGGGCAACTGTTATTTTCACGGCGACGTACTCCAATAAGTATTACATGGCGGGCACGCGCGACGTCGAGGCTAAGGTGGAGATCCGCGCGCAGCTCGACGACGACAAGGTGCTCAAGCTGGACAAGGATGGCAAGCCTGAGTTCACGGTCGACTTCCTTCGCTGAGGTGTTGTCTAGGCGTTGCCAACCCGTGATGGTGCCCGTCCGCGTGAAGCGGACGGGCACCACTCATCCATCCTGTGATCGTTCTTTGACTCAGCGCTT
>NZ_ALCA01000007.1 GCF_000278725.1 Actinomyces sp. ICM47 | reverse complement strand
CGCGGTCGCGGCGGTGCCCGTCCGGGTGCCGGTGCAGGAGCCGGAGCAGGAGCAGCCCAGAACAACGGCGGCGGTTTCGGTCCTCGCGGTGGCGGTCGCGGTGGTCGCGGCTCCACGCCGGGCGCATTCGGTCGCGGAGGCGGCCGCTCGCAGCGCGGACGCAAGTCGAAGCGCGCGAAGCGTCAAGAGTACGAGCAGCAGAACGCGCCAGTCATCGGCGGCGTCGCGATCCCGCGCGGTAATGGCGCGCAGATCCGCATCCGTCAGGGCGCGTCCCTGGCCGACCTCGCCGAGAAGATCGACGTCAATCCCGCAGCGCTCGTGACCGTCCTCTTCGCCCTAGGCGAGATGGCGACCGCCACCCAGTCCCTCGACCAGGACACCTTCGAGGCACTGGGTGCCGAACTCGGCTACGACGTCAAGGTCGTCTCGCCTGAGGACGAGGACCGTGAGCTGCTCGAGTCCTTCGACATCGACCTCGAAGCCGAAGAACTTGACGACGCCGAGAACATGGAACCGCGCCCGCCGGTCGTCACCGTCATGGGTCACGTCGACCACGGTAAGACCAAGCTGCTCGACGCTATCCGTCACACGGACGTTGTCGACACCGAGCATGGCGGCATCACGCAGCACATCGGTGCCTACCAGGTCAAGGTCACGGCTGAGGACGGCACGCGCCGCCCGATCACCTTCATCGATACCCCCGGTCACGAGGCCTTCACGGCCATGCGTGCCCGTGGTGCACAGGTCACCGATATCGCGATCCTCGTGGTCGCGGCCGATGACGGCGTCATGCCTCAGACGGTTGAAGCCATCAACCACGCGCAGGCGGCCGACGTGCCGATCGTCGTCGCGGTCAACAAGATCGATAAGGAAAGCGCGAACCCGGAGAAGATCCGCTCCCAGCTCACCGAGTACGGCCTGGTCGCCGAAGAGTACGGCGGCGACGTCATGTTCGTGAACATCTCGGCCAAGCAGCGCACGGGCATCCGCGAGCTGCTCGAGGCCGTCCTGCTGACGGCCGATGCGGCCCTGACTCTCGAGGCCAACCCGAACACGGACGCCCGCGGCGTCGCCATCGAAGCCAACCTGGACAAGGGACGCGGTGCCGTCGCGACCATGCTGGTTCAGCGCGGCACGCTCCACGTGGGCGACTCCCTCGTGGTCGGCTCGTCCTACGGTCGCGTGCGCGCCATGTTCGACGACGCCGGCAACGACGTCTCCGAGGCTGGCCCGTCGACCCCGGTCGCGGTCCTCGGACTCACGTCGGTCCCGCGCGCCGGCGACTCGTTCCTGGTCGCCAACGACGACCGCACGGCCCGCCAGATCGCCGACAAGCGTGAGGCAGCCGAGCGCCAGGCCCTGTTGGCCAAGCGCCGCAAGCGCGTCTCCCTGGAGGACTTCGACAAGGTCCTGGCCGAGGGCGAGGTCGACACCCTCAACCTGGTCATCAAGGGCGACGTGTCCGGTGCCGTCGAGGCCCTGGAAGACTCCCTGCTGCGCATCGACGTGGGCGACGAGGTCGCGCTGCGTATCATCCACCGCGGTGTCGGTGCGATCACGCAGAACGACGTCAACCTGGCGACCGTCGACAACGCGGTCATCATCGGCTTCAACGTCCGTCCCGCCGAACGCGTGGCCGAGATGGCGGATGCCGAGGGCGTCGAGATCAAGTACTACAACGTCATCTACTCGGCGATCGACGACATTGAAGCTGCCCTCAAGGGCATGCTCAAGCCGATCTACGAGGAGGTCCAGCTGGGCACCGCGGAAATCCGCCAGGTCTTCCGCTCCGGCAAGTTCGGCAACATCGCCGGTTCGATCGTCCGCTCCGGCACGATCAAGCGCGGAACCAAGGCACGCCTGGTGCGCGACGGTGTGGTTGTGGCCGACAACCTCGAGATCGCCTCTCTGCGTCGCGAAAAGGACGATGTCACCGAGGTCCGCGAGGGCTACGAGTGCGGTATCACCCTGGGCTACAAGGACATCACCGAAGGCGATGTCATTGAGACCTGGGAGATGCGCGAGAAGGCTCGTGACTGATTCCGCAGCGTGAAGTATCGGGGTCCGAGTATGCTCGGACCCCGATCTTCGCACATGTAATGTTCTGACAAGGGCTTTAGTGCCCGAAAGGAGGGCGCGATGGCTGACGAGGCTCGCGTTCGTAAGGTGCAGGAGCGAATCCTGCAGACTGTTGCGTCGATGATTGGCCGCGATGTGAAGGATCCCCGCCTGGAGCTCGTGACGATCACGGACGTGCGCGTGACGGGGGACCTGCAGCATGCGTCCGTTTTCTACACGGTGCTTGGCGATGACGAGCAGCGTGAGAAGGCCGCGCGTGCATTCGCTTCCGCGCAGGGCCTGTTTCGCTCACGCGTCGGCAAGGTCCTGGGGCTGCGCCTGACCCCGACGCTGGAGTTCATCCCGGACGCGCTTCCCGAGAGCGCGGCAGCCTTGGAGGATGCCCTCGCGAAGGCCAAGGCGAAGGACGAGGCGATTGCCGCCGCCGCGCAGGGCGCGACCTACGCGGGCGAGGAGGACCCCTACCGTCACGACGACGAAGAGGGCGAAGCGGACGAGAAGGATTGGGCCTAATCGCGCATGGCTCGTCGCCCCGATAACCCGCGCCCCGGCCTGCTCGTCATCGACAAGCCCGCTGGCATTACCAGCCACGATGTCGTTGCGCGTGTGCGACGCCTGGGCCACACCCGCAAGGTGGGCCACGGCGGCACGCTGGACCCCATGGCGACCGGGGTCCTCGTCATCGGTGTTGGTAAGGCAACGAAGCTCCTCACGTGGGTGAGCGGGCATTCGAAGGAGTATCTGGCGACAATCCGTTTCGGTATTGGGACCAACACGGATGATGCCGAGGGACTCCCCACGTCAGCGGTGGGGTGCACCTCCCTCAGCGAGTCCGACCTGGAGGCGGCGCTCGCGCCCCTGCGCGGTGACATCATGCAGGTTCCCACGACGGTGTCGGCGATCAAGGTGAACGGCAAACGAGCGTATGCGCTCGCCCGCGCGGGGCAGGACGTCGAGCTGGCGGCGCGCCCGGTGCGTATCTCGCGCCTGGAGGTTCTTGCGGCCCCGCGCGTATCTGAGGTTTGCCTCGACGAGGCCGTGGCCCGGGAGAGCGCATGCGTTCCCGGGCCGGTTCGCGTCGTCGATGTTGACGTGGCTGTCGAGTGTTCGTCGGGCACCTACGTACGGGCCCTCGCGCGCGATGCGGGCGCGGCCCTGGGGGTTGGTGCTCACCTCACCGCGCTGCGGCGGACGCGCGTCGGTGACTTCCCGCTTGAAGGCGCGCTCACCCTCGATGAACTCGCCGCCGCCGTGGAGGACGAAGAGGGTGGGCAGCAGCCTGTTCTGCCCCTGATTCCCCTGGGTCGGGCGGCACTCGCCATGTTCCCCGCCCTGCCCCTCACTGAGGCCGAGGCAGGGGCCTTTGCGCACGGCCAGGCCCCCCGACGTTCGCGCGGGCAACTCGCGCAGTGGGCCGCGCAAGTCGGCGATGCGCTGCCGATCGCCTCGGAGGGGGAGACCCCACCAATCGCGGCCACGTCGCCGTCAGGTGAGGTCCTCGGCCTGCTGCGCATCGACGCTGCGCGCCTGCGGACCGTCCTGGTTTTTTAAGAAAGAGAGACAATGAACGTCTGGCAGTCCCTGACCGACATCCCCGGCAACGAGGCCAGTGTCGTCACCATCGGTAACTTCGACGGCATGCACAACGGTCACAAGAAGGTCATCGCCACCTGCGTGGAGCGTGCACACAAGCTCGGCGTCGACGCCGTGGCCATCACCTTCGACCCGCACCCGATTCAGGTGCATAAGCCCGAGGTGGGCCTCCAGCTCATCTCCCCGCTGCGTGACCGCCTCGACGCAATGGAGGCCGCCGGACTGGACGCCACTCTCGTCGCCCACTACGACAAGAGCGTCTACAGCCTCGAACCCGACGAGTTCGTTTACGAATTTCTGGTCGAGCGCTGTGGTGCCCGCGAGGTTGTCGTCGGTGAAGACTTCCGCTTCGGTCGCGGCAACGTCGGAACGATCGACACACTGCGCGCCCTCGGACGCCGCTATGGCTTCGATGTCTTGACCGTTACCGACATCGAGGCACCCGAGGGACGCCGCTGGTCCTCCTCATGGGTGCGCGAACTTCTGGCTACAGGCGATGTCTCCGGTGCCGCCCGCGTGCTCGGTCACCTGCACCGTATCCGCGGCACCGTCTGCCACGGCTTCAAGCGTGGTCGCACGCTCGGATTCCCCACCGCGAACCTCTCGCAAGAGGTCGAGGGCGTCATCCCTGCAGACGGTGTCTACGCTGGCTGGGTCGTGCGTGCCGTCCCCGGCACCCAGTCCGCTGAGTTCCTGCCTGCCGCCATCTCCGTGGGTACCAACCCACAGTTCAACGGCGAGGAGCGCACCGTCGAGGCACACGTCTTAGGCCGCTCCGACCTGAACCTGTACGGCGAACGCATCGCTGTCACTTTCGTGTCGCGTATCCGTCCGATGCTGTCCTTCGATAACGTCGACGGCCTGTTGCGCCAGATGGACGACGACCTGCGTCAGACGGCTTCCGTCCTCGGTATCGGCGTCGCCGGGCGCGTCGACCCGGACTCAGTCACCGCCTCCTAATGCCTCCCCGGATCCACGCACTTGTTGGGTGCTCGGCCCTGCCCTGGCGTGCGGACAGATAACGGGGGAGGGGAGGAGACCTCGCCCCCGACCGGCCAAATCGTTAGCTTCGTCGCTCACGAGGAGACTGACAACTCGGACGTGCTACTGTAGAAAGGCCGTACACCGGCCGCGGACTGTCAGCATCCGGGAGACGCCCGGATGCCCCGCGCAACGAATACAAAGGAGAAGCCTGTGCCGCTGAGCAAGGACGTCAAGGACCAGATCATCGCCGAGTACGCTACCCACGAGGGCGACACCGGTTCCCCCGAGGTGCAGATCGCGCTGCTGACCCGCCGCATCAAGGATCTGACCGAGCACTTCAAGACCCACACGCACGACCACCACTCCCGTCGTGGCCTGCTACTGCTGGTCGGCCGTCGTCGCCGCCTGCTGGGTTACCTGGCTGACATCGACATCGAGCGTTACCGTTCGCTCATCGAGCGTCTCGGCCTGCGCCGCTGATTTTGGGCCGGCCCGCCTCCCATAACGGAGACGGGCCGGTTTTCACACGCCCGCCTCGGGCACGCCGTTTATTTTTCGCGCGCAAGCCGCCGGTTTTCGACAGTGGCCTCCGGAGAGTTGATCCGTGGGCTTCGATCGAAGGCCGAAGTGGAGCGCGACACCAACAAACCAAGGAGAAACGCCCCATGATGGAAGGCTCTGACATCATCGCCGCAGAGGCGATTATCGATAACGGCCGTTTCGGCAAGCGCGTCGTGCGCTTCGAAACCGGCCGTCTCGCCAAGCAGGCCGCCGGCTCTGCTCTGGCCTACCTGGATGATTCCACCACCGTTCTGTCGGCCACGACCGTTGGCAAGAACCCCAAGGATCAGTTCGATTTCTTCCCGCTGACCGTTGACGTTGAAGAGCGTCAGTACGCTGCGGGTCGCATCCCCGGTTCCTTCTTCCGCCGCGAAGGCCGCGCGGGCACCGAGGCCATCCTGGCCGCCCGCCTCATCGACCGCCCGCTGCGCCCCGGCTTCGTCAAGGGCCTGCGTAACGAGGTTCAGGTCGTCGAGACCGTCCTGACGATCGACCCGGATGACGCCTACGACGTTCTGGCGATCAACGCCGCCTCCATGTCCACCCAGATCGCTGGCCTGCCGTTCACCGGCCCGATCGGTGGTACTCGCCTGGCCCTGATCGACGGCCAGTGGGTCGCGTTCCCGCGCTGGAGCGAGCTCGAGCGTTCCGTGTTCAACATCGTTGTCGCGGGCCGCATCGTCACCAAGGAGGACGGCTCCGAAGACGTCGCGATCATGATGGTCGAGGCCGGCGGCGGCAAGAACGAGTGGGATCTCATTCAGGCTGGTGCTACCGCTCCCACCGAAGATGTTGTGGCCGACGGCCTCGAAGCTGCAAAGCCCTTCATCAAGGCGCTGTGCGAGGCTCAGATCAAGGTCGCCGAGAAGGCCTCCAAGGAGACCGCCGACTTCCCGCTGTTCCTGGACTACACCGACGAGGAATACGCCGCTGTTGAGGAATACGCCGCCGAGAAGGTCGCTCAGGCGCTGCTGACCGAGGGCAAGCTCGCCCGCGACGAGGCCGTGGATGCCGTCAAGGAAGAGATGCTCGAGGCTCTTGCTGAGCGCTTCCCCGAGTCGGAGAAGGCCCTCAAGGCCGCGTTCCGTTCGCTCGAGAAGGCCACGATCCGTAATCGCACCCTGCGTGAAGAGATCCGCATGGATGGCCGTACCCCGCGCCAGATCCGTTCTCTCTCCGCCGAGGTTGAGGTCCTGCCCCGCGTGCACGGCTCCGCCCTGTTCCAGCGCGGTGAGACCCAGATCCTGGGCGTGACCACCCTGGCCATGCTGCGCATGGAGCAGCAGATCGACAACCTGTCGCCCATCAATTCCAAGCGCTACATGCACCAGTACAACTTCCCCCCGTTCTCCACGGGCGAGGTTGGCCGCGTCGGTTCCCCGAAGCGCCGCGAGATCGGCCACGGTGACCTGGCCGAGCGCGCGCTGGTTCCCGTCCTGCCCTCGCGCGAGGACTTCCCCTACGCGATCCGTCAGGTCTCCGAGACCATGGGTTCTAACGGCTCGTCCTCGATGGGATCCGTGTGTGCCTCGACCCTGTCCCTCCTCCAGGCTGGCGTGCCGCTGCGCGCCCCCGTCGCGGGCATCGCGATGGGCCTCATGACCGGTGAGGTCGATGGTCAGTTCAAGGCCGTCACCCTGACCGACATCCTGGGTGCCGAGGACGGCTTCGGCGACATGGACTTCAAGGTTGCCGGTACCCGTGACTTCATCACGGCCCTGCAGCTGGACACCAAGCTCGACGGCATCGACTCCCAGGTGCTGCGCGCCGCGCTGGCCCAGGCACGCGACGCCCGCCTGGCGATCCTCGACCTGATCAACCAGGCGATCGACGGCCCGGATGAGATGAGCCCGAACGCTCCTCGTATCATCACCGTCAAGGTTCCCGTCGACAAGATCGGCGAGGTCATCGGTCCCAAGGGCAAGATGATCAACCAGATTCAGGACGAGACCGGCGCTGACGTCACCATCGAGGACGACGGCACCGTCTACATCGCCTCTTCCGACGGGGCTTCCGCCGAGGCCGCCCGCACGATGGTTAACCAGATCGCGAACCCGCAGATGCCCGAGGTCGGCGAGCGCTTCGTCGGCACGGTTGTCAAGACCACGTCGTTCGGCGCCTTCGTGTCGCTGACCCCCGGTAAGGACGGTCTCCTGCACATCTCGCAGGTCCGTCGCCTCGTGGGCGGTAAGCGCATCGACTCCGTGGACGACGTCCTGCAGGTCGGCCAGCAGGTCGAGGTCGAGATCAACGAGATCGGCGACCGCGGCAAGCTGAGCCTGCACGCCGTCATCGACGGCGATGCTGGCGAGCTGGAGGTCCCCGAGGGTGAGTCTTCCGAGCCGCGTCGCGAGCGCCGTGACCGTTCTGAGCGCCGCGAGCGCCGTCCCCGCACCCGCACCCGTCGTCGTCGCGACGACGAGCGTGAGGAAGGCGCGTCTGAGGAGTGAGTAGCTCCCGATAGCTGAAGTGACCGGTGGCCGGGATGGAGCGCGTGCTCCGCCCGGCCACCAGCCCTTGTACGGCTACACTGTGAACGTTTCGTGCCAATCCCCGGCCCGCGGGGACGCAAGAGGAGAAGAATGACGCCTAAGCCGCTGCCGCTCGACGAGTCCCGCCTGTCCATCGAGGACGGTGACACGCGCATCGAGCGCACAATCCTGGGTGCTGGGACGCGTGTGCTGACCCAGACGATTCCCGCGACGAAGAGTGCAGGCGTGTCCCTGTGGGTACCTGTGGGGTCGCGTGATGAGGGACCGCGCACGGCGGGATCTACTCACTTCCTCGAGCATCTCCTCTTCAAGGGCACGAATAGGCGCTCGGCTCTCGACATCGCTGTCGCCTTCGACAGCGTCGGCGGCGAGTCCAACGCCGAGACTGCCCGCGAGCACACCGCGTACTGGGCGCGCGTTCGCGACGCCGACCTGGACATGGCGATCGAGACGCTGGCCGACATGGTCACCGACTCGCGCCTGGACGAGGATGATTTCGCGATGGAGCGCGGCGTCATCCTCGACGAGCTGGCGATGGGGGAGGACTCGCCTACGGAAACCGTTCACGAGGCTTTCCAGCTGGCTGTCCACGGTGACCGCCCCATCGGCCGTCCCGTCGGCGGCACCTCCCAGGCGATCCGCGAGGTCGGCCGCTCTGACGTGTGGGATCACTACCAGTCCCACTACTCGCCCTCTTCGCTCATCGTCGCAGCCGCCGGCCACGTCGACCACGACCATATCGTCGAGCGCGTCCAGGCCGCCCTGGAGGCGTCCCCCTGGGATCACGCGAGCGCGGCCGCGCCCCGGCCTCGTCGATCAACGACCGCGACGCCCATCGCCGACCACGAGAAGGACATCACGCGACAGCGCGACGTCACGCAGGCGCACGTCCTCATCGGTTGTGAAGGCTTGTCGGCCACCGATCCGCTGGGTCCCACGATGAGTGTGCTGCTCTCGATCCTTGGCGGGTCCATGTCCTCGCGCCTCTTCCAGGAGGTGCGCGAAAAGCGTGGCCTGGCCTATACGACCTATGCCTACGACGTCGCCTACTCCGACACGGGTACCTTCGGCATGTACGCGGGCTGCAGCCCCGACAATGTCGACGAGGTCGAGGCCATCATGCGCGCTCAGCTGGAGGACCTGGCCGCGGACGGCCCGACCGAGGAGGAGATGACGCGCGTGCGCGGGCAGGTCCGCGGAGGCGTCGTCCTGGGCCTGGAGGACAACTGGTCGCGCATGATGCGACTGGGCCGCTCGGAGATCGTCGGGCGCTACCGTCCCATCGACGAGTCGTTGGCCGAATTCGACTCGGTGGGCGCGCATGACGTTCGCGCCCTGGCCGCCTCCCTTATCGCCAAACTGGACTGCCGCGCGCTGGTCCTGCCCCAGGACTGAGTCGTGAGAATCCCCGCCCGCTGCCCGGGTGCGGGGCATAGCCTTGACACTAAGCAACCCTTTCAGAAGGAGACAATGATGATTCGCGTGGCAGTGACCGGAGCTAAGGGCCGCATGGGCTCCACCGTCGTGGCGGCCGTGACCGGTGCCCCCGATATGGAGGTCGTCGCTCAGCTGGATGCAGGTGATCCGATCACCAAGAAAACCGTTAACGGCGCGCAGGTCGCCGTCGACTTCTCGGTTCCCGGAGTCACCGAGGCGAACGTGCACGCGCTCCTTGACGCCGGTGTGGATGTCGTCGTGGGCACGACGGGGTGGACCGAGGAGTCCTACGCGCGCGTGCGCACTCATGCGCAGGAGGCGGGCCGCGCTGTTCTGATTGCCCCGAACTTCGCGATGGGCGCGGTGCTGGCCATGAAGTTTGCTGCCATGGCCGCCCCCTATTTCGAGTCCGCCGAGGTCATCGAGATGCACCACCCGGGCAAGGTGGACGCCCCCTCGGGCACGGCGGTGGCCACCGCGCGCGGCATCGCTCGCGCACGCGCCGAGGCTGGCCTGGGCGACATGCCCGACGCCACCGAGATGGACGAACTGGGCAGCCGAGGCGGTCGCGTCGACGGCGTCCCGGTGCACGCCGTG
>NZ_ALCA01000006.1 GCF_000278725.1 Actinomyces sp. ICM47 | reverse complement strand
CTGGCGGTCGCCTCCATTGACCGCGCCCCGGCCTCGCGCCACGCACGCATCCTCGCCGCCGTCCCGCTGAGCGAGGAGGATGCTTTGGCGGCGGGTTCGGCTCTCCTGGCCACCCGCATGGACGCGTCGATCGACAAGGGCGTGCTGCGCGCGACGCGCACGCGCAGCCTCGGCGCGATCCCCCTGTCTTCCTCCCCCGCCCGCGCCCTGGGCGACGAGGAAGCGACCGCGCTGGTGGCGCAGCACCTGGCCTCCCGCGGACTCGGCGAACTCGGCTGGGGGAAGGAGGCCTCGTCCCTGAGGGAGCGCATGCGCGCGCTCCACAACGCGTTTGGCGAGCCGTGGCCGGACGTGTCGGACGAGGCCTTGGCGGGCAGCGCGCACCAGTGGCTGGCTCCGTGGGGGCGACGCCTCGCGTCGGGCACTCCCCTGTCTCAGGTGTCGATGCTGGACGTGCTGCGCTCGCTGCTGCCGTGGCCAGAGGCGGCACGTCTGGATGAGCTGGCACCCGAGAAACTCCCGATTCCTTCCGGAGGGACGCGGCCGATTGACTGGAGCGGTGCACACCCGGTGCTCACCCTGCGCGTGCAGCAGGCGTTCGGGTGGACGGACACGCCGCGCCTGCTGGATGGGCGCGTTCCCTTGGTCCTGCACCTGACGGATCCGGCGGGTCGGCCCGCGGCGGTCACTTCGGACCTGACGTCGTTTTGGGCGGGACCCTACCGGGACGTGCGCGCGCAGCTACGCGGGCGCTACCCCAAGCACCCGTGGCCCGAGGATCCACTGCACGCGGAGCCCACGAACCGGGCCAAGCGGCGGAGCTAACGGAAAGTGCGCGCGGGCACACGAAGCGTGACTCGGAGGCGGAAGCGAGTCAGCACGGTGACTCGACGGGAATTCCGCTCTTGCGCGCCGCGTCCGCCATGCGCTTGTCGTAGGTGACGATGGCTTGGAGATCGCGGCCAATCGAAAGCGCGGCGGCCAGGTGCAACGCGTCGAGGCTGCGCAGCTCCACGGGTAGGAGCCTCCCCGCCAGGTCGAACATCTCGGTGTCGAAGGTCAGCGTGGAAAAACTCCACAGAAGCTGACGCACCTGCGAGGCATCCGCTCCCCGGCGTACGCACGCGCGCATCAGTTCTGTGCGTGAGAGTTCACTGGTCCATAAGCCGCAGTCGGCGCGGTTGATGAATGTCTCGAGCGCCTCGGTCCCCTCCTCGGGAATGATGAGCTTGACCAGCGCCGACGTGTCGAAGTAGAGCGCCATTAGTAACGTTCTTCATCGCGCAGTTGCTGGAGAACCGGGCTGAGCGGAGGCCCTGTTGTCGGCTTGGTCGACGCGCAGTACTCCTCAAAGGTCCGAGTGGCGGGGGTTATCAGCCCGCGCTCACGCAGGCGCTCGATCGACGAGTTCGCAAGGGGACTCATCTGCGCGACCGGGCGGCCACGATCAGTGATGGTGATGACCTCGCCGGCGGCAACCCTGGCCACCACCTGGGAGGCGTTTTGACGCAGTTCGCGAATACCAACGGACTCCATGTGCTACACGGTAGCACATGGAGCCTGGTGACAAACTTCGTCAGTCCTGCAGTTTGCCGACGATGCCCCGCCCGTCAGGGAGGTTTTTGGACGGCATCTGGTAGGTGTCGAGGTCCGCCATGGCGGGGCGCTCGAGACCCAAGTCGCGCAACTGCTGGTACGTCGACATGCGCACAGGGCCAAGCTCGGCGACCGGCTGGCCTTCTTGTGTGAGCGTGACGACTTCCCCGGATGAGGCCCGCGCGAGCGCGGCTCCTACATCCTCTTTGAAATCACCAATTTCTAGAGCCCTCATGGCTCTATTCAAGCATGCCGGAGGCACTTTCAACGACCGGCAGGACCACACTATGACACAGTGCTCCTATACAACAGCCAATCGACTGGTATCTCGCTGTTTGCGGGTGAGAAGCGACACGCCCGGGATGTTCACCCTGTGGAATAGATCCGCCGCGCGGTCGTTCTGATAAGTATCACCTCACTAACTGAAGGAGAAACATGTCCACGAACGCAATCGAGACCGTCGACCTGCTGGTTGTTGGCGGCGGCAAGGCCGGCAAGTCCCTCGCGATGGAGCGCGCGAAGGCCGGCTGGAAGGTCGCCATGGTGGAGCGGCGTTTCGTCGGCGGCACCTGCATTAACGTGGCATGTATCCCCACGAAGTCGTTGGTCAACTCGGCTCGTCGCCTGAGCGACGCCCGCACGGACGAGGCCTTCGGCATCGTCGGCACCGAGGGCGCGCGCGTGGACCTGGCTAAGCTCCGCGCTCACAAGGAGGGCATCGTCGGTGCCATGGTGGCCGCGCACGAGAAGATGTTCGCGGCCCCCGGCCTGGATTTCATCCGCGGCGAGGCTCGTTTCACGGGCGAGCGCACGGTGACAATCGCGCTTGAGGGGGGCGGCGAGCGCACGATCCGCGGCGAGCGCGTCCTCATCAACCTGGGTTCGCGCCCGGCGCGTCCCGCGATCCCCGGCCTGTGGAAGTCTGGCGCGTGGACGAACGAGGAGATTCTGCGCCTGGAGGAGCTGCCTTCTTCCCTGGCGATTATCGGTGCCAGCTACATCGGCGTGGAGTTCGCATCGATGATGGTGACCTTCGGCGTCGACGTTACGCTCATCTCCTCGGGGGAGCACGTGCTGCCGCGCGAGGACGAGGACGCCGCCCGCGTCGTTGAGGCTGGCCTTGAGGCCGTCGGCGTGCGCATCGTGCGCGGCCGCGCGGCGTCGGCCTCGCGCGAGGGCAACACGACGACGCTGACGCTCACGGATGGCTCCACGGTGTCCGCCGAGGCGGTCCTGGTGGCCGTGGGTCGCGTGCCCAACACGGACGGCATCGGCCTGGACGAGGCCGGGGTTGAGTTGACGGATCGCGGTTTCGTCGCGGTGGATGAGCACCTGCGCACCTCGGCTGAGGGCGTGTGGGCGGCCGGCGACTGCGCGGGCACCCCTATGTTCACGCACGCGTCCTGGTCGGACTTCCGTATCATCCGCGCGCAGCTTTCCGGCACGTCACTGGACGATCCGACGACCACCACGAAGGGCCGCACGATCCCTTACGCCGTGTTTGCCACCCCCGAGCTGGCCCGCATCGGCCTGTCCGAGGGCGAGGCACGCGAGGCCGGCCTCGACGTGCGCATCGCGAAGGTTCCGACGGCCGCGATCCCGCGCGCAAAGACGCTGCGTTACGCGGGCGAGGGCTTCTGGAAGGCCGTCGTGGACGCGAACACGCACCAGATCCTGGGCGCGACGCTGATCGGCCCGAACGTCTCCGAGGTGATTACCGCCGTGCAGCTCGCGATGTCCGGTGGCCTGACCTACGAGCAGCTCCGCTTCCTCCCGGTCGCACACCCGACCATGACGGAGGGCCTGCAGGTCCTCTTCGATTCGCTGGGCTGAACACCGGAGCGAGGCTAGGGCGCTTCGAGTGCCCGAAGCCCCTTCCTCACTCTGGAACATATGAGTGGGCGGGTCCGAACCATACGTTCGGACCCGCCCGCTTTCTCATGCTCTCAGGAGAGCGCGAGGACGCGTGACCGGGGAAGGGGCCACGGCCTCGTCAGTGGCGGCTCAGCGGCGCAAGGCACCCGACTTGTCGAAGGTGTACCACGTGCCATCGATCTGGACGCGGCCGGTCACCATCTGGCCGAACTCGTTCAGGTAGTACCAGGTGCCACCGTCGTTAACCCAGCCAGTCGCCATCGCGCCCGACTCCTGGAAGTAGTACCAGGAGTCGCCGATCTTCGTCCAGCCCGTGGCCATCTTTCCGGAGTCCGCCAGGTAGAACCAGGAGCCGCGCACCTGCGTCCACCCCGTCGTCATCGCGCCGGAGTTGTCCATGTAGTACCAGGCGTCGGCAACCTTGGCCCAGCCGGTCGCAATGCGACCGGAGGTGCCCAGCCAGTGCCATGCACCGTCATAGTTGACCCAGCCGGCGCCCAGGATGCCGTTCTCGTCGAAGTAGTAGCTGTCCGCGCCGATGGCGAGCGGACCCTTCGCGCACGTCGAGTCGGTGTAGCAGTACTTCCAACCCGCGGGGTCGTTCACCCACGCGCCGCCCTCGTGAGCGGATGCATCGACGTGGAAGTGCACGTCGTCCGCGACGTCGTCATCGGCGCGCTCGTCCTTGTTGCGACCCTCCGCGGTCACGGTGACCGAGGCGAAGGGTTCGTCGGCGGGCAGCTTGCTGGTGTCGTAGGGGCCGCCGAGCAGGACGACCTGGTTGCCGGTGAACTCGCCGGTGCCCTCAACCGTCACGGGATCCTGGTCCTCGACCTTCATGGTGGCCGTGGTGACCGGGCCGGTGACGGTGGTGCGCACGTAGATCATGCCTGCGACGTGGGCGTCGGCCAGCGGACGCCAGTCGGTGCCGCCGTCGTAGGAGTACTCGACGCTGCCCATGACGGGCTTGGGCTGATCCTTCAGGACCGCGTCGAGCGCGTTGACCAGGCCAGCGCCGCGGTATTCCTTGCCGTCCGTCGGCTCGGCGAGGCGGTCGTAGGTGTAGCCGGCCTGCTTCTTGACCAGCGCGATGACCTCATCGGCCGTGTAATCCGGGTGGATCTCCTTGACCAGCGCGGCCACACCCGCCGCGTGCGGGGAGGCCATGGACGTGCCCGACAGGTAGCCGAACGGTGGGTCCTTCTCCCAGGTGGGCATCGTGGACCAGATGCGCTGGCCGGGCGCGGCCACGTCGACCGAGTTCTTGCCGTAGTTGGAGAACCCGGCGCGCTCGAGCTTCGCGGTGGCCGGGTCGGCACCGGTGGGCAGCTTCAGCGCGGAGACGGACAGGACCGAATCGTTGAGCATGGCCGGGACGTCGATGCCGCCCGCGACGTTACGCTCGACGGCCGCACCCTCAACGTCGTTGGGGGAATCCTTGTCGATCGTCGGGTTGTCGTGGTCGTCGTCGGAGTTGCCCTCGGCGGCGAAGTTAACGACGCCGTGCTCCTTGGAGTAGTGCACCGCGCGCGAGGCCGCTTCGAGGCCCGCGGCCTGGGAAGCCTCGTTCGGCATCCAGAAGGCGTAGGGGTCCATGTAGTAGCTGGAGTTCGACACGTCGACGTTGTGCTCGGCCGCCCAGTCGAAGGCGCAGGCCACGTACTCGGGGTAGAAGGAGCCGGCCTTGTTCGAGGTCTTGATGGCGATCAGCGTCGCGTCGGGTGCCACGCCGTCCACGCCGTATCCGTTGTGCGAGGCCGCGATGGTGCCGGCGACGTGCGTGCCGTGGTAGTGGTCATCCTTCCAGGCCGAAGGGTCCTGGTTGGGGATGCCGTTGACCTGGCAGCCGACCGAGCGCGAAGCGTCGATGCGGTCCTTCAGATCCTTGTGATCGGGATCGATGCCGGTATCCATGACGGCGACGGTGACTGCCGCGCGGGGAACGTCGACCGTCTGGGCTTCGACCGCGCCAATGGCGGACAGGCCCCAGGCGTTGGCGTCGCCCTCGTCGGGGGTGAAATCGTTGAGCTGAGAGTCGGCGGACAGGCCGGTCTCGTGCTCGGCGGCGGCCTCGTTGACGGCGTTCGCTTCGGCGTCGGTCTTCGTGGGCTGCTCGGTACGGACCTCGTCACCCGTGACGGTCTTGTAGCGGGTGGGGCCGATGGAGTCGTAGGAGATGCCTGCGGCCACGAGGCTCTTGCCGAGGTCGGGCGCGTAGGCTGCCTTCACCGACTGGACGAAGAAGGAGTTGAATTCAGGGTATTGGGCCAGGACCACGCCATTTTCCGAGGCCTTGGAGACGGCCGCGTTAAAGTCGTAGCGCGAGGCGGTGGCGGGCAGGTTGACCGCGTAGTTCATGACCTCGTCCTGGGCGCGCGCCTCGGAGGTGATTCCGGCGACGCCTTCTGCGTGGGAGGGCGCTCCGAACGCGGTGAGGGTTAAGCCGACCGTGAGGGCGGCTCCTCCCGCGATGAGGGTCTTCCATGAGCGTTGGTGCATCAGAGTTCCTCGTTTCTGTGCTGCTGTGCTAACGGAGACGCGGCCCCTGGTCAGTCCAGACAACGCGCCATAGTGTCAATCATCTCAAGGTTCCTGACAAACCTCCCAGAGGGGTTTCACATTTTAAGAAGTCTTGACCTAATTTGTGGCGGCAGGTAGGGATTCGAGCATTCTTGACGATGGGCGGCAGGCTCGCAGCAGTTCCTGGCCCCCAAATCCGCAGATGAATCCAACAATGCGCTAGACAGTTGTTCACCAATTGAAATAAATAATGATACTTAAGGGGCCTATCATGCAGAAAAGCTCTTTTAAATACGCATTGACCAGCTAGGCGAGACACTTGACAGTTGGACATGATCTGTCAGACATTCTATGCTACCGTCAGAGACGACAGTCACACACGAGTGATGGGAGGCACCGATGCCGACATCCGTTTACGTGAGCTTTGACGCTCCAGAGGGGGTGCCAGCCACACCTAGGCGGCTTCATGCCGCCCTGTCAGCAGTGTTGGACTTACCGCCGGGTATCAGCCCGGCCAGGGCCTCCCAGTTCCCGACGCTGGCGCACCGGCCACCGCACGGCGCGGGCAGCGTGAAACCGTATTCACTCGGGGAGCTATGCCACTCAGAGTCCACGTTCGGCGTAGAGGTGCGTTTCCTGGATGATCGCTTGGTCGACACGCTGGACGCATGGCTGTCGTGGGGAGGCGTCATGCGCCTCGGCGCGGGCACCGAGGACGACGCCGTGCTGATTGCGACCGAGGGACAGATCATCAACCAGGCATCCTGGGAGGAGCTGGCGGAGCGGGACCAGGACACCGCGTGGGAGATACGCCTGGTCACGCCGACGACGTTTTCATCGAAGGGGCATCACGTGCCGAGCCTATCTCCGGCGACGATTGCGACGAGCCTGCAGCAGCGCTGGTGGACATGGAATCGGAGGCTCGCTCCCCCACGCATCGACCGCTACGCCATGGCGAACGTGCTGGCAACCCAGGATTTCACACACTCATCCACGGTGTCACTGGCGATGCCGCGCAACTCAGGCCACGGTCGCCTCAGCTCGCGCCAGATCCCGGCCCACGAGGGCCACCTGCGCATCAGCGGCGTCGAGGGGGCCGAAGCGACCCGCATCTTCTCGCGCCTCATGGCACTGTCCGCATACACGAACGTCGGCTCGCACACGAGCTTCGGCATGGGCGTCATAGACGCTGTGGCCGCATAAGAGAGGAAAGACAAGAATGCAACAAGACAAAGCACTTCCATGGCACCAAAAGCACAGAAAGCCAATCATTCTTAGCTCAATTGCTCTGGTCGCGATAGGCCTATTAGTTTACGGATTCTTTCACTCAACAACCGAAGAATTCACAACCAGCTTCGCACTTCCAGCATCATACACACTAGCTGCACTAATTCCCGGATACTTCGTTGTCGACACAGTCGGCAAAGGGTTACTTAAACTCAAAGGCCGCGTTTTTTACGGACTCAAGAATAAAAGAATACTCCTAGCAGGCGATAAAGAGGAATGCGACAACGTCGAGGCCCAGCTACACTATTCACAACTATTTGACAAGAAGAACATCACAAACATCTCAGCCAATAGAACAGTTCCCGAGCAGGCACACAATTCCGACAACTTCACTAAGTATGATCTAGTAATACTTTGTTTTACGGGCACAAATTACGCCCCGATCTCAGACCAACAAGCCGAGCTACTATCCAAAACACTCTCCACAATTGGCCATGACGAAAGAGTCAAAACTGACATCAAGGCGAACAATAGCGATGAAGCAGTCACTGGGCTAATTGTTCTATGCCCCCTTGGATCCCTTAAGGATCCAGATGAGAAGAATAAGTTGATTCCAGAAATACATAAGTGGGATACAAATCCGTTCAAACGCCCCTTCACTGCTGTCGTAAATCAAGCGGGAAGACTATTGACAGACATTTTCTCACTCCTGATAACCTTGCCTCCGCGCAATGATGAGTAGGGAGGAACCGACCATGACAAGTTGCCTCGTCATGCTGCAGACAAACAGCAATCAGCCCTTCATCTTCTCGTCTCCTCGCCTGCGTGAGCAGATTGGCGCGTCCTTTGAAATCACCCTGCTGTCCCGCTGGGTTAAGGAGGAAGCTGAAAAGCTCCTCAAGCAAAAGCCTCTTCCAACCTCTTTCTGGGTCTCCGACTCATCCGGCAAGGTGATCGTCCGACTCACCGAGACTGATGGCGATCCAAAGGAATTAGCGAAGCGACTGATCCGAGAGGTCACGCTCCGAGCCCTCACCGACGCCCCAGGCCTCGACGTCACGGGTGTCTTCATCCAGGCGACATCCAACACGGTAGATGCGGACGACCTGCAAGAGCTTGATCGTGTCTTTTTGGAGTACTCGCTGAACCGCCGCCCGGCGGCGACGCGCTTCCCGCAGTTCCCGTTCCTTCAAAGAGCCGAAGAATCGGCTCTCCCTGCCTCAACCCCGCTCACCGATGAGGACGAAGGAAACATCCGGGAGTATGCGAAAGAACTGGGTGTTCCAATCCTGGCGGATAAGGAGAAGCAGCTTCCAACACAGACAGGAAACGACAAGGGACGTTCCCTGTCGCTCCCCTCTCGCGTCAAGCGCGCATGGTCGCGTTCGGCGCGTCGCCTCCAGCTTGAAGATGTCGTCAAACGCCAGCACACTTCGGAGAAGCCCGAGGGTACAATTTCCAACCTGTACGAGGACCCATTTCAGCTGGAGAAGGCATTCCAGGACACTCCCGATGAGAGCAACGCCGCCAAGGCTGTTCCGGAGCTGTCATCCGTCGGCGTGATTCACATTGACGGGAACGGAGTGGGCGCGATCATGCGTGACCTCGGCGAGGCATTCAAAGGGGTCTGCTGTCACCTCGATTCCCTCGAAGAACCAGCGTATAATCACAAAGATAACCCCTGCGACATTGATGAAGGCCGGTTCCAATGGTTCGTCATGGAAGTGAACTACCGCCTCGACGGGGTCGTCAAGCAAGCGGTAGCCAAGGCCTGGGAAAAGGTCACAGAAATCGCGAGTGAAGACGAACTTCCGGGACCTCCTGTGGTTCCCGTGCTGGTCGGCGGCGACGACGTCACGGTCTACACGGACGGACGCTACGCGATTCCCTTCGCAGAGGCTTACATCCACCATTACGAGGAACTCACGAAGGACGATGATCTTTTGTCAGTTCTCGCCATTATTGCTGGAGGGAAAAAGGCCGACGCGCCAGAGCGGGCTCGCTTCGAGATCAACGACTACATCATTCAAGAACCCGGATCCCTGACGGCTTCGGCGGGTGTGGCCATCGTGGGGCGTAACTTCCCCTTCCATATCGCCTACGACCTGGCGGAGGGCATGGTGTCGCGCGGGAAGAAGCTCGGCAAGAAGAAGGATACGGTCCCCTGTTCGACGATCGACTTCCATGTCCTACGTGACGCAACGGTCCTCGACCCGGACGACACGCTGGACGAGTACAAGGGCCGCACCCAGCGCCCATTCCTGATCGGCCACTACGCCCAGGACAGGATCATGGCCGAAGCCGACATGTCCCCCAAAGATTGGTGGGTTCAGATTCTCCGCACGGTCGCGGCCTTCGACGGCAAGAAACCGGACGACCCCACGCAGACCACCGGCGACCCGTTCCCGCGTGCCCGCGCGAACCGCATCGTGAAGCTCCTCGCGGAAGGAGAGGGAGAGAAGGCTGCAACAGAGTGGGACTACGCGCTACAGAATGCCCCCAGTGCTGGACGCCTCGCCAAACAGTTGAAGCTACTCCCGCCTCATTCGTCGAGTTCCGATGAAGCTGGCGAGGCCCTCGAGCAGATCAAGTGGCTCCTGGACCTCATCGACCTGTCTGAGAACTTGCCTGACGGGTACCTCGCTTCTCGAATCGGCCAGGGCACCGACGGCGCTGGCTTCCAGGAAACAGCAGACGATTCCACCGAAGGAGGTGCCAAGTGACCACCGATTCACCTACCACTTCTCCTACCGCGAGCGGCCACATGACTATCGTGTTCACGTCCGACTGGGGAGTGTCCACGGGCGTAGGCCACGCGGGACGCACACACTCAAAAATTGAGCGTTCCGGCGACAAACCGGTCGTGCGCGGCACGGTCATCACGGGTGTCCTGCGCGAGCAGGCGATGCTGGCGGCGAGGGCCCTCGATGGGGCGGAAGAGGGGAAGTGGACCGGCTTCGCCCTGTGGCTCTTCGGCCAGAACCCCGACGGCAAGCAAGGCTCTGACCCCCACCCGCGCCACGTGATCTTCTCGGACGCGGCCCCGGCCTCGGCCTCGGCGATCCCGGTCCACGACACGGTATCCCTGTCCATCGACCCAACCACGGGGACGGCGCGTGACCAGTTCCTGCGCTTTACGGAGCGGGCGGCGCCCGGCGTCCTCACGGGCACGTTCACCCTCATCGACGAGGCCGGGGCCGAGATCTCCGATCCGGCGACGATCAAGGCCGCGCACTTCCTCCTGGGGGTCGCTGGCCTCATGGTCCGAGGCATCGGCTCAGGCCGCAGCGGAGGCGACGGCGAGTGCACGGTCGTGGTCAGCGATAAGGACTACGTGGAAATCGGCCGACAGGATGCGAAAGCCGCCGACGCGCTTAAACGAATCCTGACGAACCAAGATAACGACAGCCCCACATACTCGTCGGAAGACGTCAAGACCGTCGCAAATCGACTGCGGAGCCTCACCTGTGAATGTTTGGATACGAACCCAGACGCGCCGAATCTTCCGGAGAACAGCCCCCAAGACATCGCAATGCCCTGCCTTCAGCAGTCGGAGTCCGGCAGCACGACCTGGTATGAAACGACCCTCGACGTCGTTCTTGACACTCCGGTTGTCTCCTACGAGGTCCCCTTCTCGAACGAGGTGCGGTCGTTGGACTTCCTGCGCGGAACCGTGTTGGTCCCGTGGCTGCACAACTTCCTGCGCAAGAAATATCCGGACAGTGACGTCGTGAAATCCGCTATCGTCAGCGGTGACCTGCGTATCAGTGATGCACTTCCGGTTTACAAGGAGGTGGCCGGGTTGCCCGTTCCTTTCGTTCTGGAGAATGAGAAGGTTCACGAGGACAAACAACCCCGCACGCTCTTCAACAGGCATATCCCCATCGACGATCAGGTATGTGGAGACCACACGATCCCCACGCGTGGCAGCTATCTATTCGTTAAATCGAACGGAGCTCCCGTCACGGGGTGGATCGGGAAGCCCTCGCTGATTGGTCGACAGTCGACGGCGATCAATTCGGAGACGGGCGCAGCGAAAGATGGACAGCTGTTCCTGGTGCGTGCTCTGCCCGCCGGGTTGAAACTGCACGCCTCGATTGTCATGTCGGAACGACTACTGAGTGAGCTTCGCAGCCCCGATGCTACATCCGAAGCTTCACTTCTGACGTTCGACCTCGGCATTGCTGAGCAGCCAGCATTCCTCGGATCCCGCAAGCTCACAGGCACATTCGGACGCGCCCGCTGCACTGTGGGCAGCACCTTCACCGAAGTGGGAAGCACCCCGCCCCCGGTAGAGGGTCCTGTCACCGATGAGGGAACACAGGCCTCGTCCTCTGAATCCACCGAGGTTGTGTCTCTGTGGTTCACGTCCGACGTGCTCGCACGGTCGAGCGCTCTGGGGCTGGGCGGGAGCGTTGAGGATCTGGAGCTTGCTTTCAGGCGGGCCAACGTTCCGGTCACGGTCGTTCGGGAGAGCACTGACGGCGAGCCTCATTCGCGCCCCGATCAGGACTCGAACGACAAGAATCGCAAACGGATTCTGACTGCGATCCGACACCGGCGCGTGGACTCGTGGTCGCCGCGGGATAACGCGCCTCGCGCCACACGGCTGGCGATCCAAGCGGGTTCCGTAATCCGAGTGCGTATCTCCCCGGACGATCTTGAGTCGCTCAAGACACTCGGACATATCGGCGTCGGTGAGCTGACGCCCCAGGGATACGGTCGGTTCCTCGTGGACTCCCCCTTGCTGGCGGAAGCGACGCTGCCCTTGTTCAAGACCAGGAGTAAGAGCTTTACAGCACCAACGGAGGCTGTCTCATGACCATTTACCGCTACGACTTGACGATCCCCGTGCGCGTCGTTTCCGCGCTGCACTCCGGTGGCGTCGATGAGGTACCTGAACGCCCCATAACCGACGAGGACGGCCGGACTGTGCAGCCGAACGCTTTCGTACGCAATGGGCTGGGCGAGGCAATCCTGCCGGGTCGTTCCATCAAGGGAGCCATTCGTGCCGCGTTCGAAGAACACATGGATGTGCTTGACTTCAGCAAGGAAGACCTCAAGAGCCTGTGGGGAGGTGAGATGCGTCGGGAGGTCGGTACTCGCAAAGAGCAACATGGGGACGGAACCAACGAATCTCTCCCGCTGCGGGCAAGCGCCCTCACCTTCCACCATGCCGTGGTGTGGGACCGCACTAGAGGCGATCTCCCCCACCGCATGAGCACGGCCATTGACCGCGCCACCGGCGGGGCCGCAGACGGCGCACTTTTCGCGTACGAGTACCTGCCCGTGGACACGACTTTCGAGATCCGAGTCAGCGCCGAGGCCCAGGATCCGGCCCCAGACTCCACAAAGAACAAGGATGCACAGTCCACAACACAGCGCGAGGAAACAAAGGGGACACCTCCTGCGCCCCATACGCTGGTCGAGAAAGCCCTGCAAGCGATCGTGACACTCCTCGGCGGCAAGTTCATCAGCCTCGGCGGCAGGACAGGATCTGGGTGGGGCCGTATCAAGTTGAACGGCACTGCGACGTACCGTGTTCAGTCTGTAGTTCAATCGGAGAAGGGCGGGCTAAAGAACACACTCGATCAGTTACTCGACCTATCCGAACCGAAAAAACTGACACCAGATAAACACTCAAGTTATCGCCCCTCACGTTCAACCATCGAAATTCAGTGGCAGGCTCCGTCGGGGTTGTTCGTCGGAATGAACAAACCCGACGGCATCAAATCCTCGGAAGAAGACACGGTACCCGCAGCGCCACTGCGCAACTGGCACCTCGATGACAAGCATCGCGCCGATCACGGGGATGCTACTTATCCGAAAGTCGCACATGAGGACAAGGCCTCGCTGCTACTTCCGGGCACGTCGATCCGCGGGGCGTTGCGGTCCCACTGTTCTCGCATTGCTCGCAGCATCGTCAGTGACAGCGAAGGTTGTGACAAACTCGGGATGCCGGAGGATGTGCACAAGCAGCTCGCCGCGGATCCGATCCTCGTGCGTTACTTGTTCGGGACAACCGAGTACCGGGGAGCGGTCCGCGTCCACGACTGCGAGGGGCATATCCCAACACAAGGGGAAAAGGATAAGCCTTTGAAGCTCACACGCAACGCGATCGACCGAGTCACCGGAAGCGCTGCCCACGGAGCGTTGTATTCGGAGCTGCTGTATCCGCATGCCACATGGGATTCGATTCAGATCGACGTTGACCACGCCCAACTCTGCCGAAATATTCGCCAGGACCCTGGTGGTTTCGTGCTTCCAGCCCCCTCGTCATCAGACAAGGATTACGAGCTTCCAGGCTTCAAGATCCGCATGCGAGCAGCTATCCTTCTCCTGACCATGGCCGTCACCGACCTCTGCGAGGGAATCCTGCCTCTTGGAGGAGGGACAGGCGGGGGTCTCGGCTTCATCGATGTCTCCCGAGTATCTTTCATCGGATTGCGAGACGCTACGTCACCAGTTGAGATTCCCTTCGAGGGGCCCGATCACCCCGAAGATTCTCACGAGGTGCACGAGGCTCGTACGGACTTTGCGCGAAATATTCTGACGAGCGTAATCTCAGCCTTCGGTGAGAAGTGCCCGGAGGTGACATCGGCAGAGCACACTGCAATCAATCTGATTCGGAAGTGGGTGGGCTCAGAATCCGATGGCGATCAAGAGAGCTCTGCAGCTCAACGTATTCGACCGACGCAGGTGCGGATCAGCTGGAACTCGCCAACCGGTGTGTTCGTACACGACCCTCAGTCAGATGACGGAAATAACCAACATCCCCTCAGGGCTAAGACTGCTGGCAAAAGCACGACGGACACTACAGCTCCCCTGTTGATCCCAGGTACATCAATTCGCGGTGCACTGCGCTCCAGGTGCTCGCGGATCGCTCGGACCGTACTGTATGCCGACAATCCCCCATCACCGGTCGAGAGCTTCACTCAGGCAGATAGCGATGGCAACCAGGTACCTATCGATATTCACGAGCAACTGGCCAAAGAGCCACGGCTCGTGCGCTACATGTTCGGTACCACCGAATACCGTGGAGCAGTTCGAGTCCGAGACTGTACGACGAAGGATACCGGACCGTCAGTCACGGTCACTCATAATGCAATCGACCGGTGGACAGGAGGAGTCGTTGAAGGGCTGCTGTTCAAAGAGGTGACCTATCCGCACGCCACGTGGAATGACATCGTAATCGAGGTTGACACCGCACGTCTTCTTCAGTATGTGAAGACCGACTCAGGTATCGGGGGCCTATCACTCAACGAGTGTTTACCCTTCGCCCGAGCGTCCTGGTGTCTCCTGTGTATTGCCCTAGCGGAACTCAGCGCGGGCACACTTCCCCTCGGAGGCAGGACAACCCGAGGCCACGGCCAAGTTGAGGTAACGAGCCTCCGCTTATCTGGCGCTGATGGTCAGGTCGTAAATACTCCAGCAGAAGCGATTTTGTGGAAACGCAACGATAACAGTGAGGACGATGCGCGCGGAGGCGCAACAGCACTTCTGGCCTATCTGATAAACAAGACAGAGAAAGAACCCTCATATGAAGATTGGGCTGAACGTTTGCAAAAGCTTGAAGAACCAACACACGAGGCCTCCACTCCTAATGAGAGCGACGAGCAATGATTGAGACAAATATCGATAACCACGGTCGCGCAGCAAACCTACTCCCCTGCCACCTAACGACCACCAATCACATAATCGATAACGCTAGTGCGCTCGCTGCGCATATCGATGCGAAATTTGCTGCCCACGAGTTCGTCGGCATTGTGTGGACAACCAACGGTACGCACCGAGTGCCGGATGTAAAGTCCCCAAGCTTCGATGACTCACACACTTATGAGATACGTTTCTGGCGTGTCATTAGCAGTGACAGCGCAGACTCAACGCTCGCTCACGAGTTCCGTTGGGTAAACGGCGTGGGTGCCGTTGAGCTGACACTCACCAGGGATACGCCCGACGCAGCGTCCGAAGCCTCGGAGTCAAAACCTGTCAGCGGTTGGTTCCACAAGGTGATCTATCTGCAGCACCAGTCTGCAGAGGGCAGTGACGCGGATTCTGCCTCGGAGGCTACCTCCGTTCAGACTGGCGAAAGCAAAGAAAACACCGCCACCAAGCAGATGACGGCAGTCGAGTTCATCCAACAAGAGGATAAGTACGGAAACACGGTCGTAGTCGACCAGCTATTCACGGGAGAGTGGGCCCAATGAGCACCTTTCATCACGCATACAACGGTATTCCAACACATCGTAGTGGCGATTCATTCTTCGCAGACGGAAGCGCTCCGTGCCTTGACCACCTTGACTTGGATTCCTACTCTGGAACGCTCAAACTCACAATTGAAACGAAGACACCACTGATAACTTCCTCCCGCGATGAGACTGGTAGGCTCGTCGTCCCCTCCGTTAGTGGAAACCCTCAGGGAGCAACCAGTGATGCAGAAGCGATCATTCCAGCAACTTCACTCAAAGGAGTCCTATCTTCCGCCTATGAGGCAGTAACTCAGTCGAGATTCAGGGTATTTGGTGACGATCAGCGTCAGCCCCAGTTCCGTTACACAACTGACCATCCTCAAAGGTGGCACAACAATGGCATCCCTCCCTGGAAAACTGGATTTCTACGAGTAACTCATGGAGACAATGGGCCCCAGTGGAGCATTCACTTGCAGCAGTGCGCCCTCCTGCCCGATTCGATCGATGCAGGAGTAGCCTTTACTCCTCCCGGTTTCGAGCAGCCAATTCTTGGGGGATTCCGCATGGTAAAACGAGGCAAAAAGCAAGAGAAGCTCAGGATCAAGCACTCGGAGGCCGAGAAAACAGCAGTAGAGAATATGCTTACGACTCTAAGAAAACACACCCCACACCTCAGCAAAGTAACTTCCTTCGATGCCTTCAAGCAAGAAAGGCACGACAAATCACACCTAATTGTCTCCAGCGTCAACGGTATAGCACTCTGCCAATCAAAAGCACCGGACGAATATACGCCGATAAGGATAAAATGCGACGGATACATTGTCCGCTTGACAAAGGTTCCCGATACCGGCAAATTGAAGCCCAAAGACAGGCTCATGACCACAAAGTACAACGAATATCTCTTTTACACAGATAAGGGAACTCCCAAGGCTAAACCGATTCAGCTTGACGTTAATAGTCCATTCGTTGCCACAGTACTGGAAGCGGCTCGCATTGCGAACAATCCCGCCACAAGTAAAGGAGCTCAGCACACCCTTATCAATAGGGCAATCCAGCACATTCAGCACAATGGGAAGAAAAGAGAGCTGGGCAAGAATCTAACCCCTGAGAATGTCTACGAATTTCTACTTACTGAGGCTGGAACTGAGCCCGGCGTACCTGTCTTTACACGAAAGCACGAGAATGGAGAGTGGGAACTGTCGTTCTCCCAGTTGGGCCGCTCAGCCACTCCAGGAAGCCTCTCCCCATCACGGCTAGCGGAAAGGGGGAACGTTAATCCTGCACAGTCAGTTGCTGAGACCTCTGCCGCCGACCGCCTGTGGGGGTTTGCTGCTCAGGATCCAGGCGATACTGATTCGTCAGCTCTTAAAGGAAGAGTCTACTTGACTAACGCCCACCTAGTGCCACAAGTCGGAACGGAATGTCTTCAACGCTCAAACAGCGGTGAGGGTTGGATCCCCCCGATCTTAGCAGAACCAAAACCATGGACAGCACAGCCATACCTACGGCATGTGGACGGATCGGGAGTCTTCGCGACAGAACGATCTGAGTGCTTCACTGAACAGAACTCCCTCATCAGAAAGACATACCCGACCCACCGTTTCCTTCTAGCGCGCGGGGGAGCAGATGTTCTCGGCGGCAAACAGCCGAGTAGCTCATTGAGTAGCTCTGAAGTTCTTGTTGGCTCTTTCGTCGCGTCGGGAGCAAACTTTGAGTCCACGTTGCGTTTTGAAGGGCTCAGCGCGAAAGAGCTCTCTGTCCTCCTGTGGCTTCTGGATCCAGAGAGGATCGTCCCGCATTCTCAGCGGGCTGAGGGAGAGTACGGTTTCTTCCATCTGGGATTAGGGAAGCCACTGGGGCTCGGGGCAGTCTGCATTCGCGCTGAGGTTCTCACGCTCGTCACATCTAGGTCGTTGGCAAGCAGCTACCGAAACCTAAAGGGGGTGCTGACCCGTGACGAGACCACGCGTTCCGACGAGGAGCAGAAGAGCCTTGACGCGAAGCTGGCTTCCATCAAAGAAGCGCTTCCCTCCACCATTTCCAAGCAAACATCACTGGCTGTGCGCGCATTCGTCCGTTCTGCATACGGGTGGAAGATCGACGAGGGTGCAAAGAGGGATCCTGTTTCGTATAGCCCCTCCGCTTTCCAGCCCAAGAAGCAAGGCCTTTCGCCCGTTATCAGCTACTTCACCGAGTATGAGAAGAGCCGAATCAAAGATGAGGAGTTCAGGTTCAAGTTCCTCACCCTCGAAGAGGACAAAGAGGATAGTGTTTCACAGTCTTTGTGCGCACCCAAGGGTGAGTCACTTCCCTCTCAAGGTTCCAGCCCAACGGTGACTTCAGACGACTCTTCGACGCAAGCTCCACGACGGAAGGCCCCCAAACCAGGCCCTGGGCTGCACAGACCTCACGCCCACTAGGCCCTCACCACACTCCCCGACACAACCCCACGTCGTCCAGCGCTATGGCCGCGCCGAGTATGTCGGCGCGGTCGGCGCAGGATGAGCAAATGCGGTAGATGTGGATGACGTCTTCGGAGTCGGAGATGAGGGCAGTGAGCCGAGAACGCACGCGCGCCAGCGTGGCTGTGTCGAGGCGGAGCTGGAATACGGATTCTCGGATGCGGTAGCCCCAGGATTCCAGTGTTTTGGCGACGCGGAGGCGCCGTTTGGTGTCGGCGATGGCGCGCGCCAGCATCTGCGCGGAGTGGGCGATGTGTCTGCGCCACGACCCCGAGTGTCCGGGGAGCGCACCGGTGACGGATCGCTGGCAGGCGGCCTCATACGCGTCGACGAGGATTTTCTTGCCGTCGCTGCCCAGCCACACTCCCCCGACCTCGGCCTCGACGACGCCGTGTTCGGGCCGGAGTTTGCGCGTGCGCGATGCCGAGTGACGGTTCGAGCCCAGCGGCATGCAGCGCGCCGACGAATTCGGACAGGAGGATCGCGTACCCGTAGGACAGGGCGGCGTTGGGCAGGTCGCGGGGTGGGCGTCGGCTGCGCCCGTCGAAGGTGACGTCGGCGGGCACGCACGCGGCGAGCGCGTCGAAGTAGGCGTTGGAGCACGCGCCTTCGATGCCCATGATCTCGTCGAGGGTGCGCGCGCCCGCGAGGGAGCGCCGCCACGCGTGCATGTGCGCGGTCGTGTCGGCGACGTGCACGGCCCGGTCGCGTCGGGCGATGCGGGTGAGGACGTGGATTTGACCGCGGATTTTCGCGCCGATGAGGCTGGCGGTCAGGCGGACGCGCCGCTCATGGTCACCGACGATGGCCACTTGCGCGAGGAGCCGACTAGCGTGCGCTCCCCGTTGGCACCGATGAGGGTGCCTTGGTAGGAGCCTCGCCGCGACAGGCACACGACGTCGACGCCACTGCGCATCGCCCACGAGCGCGCGCCCGCGGACAGGCCGACGTTTCCGGACAAGACGATACGCGACGCTGTTTTGGGCAGGGATGTCGCGGGCAGCGAGCCGGGCGCGTCGACGAGAACGCGGCCCGCTTTGACATGAACGCGCGCGCCATCGCGACCGACGTAGAGGATGCGGTCGGCTTGGCCTGTGGGTTCGTCGCTGGGCTTGGCGGTCCACGGGTCGATGCCGACGCTGGCGAGGGCTTTCTCATCGTCAATACACTGGGTCGTGAGGTCGGTGACGCGCGCGCCCGCATTGATGGCCGCGGCGGCGACGGTGTCGATGGCGTCGGCCAGGCGTTGTTCGTTTGGTGCCGCGAGCATGAGGGTGGTTCCGACGCGCGAGTAGCGCAGTCCTCGCCCGGTGGCGTACCTGTCAAGATCGAGCAGAGCGGCGTCGGCGAGGAGGCGCGCGAGTGGGTTGGGGTCCGAGGCCCGGGCGAGTTCGTCGATAATGGGCGCGTCGGTGTCGGGCAGGCCTAGTGCCGAGAGTGCCGCGCGGGTCACGAGGCCTGGGTCGGCCGGGCAGATAGTGGCTCGCGCGAGGTGGTGGTTGCCGTGGTCGTAGTCCTCGACGACTCCTCTACTGAATGCGTCGTGTCCTGCGCGCGTGTCGTCGTAGGTGCCGTTGGGCCGTTCTGTGGTGAGTCGCCGTTCGAGGCTTTCGCGCGCTGATTCAGCCAGGAGCGCCCGAGTGATAGCGTCCGCTGTTGCGATCGTGTTCGCATCGAGAGCGGCGATCCGTGGCGGCGCCCAGTCGTGGGCGGCGAGGACGCGGAGGTGTTCGTCGGTGAGGCTTCCCGGCGTTGGGGTGTTCGCGCTGGTGGGGTCGGGGTGTGCTGTGAGGAGTCGGCGTCTGGCGCGAGTGAGGGCTTCTGGGCTGGTCGCTTCTCTCAGGGACGAGGCCGTGGCGGGTGTCGTCATTGTCTGTCCTTCCACTCAACTCCCTTGCGGTTACTCTACAAGTGTGAAGCGTTGCGGAGGGGCGACACGCCGACGATGGCTGCGATTTCCGGGACGGCGTCGGCCCCGCAGGCGTTCCGCGGCGATGCGAGCAGTTGCAACGAAAAATCTGGTAATCTGACCTCGTGTTTGTTGGTCGGAGGGGTGCTTTTTCGGCCACTGGCGATCCGGTACGACGTTTTCCCTGGTCACAGGGGGTGCGACACGCCGGGCAGTCAGAAAGCACCGAGCGCCATAAGGTGCATTAAGACGCGAAACCACCGGGAACAGTAACCGTGCGACCGGACTCGTCAGAAAGCACCGAGCGCCATAAGGTGCATTAAGACACCCGGCCCAACCTGGGGGTGACGACCGGCGCCGGGAACGTCAGAAAGCACCGAGCGCCATAAGGTGCATTAAGACGCCGTAAACGGGGCCATGTCCGCCGAAAAGTAGAGTGTTGGGTCAGAAAGCACCGAGCGCCAAACGGTGCATTAAGACTCAGACGGCTTCACCGTCTTGGAGTTGATGATCAGACCCTGTCAGAAAGCACCAAGCGCCATAAGGTACATTAAGACGATGCGATAGTGAACGGCGGGTTATCGGTGAGCCACGTAAGAGTCAGAAAGCACGGAGCACCATAAGGTACATTGAGACACAAAATGGAACCCCACATACTGCCTGCCCATTTCATCAACGTCAGAAAGCACCAAGCACCAAAAGGTGCATTAAGACTGAGCATGCACGAGAACTTGGGGTCCTGCTCCGGGGAGTCAGAAAGCACCGAGCGCCAAAAGGTGCATTAAGACCGGTCATTATGGCTCGCTTCGGTAGGTGGCATTGCATCCCGTCAGAAAGCACCGAGCGCCAAAAGGTGCATTAAGACCGGACGCCCCATTTCATCCCTAGGACGCCGTAGTGAGGTCAGAAAGCACCGAGCGCCAAAAGGTGCATTAAGACACGAAAGATCTCTTCCATTTTGACTCCCAGCGAACAACCGAGTCAGAAAGCACCGAGCGCCAAAAGGTGCATTAAGACTTGGATGCGCTTGAGCTTATCTTCCGGGCTGAGGGCCAGTCAGAAAGCACCGAGCGCCAAAAGGTGCATTAAGACCAGTGAACGTACATGTCGGTACGATTAAGTCACAGTGCCGTCAGAAAGCACCGAGCGCCAAAAGGTGCATTGAGACAAAATGGGGAACTCGCGCTCCCAGTCCACGCTTTCGACGGGTCAGAAAGCACCGAGCGCCAAAAGGTGCATTAAGACCGCGACCACGACCGCCGGAAGCGTCGCCGCTGAGCAGGTCAGAAAGCACTGAGCGCCAAAAGGTGCATTAAGACCGGTGACGAACTCTGACTGGACCTTAGGTTTGATAGTGTCACAAAGCACCGAGCGCCAAAAGGTGCATTAAGACAAAACCATATGAGTATCAGCGCCGTGTGGTACTGCGGACGTCAGAAAGCACCGAGCACAAAAAGGTGCATTAAGACACGAGTTGATCAGCTCACCAGTCTTGTCCTCTCGCCAGTCAGAAAGCACCTAGCGCCAAAAGGTGCATTAAGACCATGCGTACTTGAGCGGAATAATGTGGTCGATCTGAACGGGTCAGAAAGCAGCGAGCGCCAAAAGGTGCATTAAGACCCCGCTCTCAGGCAGCCTCCAATAGACGATATTTTCGTCAGAAAGCACCAAGTGCCAAAAGGTGCATTAAGACGACAGCATAGGGCCAGCATCGAAATACATGCTGCGAGTCAGAAAGCATCGAGCGCCAAAAGGTCTATTAAGATCCCATGTCACGTACCACCGACCGGACGCCGCCCGCCGCCGGTCAGAAAGCACCGAGCGCCAAAAGGTGCATTATGACCTCCAATGAGCGCTGCAGGGGTGGTGTCCATGGCGAGTCAGAAAGCACCGAGCGCCAAAAGGCGCATTAAGACATGATTTTGCGCATCGATGCTCGTGCATGGGCTTCGACAGTCAGAAAGCACCGAGCGCCAAAAGGTGCATTAAGACGTGGTACGGCACGACACCTCCACAAGGTCACCCTTGTGTCAGAAAGCACCGAGCACCAAAAGGTGCATTACGACGAAGAGAACCCTTCGTGGTGACGTCGCCGCCGCCCTTCGTCAGGAAGCACCGAGCGCCAAACGGTGCATTAAGACACATCCCATGTGGAGCGCAGGAGAAAGTTCGCACCAGCGTCAGAAAGCACCGAGCGCCAGAAGGTGCATTAAGACAACTCCTCTTCCCAGGGGATCGTTTCCTCTTGCTTTCGTCAGAAAGCACCGAGCGCCAAAAGGTGCATTAACACTTTCGATTAGAATCGAGCAGATCGACAATGCCACCAGTAGGAAAAGACCGAGCATATAAGGCACATTCAGACGTCGACTCATACGCGATCTTGCACACGCCGTCAGCCGTAGGTCAGAAAGCACCGAGCGTCAAAAGGTGCATTAAGACATGTTACGAAGAAGAATGTTAATCTCCATATCGCCCGTAGTCAGAAAGCACCGAGCGCCACAAGGTGCATTAAGACGCATCAGTACCCCTATCTCAGTTGTCGTCAGTTCCATCAGTTAGAAAGCACCGAACGCCATAAGGCGCATTAAGACCGCTCCACAAGCCAGGTCGTGGTCCCCTTCTTCTTAGTTAGAAAGTAAGGAGCACAATAAGGTGCATTAAGACCATGAGTGCCATGTGAACCTCCTAAAGTTCAATCAGTTCAGCTAGAAAGCACCGGGCATCATATGGCGCATTAAGACCGGGTCGCCAGGCCAACTGCTCAAGCTCTTTCCGCTGCGCATTAGAAAGCAGCGAGCGCCATAAGGTGCATTAATACGGAGTTTCATAACCCTTACGGTACTGCTCCCACATCTCCAACTAGAAAGCATCGAGGGCCGTAAGGTGGATTAAGACCCGCGACTTCCCAAAACCAGTCGCCACCGTGTTCACCTAAAGTCAGAAAGTACCGAGCGCCAAACGGTGCATTAAGACATGAGGGAAATGAACGCAACCCACACGAGCTTGATCTTCGTTAGAAAGCACCGAGCACCAAACGGTGCATTAAGACATACCGCTGCCGAGATCTTCAATGGTGGCCTTACCGCCCTCGGTTAGAAAGCACCGAGCACCAAACGGTGCATTAAGACTTCGATGCAACCTCAATAATAAAGGGTTGCGTATGTGGTCAGAAAGCACCGCGCGCCATAAGCTGCATTAGGACAGTGAATCGACGCGCTCGACCATGCCAGGAGAGGATCAGAAAGCACCGAGCACCCAAAAATTTCGCACGCAATTCCCTTAGTTCAAACTTCAACGAACGGCGAAAAGCGCGACATCTCAACGGCACAGCTTCAAGTCTTAAAGGAGTGGAAGGCGAATTGAGTGCGACATTTTCCAACAACCCTCCAAGATCAGCGCCATAAGGTGCATTAAGACAGGAGCCAGTCGAGCATGGAGGGGGTGAGGCTGTAGGTCAGAAAGCACCGAGCACCATAAGGTGCATTAAGACCTCCTGCCAGACTTGTAGCAGAGATGAATGTCCGACAGGGTTAGAAAGCACCGAGCGCCAAACGGTGCATTAAGACGATTAAACTAACACCCCTCGACGAGATGGGTTACCGTCAGAAAGCACCGAGCGCCAAACGGTGCATTAAGACTCGCAGGCGCGGGAGCCGTCGCAGTAGGAGCACTCGGTCAGAAAGCACCGAGCGCCAAAAGGTGCATTAAGTCCCCACCGCCCGCCGCTCGTGGCCAGCCAGTTGTCCAAGTCAGAAAGCACCGAGCGCCAAAAGGCGCATTAAGACTTCCAGCGCTGTGCGCTATCCGTGATGTTGTCGTAGACGGTCAGAAAGCACCGAGCACCATAAGGTGCATTAAGACGTCATCGCCGCGCTGTGCACGGAATCGCTGGTTTCCTGTCAGAAAGCACGGCAGTGTCATAGGGTGTAAGCAATTTTCGTGTAGCGGTGATGCTGTTCGGAGGCTGATCATGGGGTGTCGTCGGATGCTGAGTGTTGAGGATCGCGCGGCGATCATGGCGGGGTTGGAGGCGGGCTTGTCCCAGACGCGTATCGCCCACTTGATTGGGCGTAGCCCCTCGGTGGTGTGCCGTGAAATCGCCCGCCATCGGGGTCCTGGCGGCGTGTACCAGGCCGAGGATGCCGGGAGAGCAGCGCAGGTGGCCAGGCGCCGCCCTAAGAAGCGGCTCCTGGACCGCGATGAGATTCTCCGCCGCCGCGTGATCTTTGATTTGTCGCAGGGGCGCACGCCCCGCCAGATCAGCGGACGCCTGAGCGTGGAGGCATGTGGCACAGTGGCTCCTATGGATAATTCTCCCCACGCCCAGGGCCGCACGATCAGCCACGAGGCGATCTACACGTGGATCTACGCCCACCCCAAGAAGACGCTGATCGAGCACGGCGTATGCCTGCCCTCCAGGCGGTGGATGCGCAAGAAACCCCCTGCAGGCGGGCGCACACCACCCATTGTCGGCATGCGATTAATTGACGAACGCCCCGACATTGCTGACCGGATGATCCCTGGCAACTGGGAGGGGGACCTCATCATCGGCAAAGATGGGGCCAGTGCGTGCGCAACCCTGGTCGAGCGCACCACCCGCTACCTGATCATCGTGGCCCTGCCACTGGGACGCAGGGCCGACCAGGTCTGTGATGCGCTCACCCGCCGCATCCAGGGCCTACCCGAAGGAGCGATGCGAACACTGACATGGGACCAAGGACGGGAAATGGCCCGCCACCAGCGCCTCACCCAAGATACCGGCGTGGAGGTGTTCTTCGCTCACCCCCATAGCCCCTGGGAGCGAGGAACAAACGAAAATACCAACCGACTTATCCGCCGCTACCTTCCCAAAGGAACCCCCATCACCAGCCACCAGCCCTACCTCGACGCCATCGCCTACGAACTGAACAACTGCCCCAGAGCCACCCTCGGCTACCGCACCCCCACAGAAGCATTCAACCAACTCATTGCTACCACCCATTGACACCA
>NZ_ALCA01000005.1 GCF_000278725.1 Actinomyces sp. ICM47 | reverse complement strand
CGCTCGGAGAAGGGGCGACCGGCGCGGCGCGGGAACGGTGAAGCCGCGACTGCACGGCGGCCGGTGGCCGCGGGGGAAAGGACGGCGACGGGCGCGCTCGGGTAGACCGTGGCCTGCTTGTCGGAGTTCTTCGGGGACGAGGCCGGGGCGGGCTCGTTGGCGCGCGTGTCCCTGGCGCGGACCGGGGCAGGGACGGACTTGTTGGCGCGCGCATCCTCAGCGGGAGGTAGGGCGGGGGCCGGGGCAGGCAGGTCGCCGGGCTCGTGGACGGGGGCCTCAACGACGGGCATTTCGTTGGCGGCGCGCTGTCCGAGGAAGAAGGAGCGCAGCTGCATGGCTGCTTCCTGGGCGAGAACACCGCCGATGACCTCGGTCGGGTGGGGCATACGGGCGTCGCGTAAGACGTCACGCAGGGAGCCGGCGGCACCGGCCTTGGGGTCCCAGGCACCGAAGACGACGCGGTCGACGCGCGAGGCCAGGATGGCTCCCGCGCACATGGTGCAGGGTTCGAGAGTAACGATGAGGGTGCAACCGGTCAGGCGCCATGTGCCCAGGGCGCGGGCTGCTTCGCGCAGGGCGACGATCTCGGCGTGGCCCGTGGGATCGTGATGAGCCTCGCGGCAGTTCCACCCTCGACCGATGATGTGTCCGTCGGCGTCGACGACGACGGCACCGACGGGGACGTCTCCCGTTTCGCGGGCGCGATTGGCCAAGAAAAGGGCTTTGCCCATGGCTTCGCGATACTGCTCATTCACTGACACCCTATTAGCTTACCGGCCAAATCATCATTGAGGTAACCGGAGGTCGGGATCTCTGTGGGGCACGAGTAGCCCCTGAGTTTGACAGATGGTCAGCACCTGCTGCGCGCGGGCAGCCACGGCCTCGTGCCCGAAGCACCGGGGTGCGCACGCACACGCGTACGAGGTAGCCTATAACCATGCGCCTCCACGTAGCTAATCACCCCCTGATCGCCCACAAGCTCACTGTTCTACGCGATCGCAACACGCCATCGGCGACGTTCCGCCAGCTCGTTGACGAGCTGGTCACTCTGCTCGCCTACGAGGCGACCCGCGAGGTCGCCGTGTCCGATACCCCAATCGAGACCCCCGTTGCGCCGACCACCGGCCTGACGCTGTCGGAGCCTCGTCCGATCGTCGTGCCTGTTCTGCGTGCTGGCCTGGGTATGCTCGAGGGCATGACCCGCCTGCTGCCCACCGCCGAGGTTGGTTTCCTGGGCATGCGTCGCGACGATAACACCCTCGAGATCGAGACCTACGCGAACCGCCTGCCGGACGACCTGTCGGGTCGCCAGTGCTTCGTGCTCGATCCGATGCTGGCCACGGGCCACACGATGGTCGCGGCGACGAACTACCTGTTCGAGCGCGGCGCGAAGGATGTTACCTGCGTGTGCATCCTGGCTGCCCCCGAGGGTGTCGCGACGCTCGAGGCCGCGATTGGTGATCGCGCCGACGTCAACGTCGTCGTCGCCGCCGTCGACGAGTGTCTCAACGATAAGTCTTACATCGTGCCCGGCTTGGGCGACGCGGGTGACCGCCTGTACGGGATCGTCGACTGACAAGGCGCGCGTCGGCCACCATTCAAGCCAATACGATTGGCCAACAACTCCGGGTGGGGGAGGGACTTGGGTCCCTCCCCCACCCGCATAATTCCGAGGTATCCCCTCCAAAAATCCGACCAGATTGGCTAGTTTTTGGGTGTTGTCGCAGGTGACGCACGACTGTGACCTTGAGCGCTAAGTCACCAAAGCCCTCGAAACTTCAACAATCACATCGGATGCTTGACATATGGCACTAATTCAGACCAATCCGAAGCGCCGCCGCTACGGCGTCGCAGCGCTCGCAGGTGTTCTCGGCGGCATCGTCTCCGCCATCGTAAAGTTCGGCTGGGAGGTGCCGCTACCTCCGCGCACGCCCGTCCGCAACGCGACCAACCCGCCGCAGCAGCTGCTCCAGCAGCTGGGCGTCCCGGAGAGCGTCACCCACCTGTCCTACACCTACAACGGCAACGAGGGACTCCCCTGGGTCTCCTTCATCGTCCACTTCGCCTTCTCGATCGGCTTCGCGGTCATCTACTGCGTGCTGGCCGAACGCTTCCCCCAGATCAAGCTCTGGCAGGGCGCGGCCTTCGGAATTGTCGTCTACGTGGGATTCCACGTCATCCTTATGCCACTGATGGGCACCGTCCCGGCACCCTGGAACCAGCCCTTCGCGGAACATTTCTCCGAGTTCTTCGGCCACATCATCTGGCTATGGGTCATCGAAGTCTTCCGCCGTGACCTGCGCAATCGCATCACGCACGAGCCGGACGCCGAGTTCCCGCTCGACACGCGCACCAAGTGAAGCACTTATAACAA
>NZ_ALCA01000004.1 GCF_000278725.1 Actinomyces sp. ICM47 | reverse complement strand
CTAGCTGATCAACTGACCGTTATCGGCGAAGTGGTACCAGGTACCCCAAATCTTCAGCCACCCAGTCGCCATCCCGCCACTGCCAGGCTGCAGGTAGTACCAGTAGCCACCCTCCTTCAGCCACCCAGTGGCCATCGCACCACTGTCGGGGCTCAGGTAGTACCAGGTGGACCCCACCTGCACCCACCCCGTCACCATCACACCACTGTCAGGACTCAGGTAGTACCAACGCGCACCAGAAAACACCCAGCCGCTGGCCTGAGCACCCGACGCCTCGTGGTAATACCAGGCACCCTGATCCTTCACCCACCCGGTGCGCATGTACCCGGACGCATCAAAACGATACGTGGAACCATCAATCACCAGGGCCGCGCTCGACGGGTAAGAACCATCCTCGTAGCGATACCACCACCCACGAGCACCCCACTTCCACTCCCCGGTCTTCGGGGCGGCCTTGAGGTCTACCTTCACGGTTCCCTTGTTGAGCGGCCAGTCCCACACCTGCAGGTAGACGGTTGACGGGTCGCCGCCCGACCGCTGGGCAATCGTCGAGATCGGCACGTCGTAGTGGTAGTGGATCAGCCCGTCCTCCCCTTGCTCGCCCCAGTGGTACTCCTTCTCCTGCATGAAGGGCGCTCCGTCAGCCGTCGACGAGAATCCGTACCCCGCGATATAGGAGGAGTCGGTGACGTCGAAGGATAGCGTACGCTCGTTGCCCTCGCCCGTGATCGTCAGGTTCGAGACGACGGGTGCCTGCGTGTCGAGGCGAATCACGTGCGTCAGCTGCTGTGTCGTCGGAGTCGCATCAGTCGACGTGCCTTCGATGGTGAGGGTGTAGGCACCGTCCGGCAGCTCGTTACCCGCCGCATCATATCCTTTAAATATAGGGGTGCTGTCGAAATGCTCTTCCGCGGTGGTCACCTCAGTAAAGCGCCCGTTAAAGTACGAGTGGCTCTTGGGCACACTCCCGTACTCGTACGAGCGCACGACTTCCCCTGTCTCGTTGGTGTAGGTGTACGTCAACTTGTCGACGTCTCGCAGCAGAATCGTCGCCGGGATTGCGTACGTCCTGGCGTTTTCTTCCGCCGAGCGCGTGATGATGTACAGGTCGCGGTCATTCGTGCTGATCGCCATGGACTCTTCCGGATCGAAGGGGTTGATCTGGCCGAGGGGCAGGCCGTGGAAGGTCATTGTGGACGTGCCGATCTTTCCCTTCCCGTACACGGGGCTATCGAAGATCGTCGGCTGTTCCTCGGCACCGTAGAAGCCCAGGTAGGGAACGGTCAGGTCGGGTTGTCCGTCTGTGCTCGTGAAGGTTACGGCACCGTCGATAAACGTGCCCTGGGGAGTGTGTTCTGCCGCGAACGAAGCAAATTCGGCTGTCGGGGTCACCGTGATGGTCACGGTGGCGCTCGACTTCGCGGGAACGGTCACGGAGTCGGAGGAGAAGGTCAGGTCGATCCCCTTGCCCGTCCAGTTCGTCGCGTGCCCTGTGTAGAGGAGGAAGTTCACGTCCTCGGACAGGGCCTGACCGCCGAGCGTGTACGTGTGGGCGGCGTCGGACACGTTGGTCAGCTGTACCTGGAAGGTCCACCCGTCGGTTCCGTCTCCGAGCTCCGCCTTGGGACGCGAGGAGTCCGCGGCTCCCACGACGCTCGGATACACCGGCGAGGTCGTGGCCCCCACCGCGTCCACGAGGCCCGCGCCGACGCGGCGCGGCGAATAGAAGGCTCCGTCCGCCTTCGTCGCATCCACAATCGGGTGGGCCGTGCCCATGAGGAGGTTGGTGATCACCGCGTTCTTGTCCGCCGCGCTCATCGCCGCGAAGGCCGGGTCGGTCGCAATGCGCTGGCGCACGAGGGCGGCGACGCCCGCCACCTGTGCCGAGGCCTCGGCCGTGCCTGTTTCGTCGTCGTACTCGTTGCCCGGCTCAGACGATGTCACACTGCCACCGGGCGCCGCGATTTCAGGCTTCAGCCTGAGATCAGGATTCACGCCCCACGAGGAGGAATTCCACGGGGCCAGGCCACCCTCCCCCTGATCGTTAGATCTGAGAACGGCTGCCACCGACAGGACGGACGAATATGCAGCAGGCGCACCAACCGAACTCATCTGGGGGGAGAGAGTCCGCCATTCAGCGCGTCCGTAATCACCAGCCGGCGCTACAACCGTCATTCCCGCGTTGGAGAGCCTGTCATAGGCCCGCTCGTAGAGTCTTACCGCATCGCCACTAATATCGCGGTCCGACATGAAAGACACGGCGACAGTGTCTGGCCTGATCACCATCGCATCGTCCAGGGCTGCCAGCAGGTCGCTGTCACGCGCGACGTTCCAGGAGTCAGAGACAACCTTCGCGACAACGAGCTGAGCCTGCGGCGCAGCGCCCCTATACGCTTTGTCGTTGGCGGCGGCGAGGCCAGCCATACGAGTGCCATGCACGTGCCGCGTATAGCTTTCACGGTCATGCTCGTAACCGACCAGTACGTCCGTGTCGCCGTCCGCATAGTCATAGACGAAGGGGATCTTGTCGCTGACCCACGCGCCCCCCTTGCCAGCCCCAAGGCTCGCTGTCAGGGATGTCATGTCCGTCTGGGTGAGGCGCAGTGACGTGCTATCCATAGAACCCGCGAAGGCCTCGTGCGAGGTGTCCAGGCCCGTGTCGATCACCTCGATGACGAGTCCCTGCCCCTGCTGGACTGCCTGATCAGCGCGCGTCACCCCCGCTGGATTGGTGATCTTGGCGCTACCGCCCCACAGGAATTCCGGATACATGATCGGCTCGCGCGTGCCCTCCGCGAACGCGGCCGCAACACCGCGCACGCCCTTGATGGCCTTGAGGGCAGACCTGGGTGCCTTGAGCGCGAAGCCCTCGAACACGTGGTGGTAGTCCCGCACGTACTCGATGGTTGCCCCAGGCGTCGCGGCAGCTACCGCTTGCCCGAGGCGCTCTCTCACTCCCTCGAGATCCGCAGCGCCATCTTCGAGCTGAACGATGAACGTTTGCTGCGCGTCGTCCGCAGCGTCGGCACCCTGCGACACCTCGCCGTGATCTACATCGATCGCGTACGAGGCCGGGATACTCATGGTCGTGATGGTCAGGGCACCGGTCGCGACGAGCGCCAGTGCCGTCATTTTGCAGTGGGACATGTGTGGTTCCCTTTCTTAACAACTGCGTTATGGGGGCGCACATTGCCGCGCCGATCCATCCCTTTAAGAGTAACTGAAAGCAGGCCAGGCAGGGACAGTTATCTCGAATTCTTATCATCATTGTCAAACTGCCATTCATTGAATCTGTCCGACAAACTCATCACATGAATAACACAGTGCCCGAATTCTCAACAGAAAACCTGACACGTTATGCAGGCTCACCGTCACATACGCACAGACAGCTTGTCGCAGCTTCGACCTTCCCGGGCCAATCATTACCCATAAAAGCCCGCGCCTCCCGATAATCTGACCGGGAGGTGCGGGCGCAGGGTTCAGTGATTCAGCTCAGGCACCTAGCTGATCAACTGACCGTTATCGGCGAAGTGGTACCAGGTACCCCAAATCTTCAGCCACCCAGTGGCCATCGCGCCACTGCCAGGCTGCAGGTAGTACCAGTAGCCACCCTCCTTCAGCCACCCGGTGGCCATGGCCCCATCAGAGGGATTCAGGTAGTACCAGGTGGACCCCACCTGCACCCATCCTGTCGCCATCACACCGCTGTTAGGACTCAGGTAGTACCAACGCGCACCAGAAAACACCCAGCCGCTGGCCTGAGCACCCGAGGAGGAGTGGTAGTACCAGGCACCCTGATCCTTCACCCACCCAGTGCGCATGTACCCGGCCGCATCAAAACGATACGTGGAACCATCAATCACCA
>NZ_ALCA01000003.1 GCF_000278725.1 Actinomyces sp. ICM47 | reverse complement strand
CCCGCTTAGTCGTATTCGGAGGACTTATGACGACGCCCGACGCCGACCTGCGCAAGGTCCAAAAACTCCTGACGCTGATCCTGGCTGAATTGGACCGGGTATGCCGACGCATCGGAGTGTCCTACGCGGTCTACGGCGGCACCGCGATTGGCGCGATTCGACACGGGGGCTTCATCCCCTGGGATGACGACATCGACGTGATGATGACGCGCGCCGACTATGAGCGTTTCCTGGCGGAAGCTCCCGCGCTATTGGATGAGCGTTTCCGCCTGGACAACACGCGCACGCGCGAGGACTTCCCCTTCATGTTCACGAAGATGGTCATGCCGGGCACTCTCCTGATCCCCGAGGCGGACAAGAACTCGAAGTACCGCATGCCGTTCTTTCTGGACATTCTGCCCCTGGATGAGATTCCTGCCGACGAGAAGGCGTTCCGGAAGATGTCTCGCCAGTCGTGGCTGTGGGGCCGCCTCCTCTTCCTGCAGGGCACGCCTCGCCCCCACCTGATTAACACGCCCGCGTGGAAAAAGGCGCTGATCTTCTCCGCGACGACCGTGGCACACCTGGGTCTGAAGGCCGTGCGCGCGACCCCGCGCAGCCTGCAGGAACGCTGGGAGAAGGCGGTTCGCCGCTACGAGGGAACGGGCACGGGCGTCTACGCAGACTTCACGATGCGTGACCCGCAGAACTGGATCGTGCGCGAGGAAGAGTTCTTCCCGACGCTGGATGTCCCCTTCGAAGACATCACCGTCATGATCCAGCACGAGTACGACTCGCTCCTGCGCGCCGGATACGGCGACTACATGCAGCTGCCCCCGCCGGAGAAGCGGTACAACCACGAGGCAGCCGTCATCGACTTCGGCCCCTACGCCGACTCCCTGTAAGCCCCAGGTCCCATCGAAGGATCGGAGAGATATGAGCGCGGCAGATCCCGCAACTCTGGCAGCTATCCAGCGCGTCACCAAGCGATGCCTGGCTGAGATTGACCGCGTATGTTCCCTCCTGGGCGTGCGCTACGTCGCCTACGGCGGCACAGCGATCGGCGCTGTGCGTCACCAGGGTTTCATCCCATGGGACGACGACGGGGACGTGTGCATGCCGCGCGAGGACTACGAGCGTTTCATTGCCGAGGCCCCCGCGCTCCTCGGGGACGAGTTCTTCATCGCGTCCCCGGCCTCGCACCCCAACTATCCGATCAGCTTCGGTGTGCTGGGGCTGAAGGGTTCCGAGTTCGTCTCGAAGGTCGCCAAGGACCGCTCTTTCCGTATGCCGATCGGCGTGGACTTGTTCGTCCTGGACCAGATCGCGGCAGACCCGGCGCGCTTCCGCTCCCAGTCGCGCGGCACGTGGCTGTGGGCGCGCCTCATGTTCCTGCGCTCGATCCCCAACCCGCCAACGGGACTGCCCACGCCGGCACGCCAGCTGGCCTCGGTGGCCATGGGGTGCGCGCACTGGGGGATGCGGGCACTGCGCGTGAACGAGGCCTCCCTGTACCGCCGCTGGCTGCGATCCGCCCTGAAGGGCCGCGAGAACCCGCAGATGGCTCCCGACGGCACGATGCTGTACGGCGATTTTTCGACGCGCGATCCCCGGCGTTGGAGCGCGTCGGAGGGTGAGTTGTTCCCCGCGAAGTCCGTCCCCTTCGACGACATCACCGTGCGTATCCCGGCGGCCTACGACGTCGTGCTCACCCGCGGCTACGGCGACTACATGCGCGTGCCGGACCCGCAGGACCGTGAAACGCACGAACCCTTCCACATCGTGTTTGGCCCGTGCGACCCCGGCCCCGCCTCGCAGGACGGAGCAGACGAGTGAGCGAGAAGGACACCACGGCCTCGTCCCTGCCCGAGGCCTCGGACCCGGACGCCGCAGTCGAAACCACCGAGGAGGCCCTCGAGTCACGCGGGCAGCTGGGACGCGACTACCTGTGGAACACCGCCGCCTCCCTCATGTCGAGCCTGGCCGTGGTCATCATGGGCGTGGCGATCATGCGCTCGGGCGCAACCGACACGTTCGCGCGCGCCCAGTACGGCCTGTTCACCCTGGCCCTGGCGATCGGCCAGCAGTACCAGACCGTCGGCCTGTACGAGGTGCGTACCTTCCACGTCACCGACGTGCGACGGCGCTTCGACTTCGGCACCTACCTGTCGACCCGCCTGCTCACCTGCCTGGTCATGGTCGGCCTCATCGCCTACCACTCGTGGACCGCGTCCACGAAAGACCCCTACCCAGCCTTTACCGTCATCGCGGCCATGGCACTCCTGCGCATCTTCGACGCCTTCGAAGACGTCTACTACTCGGAATTCCAGCGTTCGGGCCGCCTCGACATCGCGGGCAAAGCCTGCTTCGCGCGCATCTTCACCACGACCTTCCTGTGGTCGGGCCTGTACTGGTTCACCCAGGACCTGCTCCTGTCCACGCTCGTCACCTTCGCGGTCACCTGCCTCGTGCTGGTCGTCGCCTACGGGCTGCCCGCGCGTGGCCTCTTTCCCCTGCTCCCCTCGTTCAATCTGCGAGGTATCGGCGGGATCCTGTGGGAATGCCTGCCTCTGTTCATCGCCGCATTCCTCAACCAGTACCTGGCCAACGCGCCGCGCTTCGCGATCCACTCGACCCTCGGCGACGAGCAGCTCGGCGTCTTCGCGATCATCTACATGCCGGCGGTCGCGATCAACATGCTCTCCCTGTTCGTCTTCCGCCCGCTGCTGACCCGCATGGCGCTGCGCTGGACCGAAGGCAAGCGCACCGAGTTTTTCGCCATCGTGCGCCGAGGCCTGGTCACAACCGCGGGCGCATTCGTGCTCGTCGCCGTCGTCACCTACTTTATCGGCGCTCCCCTGCTGACCCTCGTGTACAGCACGGACGTGTCCGACTACCTGCCCGAACTGATGGTGCTCGTCCTCGGTGGCGCCCTCAACGCAGCCGGCGTCATCCTCTACTACGCGCTGGCGACCATGCGTCGCCTGCGTGCAGTCCTCGTGGCGTTCCTGATCGCGGGAGGAACCGCCTACCTGGCGGCCGCGCCGCTCGTGCGCTCCTTCGCCATGATGGGCGCGTCCCTGGCCTATGCTTCAACCATGGCCCTGCTCGCGATCCTCTTCGTCGCGTTCATGCTCATCCCCGTCCGCAACGCGCCCATCGAAACGGAGTCCGTCAATGGCTGACCGCTCTCATTCCCCCGTCAAAGTTGCCATCTTCATGGAATTCTTCCTGCCCTACCTGGGTGGGATCGAACGCTACCAGGATCGCCTCAGCGAGCAGCTGCGACTTCTCGGCTACGACGTCTTCATCGTCACGTCCCTGCACGACGAATCCCTGCCCCGCTTCGAGGACAAGGACGGCCTGCGCATCTACCGCCTGCCGACCAAAGGCCTGTTCAAGCAGCGTTACCCCTTCTTCAAGCGCGACGAGCGTTTCAAGGAAACGATGGCGGCCGTCGAGGCCGAGAACGCGGACTTCTACATCGTCAACACGCGCTTCCACCTGACCAGCCTGCTCGGCGCGCGCCTCGCACATCGCCTGGGCCGCCCGGTCGCCCTGATCGAGCACGGCACCGCGCACATGAGCGTCGGCAACCCGGTCCTCGACTTTTTTGGCGGCATCTACGAGCACGGCCTCACCCACTTCGTCAAGAAGCACGTGACCTCCTACTATGGGGTCTCCCGCAACTGCAACAAGTGGCTGCGCCACTTCAGGATCAAAGCCTCGGGCGTGTGGTACAACGCGGTGACCCCCGAGGACACGGCGGTGGCCGATGACCGTTACGAACGCCAGTGGCCACGCGGAGTCAAGGGTTCCGAGATCGTCATCTCCTACGCGGGCCGCCTCATCGCCGAAAAAGGCATCGTCGCGTTACTCGACGCCTTCGCGCGCCTGCGCGCCGAGCTGCCCGACGTTCCTCTCCGCCTAGCCGTGGCTGGTTCGGGCCCCATCGAGGACGAGCTGCATGCCCGATACGGCTCAGACCCCGCAGTCTCTTTCCTCGGCAAACTCGACTTCCCCGGCGTCATGAGCCTCTACCGCCGCTCCGACGTCTTCGTCTACCCATCCATGTACCCCGAAGGCCTGCCCACCTCCATCCTCGAAGCAGCCCTGGGCGACTGCGCAATCATCGCGACGCCGCGCGGCGGCACAGAAGAGGTCATCACCTCCCCCGCCCTCGGCTGGATCGTCGACGGCGCGTCGTCCGCGCAACTCACGGACGCCCTCGTACCCGCCCTGCGCGAAGCCGTCACCGACCCCGTGCACCGCGCCTCCTGCGCCGCCGCCGTCGGGGCACGCGTGCGCGAGCACTTCACCTGGGCGTCCGTTGCACGCGAAGTCGCCTCCGTCATCGACGAGGCCGTGGCGCGCTAGGCGGGACCGCCATCCCAGGGGCGCTCTGTCCTATGTCCTAAAGCTTGGCCGCGTTCATTCGTAGCCATTGTGCGGCTTCCTATAGGGCCTGATCTCGGAATGACGCTGGGATCAGGCCCTTGGGCTTGACGTCGATGCCCAAGCGGCCCATTGTCGGAATATCTACATTGCGACGATCCAGCAACATGTTGGCCTTTTCTCCCCATTGGTGCGGCTCTCAAGCCTGACCTACCACATATGCCTTATCGACACACAATCACCTCACTTTGTCCATACAATACAGCTCGACGCGCCGCTACTCCACCTCCCTATGGATCCTGATACCATGTAACTGTATTTGTTTCACGAGGCCAAAGTCCTGCCATACTGAAGGTCACCTATGCCCAACGCATCCAAGGCTGCCACTAGCACGCCTTACATCCCGGACATTACGCTGGATCGCTCTTCTCCCGTTCCGTTGTACTTTCAGATCTCCGAACCCATCGCTGAACTCATCAACACCGGAGCGTTGCCCGCAGACACTCGACTCGAAGACGAGCTATCGATGGCTGCTCGCTTGCGCGTCTCACGCCCAACCGCGCGCCAGGCCCTACAGCGTCTCGTCGACCGCGGCCTCCTGACACGACGCCGCGGCGTCGGCACGATCGTCTCCCCGAGCCAGGTTCACCGCCCCTTGGAACTCACCTCACTCATGAAGGACCTGGTTGAGGCCGGCCACAAGGTACAGACGACGATCCAGCGCTACGAGGCGCACCCCGCCACGGAGGCCGAGGCCGAGGCGCTGAAGATCGAGGCAGGAACGCTGATCGTTCACATCGAACGCACGCGCTTTACGAACAACGAACCGATCGCTGTACTCACAAATCTCATCCCAGCGGACATTGCCCCCACGATGCAGGAGCTCGAGTCTGGCTCTCTCTACGACCTCATGCGCGAGCGAGGCGTCACCCTCACCTCAGCCCGACAGGTCATCGGGGCACGTACCGCAACCACCAAGGAGGCCAAGCTTCTGTCCGAGCACCGCGGTGCTGCCCTGCTTACGACGCAGCGCACGACATACGATCCCTCCGGACGCATCGTGGAGTACGGCGACCATATCTACCGCGCATCGCGCTACTCCTTCGAGGCCAATCTTTTCGCGCAATAACAAGGAATTTGATAATTCGTCCCCACAGAACGCGGATACTGCTCGTAACATCCGGTGGTGTCAATGGATGGTAGTAATGAGTTCGTTGAATGCTTCTGTTGGGGTGTGGTAGCCGAGGGTAGCTCTGGGGCAGTGTGTCACACGCCTCCTCGCGCAAGCGTCCGCTGATCTGGCGGGGAGTAAGCCGGCTCTTCGTATTTTGGGGTGTGGGGGTGGTGTTCGAAGCGTCCCGGGGATTGTGGACAGTGTCGTGGGACGACGACCGAACACAGGAGCTCGCCTCGGGAGCCTCATCAACCAAAACTCGCACGCAATTCGGATACCCGAACTTTGTGCAGCACCCCAAAACGTTGCAATTCCAACGGTGCGATTTCAACGTTTGAAATACATGTCGGGGAATTGCGTGCGACATTTCTGAGGAACCACAACATGAGGCGCCACAAAGACCCAAGCAGAAGACACCCCAAGCCCGGAAGACAACCCAAGCGGAAGACAACTCAAGCACAGAAGACCCCCGCAACCCCGACAGCCGCCACAACCGCCACAAGCACGGGGGCACTGCACCCGTTACGTGGCGGTGCACCCGTTACGTGGCGGTGCACCCGAACAGAAGAGGTGCATTGCCTACGGATCGGGTGCAGCGCCCCAACAAACAAGAACAAACGCGGAACTGGCACACCGAACCACTCACCGCCACACCCCTCCATGCGCACCTGGGCCCTACTGGCGGCGGGATGGGCACGCCGCCCACGCCACCACCTGCACTCCGGCCCACTCCGGCCCACTCCGACACCTCCTACACCCTTAAATGCGAAGAGCCAGTAAGCCCCTGGGACAAACCTGCCTCCAACCCCACCATGATCACCGCGCGATCCAGGGGACCAAGCAACCGACGACACCCCATAACCTGCCTCCAAACAGCCACACCGCCACACAAAATTGCTTACACCCTATGACACTGCCAGGTGACGGACGGCGCCAGCTCCGCTCAGGTACTGGTGCTCCCCCTCAGCGCGGTTGTACCCAAAAGACAGACCCATGCCTCGAAACAATTTACTTTCCTAAATCATTCATTTCTCGCGCAAACTGAGAAACCATATCCCCATAACGAGAATCAGGATTGCGGCTCATAGCGAAACGTCGCACGTCCTCAAATGCCCTACGCCGCACCTGTAATTCATCTGAAGACAGATCAACAAAACGCACCTTTGCGACTTTCTTCAGGGTACTAACAGTCTTCTCTCCAAGAAAACGCTTAGCACTACCGATTGTTCGCAAAATGGCTTCCTTGTCACTCAGAGGAACGCGCGACTGTTCCTGAGTCACCCCAAAACTCATCATCACCTTATTCAGTAGAATTCCTGACCCAAGGCGCTCAAGATATCGCATCCATGCAGGTCGTTCACTTACCTCAACGAGAATAACGGCTCCAATTACGCACCAGGGAACACCTTCGCGCTCAGCAGCACTCCTCGCCCATTCCCACAGGCCTCCACCAATATCTCGTACAACAAGTTCAATACGTTCTTCAATGCCCACATAAGAGGACCTGCGAGTAACATCAGAAATAAAACAGTAAACAACGCCAACGAATACAGCCGTCCAGACAGCATTAACAAACTCACTAGGATCGGGCACAAAGATAGCAAGCGCCGAAGAACAACTGTACGCACAGTAGGCAACAACGATAGTCACCACTACGCTGATAGACTGCAGCAGAGTGTGAAAAGCAGATCCGCCACCTTCTGCAGCCATTCTCCCTACAATCGAACGAACTGATGACAGCAATACGAAAAGAACTGTGCACACAACCAGAGAAACCGCTTCGTCAAGTCCTAAACGAACGGCCGTGACAACGATTCCAAGAGAAACAACAAACACAGGCAACACGCGGAACATAGCATACTGCACTGCCACTTTCCCGCGGCTACGCTCAAGATGCGAAGCACTGTAAGTGTAGGAACGTGGAGAAACTTGTCGAACCATGGAATAAAAGGCCTTGAGCGATAAGCCTCCAATAACACCCAACGCGACAGATAAGACAACTGACAACGCACACATCCTAGATCATTTGAAATACAAAACAATTAGAGAGCAATACAAATCATTACAGCACGCGCACTCACAGCTCAGCGACAAGGAAGGCAAAGAGCTGAAATCAACTAATCACACATACTACTCTTTATCAATCTCGTATCACCAATACGATAAATTATTGGCCCACTCACTTCAGGACCAGATACCTTATCCCAGCACCCCCTTCACGGCCTCGTCCAGCGGCTGCACGCCGCCGCCAAGCATCCGCTCAAGCGATTCCAGCGTGTAGTGCGACGGCCCCGCCAGGAACGCGACCATCGCGCCGACCTCTGAGGGATCGACGCCCATGCGGGCAGCCCATGCACGCCGGTACAGGCGTAGCTGCGTCGCAAAATAGGCCAGCTTCTCCGGCTTCGTCTGACGCGTAACCGGCTGACCACTCTTCCAGTCGACTACCAGGAAGCGCTGTCCCTCCCCGCTCACGCGTTCGAAGACGGCGTCGATGCGGCCCTGCACGGACACGCCACCCACCTCCACAGAGAAGGCCTCTTCGATGGCGACGGCCTGGTAATCCGCCAGTTCCCCCGCGACGAACGCGCGGAAGTTCTCGCGCAGCCTCTCGAGCAGCTCGCGTTCCTTCACCGTCAGCAGGACCTCGTCTGCCCCGTCGTCACCGCCAGCCAACGCGACGTCCTCGCCGGACGTGACCGCAGAAGGATCCACGGCCTCGGACACAGGATCGGCTCCCGCGACGTGCAGCTCGCGCTCGGCCCACGCATGAAAAACCGTGCCCAGGGCGGAAAACGAGCTGGGTTTAACCGGCATCGGTCGGCGCATATCGCGCGCAAACTCATCCGCGTCCTGCAGCATCGCCGACACCGACGTCGCTGGCACGCGCTCGGCCCACAGGTCCACGACCGGCACCTGACGCCCCAATCGGTCCTCCTCAATGAGGGCAACCGTGTCCCTCACCACGGGGTCATCACCCAGCTCGGCCAAGGCCTCGAACACATCCCGATCCTGCGCGAGCTCCCGCATCTGAGCGCGCACAGAAGCTGCCGCAGCCGCGACGCGCTGACGCGACGGGCCGGGGGCGGGCGGGAAAGCCTCCGATGTCTGCGCCCCGCCGAGGCTCGCCTGCTCCTCCTTCGACGGTGCCGGAGCAAGCACGCACACGGCTGAACCGTCGGCCGACTCCACCCCCACGTCACGCCAAGAACCTGAGGACCACGCGGCCCCCTGGCCTAACCGCTCAACAACATCCTCCGAGACCGTCTCCGTCTGACCCACCAACTCGGCACTGGCCTCCATGAGGTAGCGCGACGGATGCCTGACCTTCTTGTCCATCTGCGAGGTCCACGAACCCACGAGCAACTGCGCGCTGCGCGCACGCGTCATCGCCACGTACGCAAGGCGACGCTCCTCACGCTCCGCATGCTCGCCGAGGGAGGCACCGTACTCGCCCTCCAACCACTTCTTAAACGCGGTCGACGGCTTCTTCTCGCCCTCGACATCGAACTCGAAGGGAGGCAGATCGGCCTTATCCCCACGCCACGGGTGAGGAAACGCGCCGTTATCCGTCACCCAAGCCGTCGACTTGGGCGGCTCATCCCGCCACGACCGCGTCTTGCTCCGATGCGACGGGAACACGCCGTCACTCATACCAAAGACGACGACGCCGTCCCACTCCAGGCCCTTCGAGCCGTGAATCGTCAGGATCTGCACGGCCTTGGGATCCGGCTCACCCAGCGGCGCATCGAGTCCGTCCTCGCGCTTATCCGCCATATCCAGATAGGCCAGGAAAGACCCGAGGGACGCGCCGGGCGTCTCCTTCTCGTAGGCCGCGGTCACGGCGATGAACTCGTCCAGTGCGGCACGCCCACCCATCGATAGAGGATCCGCGATGACGTCATCCAGGGTCCCCATGATGAGGATCGCGCGCTCGACCTGCTCCGTGATTGAGCGCCCCACGCCCTCACGGACCTGCTGCAGGCGCTCGCCCAGCAGGCGCACGCGGCGCACCGCCTCCTCGCTGATCGCAGGACGGCCTTCGTCGGCCCACCCGGGCGTCGGCGGACGATCCACAGCATCGAGAAGCACGGCCTGATGAGGATTCAGCCCCTCCGCACGCGCCAGGAAGCGCGCCCAGTCCCCCAGCGCCATCAGGTCGGCGGCCCCCAGGTCGATGCCCGCCAGGAGGCGCGCCAGCCACGGGGAGGCCGCCACGTCGTACGCCAACTCCAGGGCCGCACGCACGTCCTGCACAGCGGGCTGATCCAGCAGGCCACCCAGCCCCACAATCTCCGTGGGGATACCGGCCTCCCGCAGGGCGGCATCAATCAGCGGGAAGTCCTTGCGACGCCTGCTGAGGACTGCGACCGTTCGCCGCTTGCCGTCCTTGACCGGCTGCGAGCGCACCCGCTGCACGAAGTCGACCATCGCCGCCAGGGCCTGGTCGTAGGCCTGCGTATAGGCGATCTCAACCCTGCCCTGCCCCGCGCCCGGACGAGGCACCAGAACAGGCGACTGCGCCTTGAGTGCATCCTTACCCTGCTGATAGGAAGCTACCTCCCGCAGCGGCGCTGCCACGCGATTCGCCGCGTCCAAAATCGACACGTCGTTGCGCCACGCGGTGGACAAGGTGAGGGTCTGGTCCTCCTCGGCGACCCCCGTCTGGAAGCGCTCCAGGAACGTCTCCAGGGACGAGGCCGAGGCCCCCCTCCACCCGTAAATCGCCTGATTCGGGTCGCCCACCGCAGTAACGGCGTGGTCGCCGAACAGCGTGGAGAGTAGCTCCATCTGGATGACGGACGTGTCCTGGAACTCGTCGAGGAGGACCGCGCGGAACTCGTCGCGCAGCGCGGCGCGCACGGAGGGTGCCTCGCGCACGATGCGCGTTGCCAGGACCAGCTGGTCCGAAAAATCGAGAACACCCATGTCGCGCTTGCGCTGCTGGTAAGCCTCGATAGGCCCTAGGAACGCGAGACGGCGACGGTTTGCATCAATGACATTGCGAGCCGCTTCGTTTCCCCGGCCCACCTGCTCAAGCTCCCGGCCGAACTCCTCCAGGGCCTCGCGCGCAGTCTCGACCGTGTAGCCGTGCTCGGCGATCTCACCGGCGAGGTGCAGGATCTTACCCACCACGCCGGTGGGACTCAGTGTTTCGTCCAAGTCGGTGGGCCACGCCTCGACGATCTGCGTCATCAGGTCGAGCGCACCGGCCTCGGAAAGCATGGCGAAATCGGGGTCGATGCCGATCCTCATCCCGTGCTCGGACACGATACGCTCCGCGAAGGAGTTATAGGTCAGGGCCACCGGGTCTTCGTCAAGACGCTCGCGCATCTGCGGCATCTCACGCGACAGCAGGCGGATACGCTCGCGCAGGCGGTCGCCCAGCTCCCCCGCCGCCTTGCGGGTAAAAGTCAGGCCCAGGATCGAGGCCGGGGTCAGGTCCGGGTGGTTGGCCAACAGCCAGAGCACCCTCATCGACATGGTCTCGGTCTTACCCGACCCGGCACCCGCGACGACCAAGAGGGGGCGGCGTGGGGCCTCGACCACGCGTACCTGCTCCGGCGTCGGCGTCTTCGTCGCGTCGACGATTGCCTGGATCTGCATCGCGCTTAGCTTCATGGCGTTGTCCTTTCCCACGTCACTCCACCACCTTGCGGCCGCGCTCACGCGCCGGGCACAGCCGGTCAAAGGAACAGTACCGGCACGCATCCTCCGAGGGGGTCGCCTCGAAATAGGGGCCGCGCGCAATGGCAGCGACCTCGCGTACCTTGCCCCGCCACTCCTCCAGCGTCTTCCCCTCCAGGGGCTTCTGATCGAAAGTCTTCGGTTTGTCCCCACCGAGCAGCGCGATACGCGCCCCGGCCACCTGCTCCCCCGAGGCGAGGAGGGCCATCTGATAGGCCGCCAGCTGAGGATTGTCCGGGACGGTCTTCGCGCTGTGCCCGCCCTTGCCCGTCTTCAAGTCCGTGACGCGCACTCCCTCGTCGACGTGCTCGAGGCGGTCCATGCGGCCACGAATCGTCACTCCCTCCACCTGGGCCTCCACCATCTGTTCGACCTCAACCCGGCCGGGCACGCCCACCAGGTAGGAAGCCAGGTTGTCGACGATGGCGCGAGCGTGGCGATCCGCGTGCCGTCCGGCCCACGTGTCCAGGTTGTAGCCCAGCTCCTCGATACGCGCCTCGAGCGCCTCGGTCAGTTCCTCCGGTGTGCCGTGCGGATTCTCCTCCGCCAGCGCGTGAACGAGGGTTCCCAAGCTGGCCGCCGCATTCGACGGCCCGTCAGCGCCGATAGTAGTAAGGAACCAACGCAGAGGGCAGGCCAACGCCCGCTCAAACTGAGACGGAGAGAGTTTCACGTCGCCCTGATACTCCTCGTTGGTCGTGGGTGTACCACCCGCGCCCAGCCAGCGCTCCGGCTGCGCCGACGTGATGCCCTCACGGGCCATGAGAGCCAGGAGCGTCGCCGCAAGCTGGGCGTCCACCGTGTCATCGGAGGAGGCCGCACGCGCGCGCAGATCCGCGATGTGCCCGGGCAGGGACAAGGGTGCCTCCACAGCATCGAGCGGCACCACGTCGTTCTCTCGGGGCGTGCCCGCCAGGCGCGCCACCAGGTCGAAGAACACGGAGGGCGCGGCATCCTCCGAGCGCACAGCCCCCGCGTGCACATAGCACCGCGAGCGCGTCACAGCAGCCACGAAGAGACGATACTCGTCGTCCAGCACGGCTCGGCGCGCGGCCCGCGTAGAGTCGATGAGTTCCTCGCGCCCGTCGTCGCCGATGACCGTGCGGCCCGCGCCCACGTCCGCGAGCAGGTCGGCGCGCAGAATCCGGTCACGCAGCCGCATGTTCGGCCATGCCCCATCCTGCACGCCCGCGAGAACCACGACCTGCCAGTGGCGGCCCATCGCCTGCGCGGGGGTGAGGACCTCGACGCCGCCGGGGCGCACGCCCACGCGCGAAATCGTGTCGATAGGAACCGATCCGGAAAGCAACTCGGAAGCGAATTGCACGGCGGAACCGGCTGGGTTGCGCTGCTCCCACACATCCGCAACGCGCAGGAGAGCCACGACCGCGTCCAGCTGATCGTCAAACCACGCCGAGGCCTCGTCCGATTGGATCGCACGCGAGCGCCAGTCCTCGGCGACGCCGCACGCCTCCCACAGCTCCCACAAGCGTTCCTGTGGGCGCGTGTCGCGCTGGCGGGCCAACTCCCACATGCGCGCCGCCTTCGTCAGCACACGCGCCAGGGCTCGGTCGTTCCACCCGCGCCGACCCGGGGCCTCGGCCCCCTTCTCGAGCGTGGGTCGCCACGTGTCGGGATCATCGACGAGGTCGGCTACCGTCAGCGGGATAACCGCGGCCTCGTCGCCCGCCTCCTCGGCGGCCAAGGCGCGCGCGGCATTCAGACGGCGCAGCAGCCGGTGAACTGCCAGGGCGTCCGCCCCGACCAGAGCCGACGGCAAGAGGCGCTCGGCCAGTTCCCGCCGAACGGCCACGTCCGTATCACTCTCCCTCGTCGGAATAGTCACGAGGTCCAAGAGAAGGCGCGTCGTGGACTGCGACGCGAAGTCGAAAGCACGCCCGCCACCGGCCAGGGGAACGCCGCCGCGCGCCAAGTAGCGCCTGGTTTCAGCAACCATGGAGGAGCTGCGCACAATGACGACCTGGTCCGCAAAATCGATGCCGTCATGCAGGTGCCGGGCACGCAGGGCGCGGGCGATGAGTGCGCCCATCTGCGAGGGCGTGGCACCCAGGTGCGTCACCAGAGCACCCGTGGGCGCATCCTGGGCGACGTCCGCGTCGCGTCGCGCGGGCGACCCCGACTGCGCGATACGCGAGCAGGCCTGTCGAGCCAAGTCACGCACGACGCGGGACGTGTCATACACCTGACCCAACTCAGCGATCTCGACGCCGAGGGCGCTAGCGAGCCTGCGGTCCAGGTGCGGCTCTCCCCCACGATACCCAGCCACGGCCACGTCCGAATCCGAGAACGCGACGATGCGGGCACCCGCGTCCCGGCACGCGGTCAGGAGCGTCAGCGTTGAGGGCGTGCAATCCTGTAGGTCATCCACGATGACGACATCCGGCACCGGGCACGGAGCCTGCACGCCACGCGCTTTAGAGTCCCTTTTCCACGCGCCAATCAGGTCCGCAGCAAGGGACTGGATGCGCGAGAGGTCCACGCGCAGCGTCTGCGGATACTCCGGGGACCGCTCGGGGCCCTCCTCCAGGGCGGCAACAATCGCACCCGCCCCCTCCCACTCGGGATGCCCAAAACGTGCTCCGGCCTGCGCCAGCTTCTCCGAGTCCATCCCGGCCTCGCCCACGCGCGCCACCAGGTTACGCAGCTCCGCGCGAAACGCCGGCATCGCGCGCATCTGCTCGCCAATATCCTCGGGCCAGGGTGCTTCCACGGTCTGCAACAGCTCCGCCAGCAGCTGATCCTGGGCCGCGCCCGTCACCAGCTCCACGCCCTCCAAAGGGACCTCGCGCTGAGTGCGCCACGTCGCCACCACCTGATACGCAAACGACGCGGGCGTGCGCACCGGACGCACCACCGACGGGCCGAGCGCCTGCGCGCGCGGCGTCAATACGTCAGCGCGCGTGCGATCAGGAGCGAGAATCAACGCGGAATGGCCCCGGGCGACCGCCTGCTCGAACACCGCGAGCGCACACGTACTGCGCCCCGACGACGGTGCCCCGCGGGCAATCACATCCGAGTGCTGCGCTCCCTCGACAACCGCGCGTTGCGCCTCATTCAGCGCAGGAAGACGCCACCAACCCTCCGGGCGACGCCGCAACCTGACCTTGATTTCGCTCATGACGCAATACTGGCAGACCCCACCCACATCTGCGGCACATATGATGGGCGTGACGACATTTTCCAGCAAGGAGTCAACATGGAGATCTTCATCGGCATTCGCGATAACACGCGCCAGCTCGGTCTCGACGTCGACATGACCGAAGGCGAGCTCATGGCCAAAGTTCACGAGGCCCTGACCACCCCCAACGGCGTCCTCGACCTCACCGACACCAAGGGCCAGCGCACCCTCGTTCCCGCCAACGCCCTCGGCTACGTGCAGATCGCCAGCAAGACCGAGCGTCGCGTCGGCTTCGCGATCCACTGACCCGCACAGACGAACGAGGCCGGGGAACGAACTGCGGAACTGAACCGCTCGCGCTCCCCGGCCTCGTCTATCCCCTGTAGCCTCAGGCCTTCAGGTGAATGTCCTTCATACGTTCACCGTGACGCTTGATCACGTACTCCGTGATCTCATCGACATTGTCCGGCGTCATCGCCAGCTGCGGATAGGTGAACAGCGTGGCTCGCACGAGGCCGAGGGCCTCACCCGCCACGCGTCGACCCCACAGAGACAGGCGGTCCGCCAGCTGCGGGTCCGCCTCAATCTGCGGTCCCAGGTGCGCGCGCACCCAATGCCCCTGCTCGAAGGGCCACACGTCCTCGATGCCCTCAAACAGGCCATGGACGCGGGCAACACGAATCAGCATGTCACCGAGCATGCCGCGCGTAATGAAGGTCTTCACCGAGCGCTCCGCGAACGTCGTCGGACGGGTGCGCGCATCCAAATCGTCATACGCGCTCGTAAACGCACTAGCGGCTTCCATCAAGTCAAAGTCACGGTGCTCGCACCACACCTCCAGCTGCTGATACAGCGCAAAACACTGCGCAGCCATGCGCGCGTGCTCCACGTGTGCCTCAAACGTGGGGGCCTGCTCTCCGTCCTTCGCCAGGCGCGTCATAAACGCGAGCGAAGAATACGCGAGAATACCAAGGACGTCAGTGTCGTCGGCAGGGACAGAAACATATTCGTGAGCCATGAGTCCAGCATAGTGCCTGACAAGCGCCCTGGCTCCCACTGTCCACACAATCCACACGTTCTCACCCCCTCTGTGACCAGCACCTCCCCCGCTCGCCCGCTTCACACGATTACACTGAAAAGCGACCACCGGACGCCCGGTCGCATTCTTTTTGCACATCACACGTTCGCGCGGACGAGAATCCCCGCGCTAGACATTGCGCGATCGGCACCGACCCCAACCCCGGAAAAGCCCGGGAGACAAGGCAGATCGTGACCACCACAAACACCGAGGCCCTCGAGCCCACCCCCGACAACGACGCCACCACGCAGGCCGAGCCCTCCGCGCAGGCCCCCGCCCAGGCCTCGTCCGTCGAATACTCCGCAGGCGTCGTCCGCCTCGGCAACATCCATCCCGCAGCACCCGAGGTCGAAGAGGCCACCCCGGACATTACTGACAAGGGCGGCGACAACCTCGACAAGAAGTCCTTCGCGGACTTCGGCGTCACCGACCCGATTGTTGACGCGCTCGAAGACAAGGGCATCACGCACCCCTTCCCGATCCAGGCCCTGACCCTGGGCCCCGCGCTGGACCGCCACGACATCATCGGCCAGGCCAAGACCGGCACCGGCAAAACCCTCGGCTTCGGTATCCCCGTCCTCGAGGACGTCATCGCGCCAGACGAAGAGGGCTACGAGGACCTGCTCAACCCGAACCAACCGCAGGCTCTCATCATCCTGCCGACCCGCGAACTCACCAAGCAGGTCGCCCAGGACCTGCGCGAAGCCGCCAAGTACCTGTCGACCCGCATCGTCGAAATCTACGGCGGCGTCGCCTTCGAACCCCAGATCGAAGCCCTCCAGCGCGGTGCCGACATCGTCGTGGGCACGCCCGGCCGCCTCATCGACCTGCTGCGCAAGGGCCACCTGCACCTGTCCGGCGTCGAAACCGTCGTCCTCGACGAGGCCGATGAAATGCTCGACCTGGGCTTCCTGCCCGACGTCGAAACCCTGCTGGGCCGCGTCCCCGAGAACCGCCACACCATGCTGTTCTCCGCGACTATGCCCGGCCCCGTCGTGGCCCTCGCACGCCGCTTCATGGTCCATCCGACCCACATCCGCGCGCAGGACCCCGACGACCAGAACCAGACCGTCAACACGGTCAAGCAGGTCATCTACCGCGTTCACGCCATGAACAAGGTCGAGGTCATCTCCCGCATCCTCCAGGCCGAAGGCCGCGGCCGCACCGTCATCTTCTGCCGCACCAAGCGCACCGCCGCCCGCCTGGGCGAGGACCTGACCGCCCGCGGCTTCGCGGTCGGCGCGCTACACGGCGATCTCGGCCAGGGTGCCCGCGAGCAGGCGCTGCGCGCCTTCCGCAACGGCAAGGTCGACGTCCTGGTCGCCACCGACGTCGCCGCGCGAGGCATCGACGTCGACGACGTCACGCACGTCATCAACTACCAGTGCCCCGAAGACGAGAAGATCTACATCCACCGCATCGGCCGCACGGGCCGCGCGGGGCATTCCGGTACGGCCGTCACCTTCGTCGACTGGGACGATACACCGCGCTGGTCGCTCATCTCCAAGGCCCTGGGCCTGGGCGTGCCGGATCCGCTCGAGACCTACCACACCTCCCCCCACCTGTTCACCGACCTGGACATTCCGGAGGGCACGACCGGTCGCCTGCCGCGCGCCAAGCGCACGCGCGCGGGCCTGGACGCCGAGGTCCTCGAAGACCTGGGCGGCTCCGCTCCCCGCTCCGAGGGACGAGGCCGTGGCGGCCGTTCCGGGTCGCGTTCGGGTTCGCGTGGGAGTTCGCGCGGCGGCTCGCGTGGCGGCCGTGGGCGTTCGTCGCGTGGTGCTTCGGCTTCTTCCTCGGACGCGTCGCGTTCGCGCGGGTCGCGTCGTGGCTCCCAGGACGGTGATCGCACGCTGAACGCCGGCAAGGGTGGCCGCTCCGACCGCGGCACGCGTGGCCGTGGCCGCGGCGAACACTCGCAGCGTTCGGGTTCCGGTGATGCTGGTGCCGCTGGTTCGGCTGGCTCCGGTTCTGCTGCTGGTTCTGAGCGCGCGCCCCGCACCCGCAAGCGCATCCGCCGCCGCAAGAACGCAGAGTGAGACGGCGGCGGTAGCGCGGTTGCGCACTGCCGACACTCAGGGTTGAGGCATAGCCGACCCGTCATTGGGCGCGCCGCGCAGCTGATGCACACGCCGGTCGTCGTAGCGCTCACGCGGAGATATCACCGCGCTGATACGGCATGGGGAGGGGTCCGAGCCGCAAGGCTTGGCCCCCTCCCCCTGTTTGTTTTCCTACGGCGAAGCTCTGCTGCGCCGTTGACGCACGTAGCTCCGGCTCGCACACACGGGTACGGTGAGCACTGGACTCGGTACGCACTGCACCCGTTCCGTCGCGCTGCACCCGATCCGTTGCGCTGCACCCGTTCCGTCGCGCTGCACCCGATCAGAAGGGGTGTAATGCCTACGGATCGGGTGCACCACCTCCCACAACAAGCCCAACCGCGGGCATTCCCTCCCGACACACCCAAGCGGCAGCATCAGACGCAGCCGCACAACCTCGAAATACCCGCCCGGCTCCGAACAAGAGGCGCTACACCCGATCCGTCGCGCTGCACCCGATCAGAAGGGGTGTAATGCCTACGGATCGGGTGCACCGCCTCATCGACAACAAGCATGATCGCGGATCCCCTTGCCAGCGCCGACCACGCCGGCGTCCAACAGACCCAGGCCGCACAGCGCTGCACCACTTAGGGAGCATTACACCAGTTAGCGAGCATTACACCACCTCCGAGCTGGTGTAATACCCCGCTAAGTGGTGTAACACCACTTAGTAACAAGTAGCGACGCGGAGACCTGCCTCAACTCGCCAGTCAAAGCGCAAGGCAACACAGTTCAGCGGCGACTGAAGAGGCGACTCGCGACCGAGAAACATACACCTGCGATGAGACCACCAACAGCAGCACTCATCAGCCGCTTGGACACAGCACCACCCGAACCACACGCACTTGCCTGCATTTCCTTGGCCTGCGAGGGGGCAACCACTCCATCAGCAGCTTCTTGCAGCACACCGCCCCCAATTTCGCGCCTAATTCCCCCAAGCGCCAATCCACACACCGCCGAAATCGTTGGAATTCCAACGATATGGATTCAATGTTTGAAATAGTCATTCGCGAATTACGTGCAACATTTTGGGGAAGCATGCGCGGCATGGACTCTGTCTGCGACAGCTCAGCTATGGACTCAGCGATAGCCTCAGTGACAACACGACAGACAATTCAACGACGACCGAAGAGACGGCTCGCGACCGAGAAACATACACCTGCGACGAGACCGCTGACAGCAGCGCTCATCAGCTGCTTGGATACAGCATCACCTGAACCACACGGGCTTGCCAGCGTTTGCTTTTCCTCAGACGAGCGAAAGAACCCTATGATCGTTTCCGAAAACAAGCCAACAACGAACATAACGGACAGACCGACGGCGTACGCAATACCCATCTTAAACAACACAAAGACCTCGAACTGATCAGGCGTGCAATTTCCGATGCCGCAATGAACACTGAGAAGAGTCCACGATTCAAGTAATTTTGGCATCATGATGCCCATGATGATAAGGATGCCGCCGACGACCTTATCCACCTCCGCTTGCCTATTCTCAAACTTGATCAGTATGCACTGGAACAACGCCCCCACCAAGAAAAGCACCCAAATAAAGATTACTTCTTGTGTGGATACAAGCCCCGGCTCGGGGTCCCCTTTCCCAAGGTAGAACCCCAATCCAATCCCATTGGGAACGGCAAGCACGCATTGAAAAAATAATACAAAAACAAAGATGAGAATCAGTCGCATCGTTAGGATCGGTCGACTTTGTTGCCAGACCTTTCGTCGCCAATATATTATCTGGCTCACCACTATAAATCCCACAAGAAATAAAAGCGGAAGACAATAGATCTTCCAAACTGACCATACATCTTTCTCGTCAATTTGAACCGAGATGATCCTCAGCGTGTTCCAGGAGAAAAAGGCGATCGCGACCACCAAGAGACCCCAAACCACGCCATATGCGACAGCAACGCGCCTTTGACGCAGCCGCCCAGGAATTCGCTTACCCATATTTACAGTGTACCACCGCAAGCTTTACACCTAGCCCGCTCACCGCCCCACGTCGGGCAGATTCAGCTCCACCAGGACCGGGTTCAAGCGCACCCACGCCACTGCCAGCTTCGTGATGTCGTCGACGGCCTCGTGGGACATCGAACGAGACTTGAGGGAGGCGACGGCGGCCTCGGCACGGGACAGAGAATCAGACGGCAGCGAAACGCCGGAGGAGACAACACGCAGATACTGGTCCATCAGCTTCCCAAAAGAGCGATCCCAGTTGATACCACCGTTGTCGTAGACCTCGTGACCGACGCGCCCCGCAATGCGAATAACCTCGCCCTGCAGCGTCCGACACTGGCCGCTGTCGGGCACAAGCAGATCCCACAGCTCCTCATACTGACGCAGTGCGGGCACGGACGGATCCAGCTCCAGCGTCTCCCCCACGACAGGCGCACGCTGCGCCTCCCGCTGTTCCACCCCGAACAGGGCGCACAGCTCCGACAACGCAGCCGAGGCCTCGTCAACCCGCGACTGCGAAAGATGATCCGGGAGACCGTGCGTGAGGAACGTGCAGCGCATCCGGTCCATCGACCGCAGCGCGGTCGGCACACGCTCGCCGACGGGCGCCCCAACGGACAGGAGCAGCCGAATGACCGCGAGCGCGCGCGGCGTGTCCAGGAAGTTGTGCCAGGCCACCACGTTCTCCACAAGCGTCGCCTTCCCGTAGACCCTCGAGTCGGCAACAACCAGCGGATCCGCGCCCCACGCAATCATCTGCGACACGTCGGCGACGGGAAAACGCTCGACGACGCCGAACAGCGCCGTCTGGTCGGAGGTGTCGCGGGCGTTAATGTCGCCTCCGCGCGCGATCAACAGCGGGATTTGATCGAGGCACCGCGACTGCACGCGCGCGTGAATCGGAGTGCGCTGATACCGGTCACGCGAGTTGATGTCCTCGCCGCGTGCCAGCAGGAAGTCCGTGATCTCCTCGGAGGCAGGGAAGTGCATGAGCCTCGGCTCGTAGGCGGACCCTCGCAGGTACGCGCCGATCTCGCAGCGCGCGACCGCGCGCGCCACGGCCTCGACATCACCGGAGGCGATGATCTGCTCGATGTCCGCCGGAAGGGTCTTGCGCAGGCGCACACCGACCACTCTCCTCTCTGAGTTCCTGAGGCCAGTCTAACCGCGCTCCTACTCCCCCTCAGAAGACCCGCCACCGTGCTTCGCGCGCTCCGTGAGGACGCGCTCGACGACGCGCGGCAGGCGGGTGGGGGTCTCGCGGTGGCGGGTCATGGTGAGGAACAGACGGATGCGGGTCAGCGGCGAGACGCGCACAGATTCGGGCCATCGGAGAACCACGTACTGCACGGCGTCGGCGACCTCGAGACGCCGCGTGGAGTTGCCGACGCGCACCCACAGCTCGGCCTCGCCTTTACCCTTGGGCCCCTTCAGGTACACGGGTCGCGTGGACGGCGGGATCGTCACCCGGCATACTTCCTGGGGTCCGTAGCCCTCCTGGGGGTCCAAGGCCTCGGCGAAGTCGAGGAGGGGCAGCGCGGCCGCGTTAGTACCCAGGCGCTGGCCCCACAGGTCGCGGATCCACAGCTCGAAGCGGTCCGCGTCCGGGGTCTTCAGGGTCGCGTAGTCGGGACCCAGCCCGATGAGCCGGCCGTCGTCGTCCACCCCGATGAGCAGGGTGCCGCCGCCGGAGTTCATGAACGCGGCGACCGTCTTGGCGATGACGGTTTCCATGGCGTCATCGCGCTTGCCGGCGCGCATGTTCCAGCGGGCGCTGGACTTGAACTCGAGGGAGTCGGATTCGCCGCGCTTGGCGACCTCGGCGATGGGTTCGAGGCCGGGGCGCGGGTGCAGGTACGCGACGATCAGGGAGACAATGATGACCACGACAAGGGCCACCACCGCGGCCACGCCGATCATCGCGGGGCGCCACATGTCGGCGGATGCGAAGATCCAGCCAGCGACCAGCAGGCCTCCCCACAGGCCCCCGAGGCCGGTGAGGGTCGCCGAGGCCGTGGACATCGTCATGCGCGAGGCCAGGAGGCGACGCACGACCAAGCCGATGAGCCATGCGATGACGAGAAGGAGGACCTGGATGCCGACCCACCGCAGCAGGTCGGGGTTCTGAGGCGTGGCCCTAAACTGCGGCCCTCCAGCGGTCATCTGCGCTCCTCATATACAAAGTCGGCGGCGGGATCGGATGTCACCACCCTATCCCACCGCCGACCACCGATCAGCGCATCACGCCATCAGCGCAAGGACGTGTGCTTCTCAATCGAGCGGGACGCCCACAGCCCCAGGATCAGGGCGAACAGGGGCACGAGGATGTAGGAGCCGATGCCGATGACGTTGGGTTGACCGTCGGTTCCCATCGTCGCTCGGTACGAGGTCCACATAATCTCTGTGGAGAAATGGCCGTCGGTCGTGACGGACAGCGGAAGGAAGAACGTGCCAACCGTGGAAAGCACCTGGTTCACGATGTACAGCAAGACGAAACCGATGATGGGAGCGCCGAAGCCGAGGTGGTTGAAGCGGCCTTCCGCGCCGATCGTCATGGCGGCGCAGCCCTGCACGATCCACGACATCGACAAAACGATCTGCACCGCAATCATGATGACAACGGTAGATGTGGGCATTCCGGCCACGAGGGAACGGGGTCCGGCCGTGTACTCGGCGAGGCTGATGCCGTCGCTCCACGCGGCGGCCGCGGCAACCGCGATGATTCCGCCGACGGCCAGGGCGAGGGCCAGGAGGCATTCGATCACGATGCGGGTGATCTTCGCCCAGAAGATGACCGTGCCGGAGATTGGCAGGCTCATCGTGAAGTAGCCGCGCTGCCCGTACAGGGTCTTCCAGTAGTCGGCCAGGGCCGCGATCGCGCAGGCGGCCGGTGTGAGCGCGCACAGGGCGTAGGCGAGCATCACGGTGGAGCCGCTGATCCCCGGCAGCCCCGCGGCGACGATTCCCGCGGCAACCGCGATGACAGCAACGAACGCCCCGAAGGAACGCGCGTCCGCGACGAGACGCCACCGGATCTCGTATGCAAGAAGTTTGGTGTACATCAGCGGTACTCCTTCCGGAAGATGGCGTCGAGGGAATCGCCATGCGTGGCCCGCAGGTCGTCAGCGTCTCCTTGCAGGAGGACCTGTCCGTCCTTCATGAAGAGCGCGTAGTCGACGAAGTGCTCGATGTCGGAAATGAGGTGTGTGGACATGATGAGCAGCGACGCGGGGTCGAACTCGCGCAGGATGCCCTCGAGGATGACGTCGCGCGTCGCCGGGTCGACGCCGCTAATCGGCTCATCGAGCAGGTACACGCGGGCGCGCCGGGACATGATGAGGCTGATCTGGAGTTTCTCCCCCATGCCTTTGCTCATCTCGGCGAGGCGGCGGTCGGTGGGCAGTCCGAAGAAGTCGATCATCGAGGCGGCTTTGTCGGCGTCGAAGTCGCTAAAGAACGTGGAGTAGACGCGGATCGCGTCGGTAGCGGTCCAGTCGGTGTTGAGGAAGTCGGCGTCGGGCAGGTAGGAGACGATTGCCTTAGTGGCGACGCCGGGTGCGTGCCCGTCGATGGTCACGGTTCCCTGGTAGTCGGAGAGGACTCCGGCGAGGATCTTGAGCAGCGTGGTTTTACCGCAGCCGTTGGGACCCATGAGGCCGACGATGTGCCCGGCCTCCAGGCTCAGGTTGTAGTCGCGTAGAGCGGGGGTCGAGCGGTAGCTCTTCGTCAGGCCGGTGACCTCGACGAGGCCTGGGCCAGCCGCGCTCGCGCCTGTGGGTTGGGTGGTCATGAGAGTTGTCCTCCTGTATTACAGGTCCGCATCCCAGCGTTCATCCACGAGGCCGTGGGCACCTTCGCGGTCGACACCAAGGGCTCGGCAGGCGCGGATGAAGGCGTCTGCTGCGGCGCGAGCGTCCTCCTGGCGGAGGGTGCGTAGCGCAGTGTCGTCGGTGGCGACAAATCGTCCGGCCGTCCGCTTGGGGACGGTGAGTCCTTCGTCGTCGAGGGCGGCGAGGGCTCGCTGGACGGTGTTGGGGTTGGTGCCGGCCTCGATGGCGAGGTCGCGGACGGAGGGGATCTTCTGGCCGGGCTTCCACGTGCCATCGGTGATGCGGGCGCGGAAGTTGTCGGCCAGCTGGATCCAGATGGGGCGGGTGTCATCGATGCGCATCGATGTGTCCCTCCTGTCTTGCTGTATTAATACACTAATACAATGACACAGTTTCCAAACTGTGTCAACCTACTAATACAGTTCAGTCACATGCTGACACACTCGCACGTTTCCAGACACGGAGAAAGGCCCGGAACCATACGGTTCCGGGCCTTTCCTACGCGAATGCGTCAGGCGATCGGCTCACCCTCGATGTGCCAGACCTCGCGAGCATAGTCGGAGATCGTGCGGTCCGAGGAGAAGCGACCGGAGCGGGAGATGTTCGCCCACACGCGCTTGTTCCATGCCTTCTGGTCGCGGTAATCGGCGGCCATACGATCCTTGGTCTCACGGTACGCGGCAAAATCGCCCAGGACGTAGTACACGTCGGCCGGATCGTAGCCGCCCTCAAGGATCGAGTGGCGGATGTCGTAGAACCAGCCGGAGTTGTTGTCGTTGAGCGTGCCATCGGTCAGGGCGTCAATGACGCGCTTGAGGCCGGGGACGTTCTCGTAGTGCCAACGGGGATCGTAGTGACGACGCAGCTCGGGCAGCTCATCGTCGGTCGCGCCGAAGATGTAGGCATTGTCCGCGCCCACGGCCTCGAGAATCTCAACATTCGCGCCATCCAGGGTGCCCAGGGTGAGGGCGCCGTTCATCATGAACTTCATGTTGGACGTGCCCGAGGCCTCCTTGCCAGCCATCGAGATCTGCTCGGAGACGTCGGCGGCGGGGATGATGTGCTCGGCGGGCGAGACGTTGTAGTTATGGACGAAGACGACCTTGATGCGACCGTTGATGTCCTTGTCGTTGTTCACCAGCTCGCCAATGGCGTTGATGAGCTTAATGATGGCCTTGGCGCGGATGTAGCCGGGGGCAGCCTTCGCACCGAAGATGAACACGCGGTTCGGGGTATCCAGCGTCGGGTCATCCTTCATGCGGAAGTACAGGTCCAGGACGTAGAAGGCGTTGAGCAGCTGACGCTTGTACTCGTGCAGACGCTTGATCTGAACGTCGAAGATCGAGTCGGGATCGATCTCGACACCCTCGCGCTCCTTGATCCACGCAGCGAAGTCGACCTTGTTAGCGTGCTTGATCTCGCCCAGGCGCGTGAGCACGTCGTCGGTGCCAGCCTCGGTGAAGTCAGAGAGCACGGTGAGGTCGCGGACCCACGCGTCGGAACCGGTGACCTCGTTGAGGAGGGCGGCCAGGCGGGGGTTGCACTGCTTGAGCCAGCGGCGCGGGGTCACGCCGTTGGTCTTGTTGTTGAAGCGCTCAGGCCAGATGGCGTACCACTCCTTGAGGGTGTCGCGCTTGATGATCTCCGTGTGGAGGGCGGCGACGCCGTTGATGGAGTAGGACGCGTAGCAGGCGATCCAGGCCATGCGCACGGTGTTTCCGGAGACGGGGGCCATGTAGTCGATGGTGCCCTGGTCGAGGCCACGCTCGGCCATGTCGATGCGGAAGCGACGGTCGATCTCGCGGACGATCTCGGAGATGCGCGGGAACAGGCGATCAAAGATGTGGATGTCCCAGGTCTCGAGGGCCTCGGCAAGAACCGTGTGGTTCGTGTAAGCGAAGGTCTTGGAGACAACTGCCCAGGCCTCTTCCCAGCCGAGGCCGTGCTCGTCCATGAGGATGCGCATGAGTTCGGGGATGGCGAGGACCGGGTGGGTGTCGTTGAGCTGAACGGCGTTGTACTCGGCGAAGCCATTCAGGTCGGTGCCGTGGTGACGCACGTAGTTCTCGACGATCTCCTGCAGGGAGGCGGAGCAGAAGAAGTACTGCTGGCGCACGCGCAGGACCTTGCCCTCGAACGTGGTGTCGTTGGGGTACAGGACACGGGAGATGTCCATGGTGCGCTCACGGTCGATGATCGCGTCGGTGAAGCGCTGGGAGTTGAAGGCGTCGTAGTCGAACTCTTCGATGGGTTCGGCCTTCCACAGACGCAGGGTACCCACGTTCTTGGTGCCGTAGCCGGTGATCGCGATGTCGTAGGGGACGGCGCGCACGGTCAGGTCGGCGTAGGAGACGATGCGGGAGCGCTCTTCGCGGCGGGTGACGAAGGGGTAGCCCTCCTCCATCCACGGATCCGGGTGCTCAGTCTGGAAGCCGTTGTCGAAGAGCTGCTTGAACAGACCGTAGCGGTACAGGATGCCGTAGCCGCGCACGGGCAGATCCAGGGTGGCGCAGGAGTCCAGGAAGCAGGCGGCGAGGCGGCCGAGGCCACCGTTACCGAGGGAGGCGTCCGGCTCCTCTTCGAGAACCTGGCCAAGATCGAGGCCGTAGGCGGCGAGGGCTTCGCGAGCCTTCTCGACGAGGCCAAGGTTCGACAGGTTGTTCAGCAGGGCGCGACCCATGAGGAACTCAGCGGAGAAGTAGTGTTCCTGACGGCCCTTGGCGTAACGCTCGGTGGTGGCGGCCCAGTTGTCAGCGATCTGATCGACGATGGCAGCGGACAGACCCTGCCACACCTCCATCAGAGTCGAGTCTTCAACGGGGCGCCCGGAGGTCGCACGCACATGCGAGGGCAGCGACTGCGTCAGATCCAGCGTCATATGACTTCCTTTTTCGTGTCTATGCCCTCCCGCCAAGCGGCGAGCCCCGGGTAGGGATCGGGCCTCACCTTACAGATTACCGATCCGCGCAGCTAATTCCCTGTTTTGACCACTCTCTGCGAGATTCACCACCCACTCTCACATGACCAACTACACCCCCCGAAAAGGCCCCATGACTAAAGACCCAACCCCCACACTCCCCTACCAACTCACTCGAGGCCGGACCTGCGCGAAGACTCACGAGCATCGCGAAATGACAGCACGAACACTGAACTTGCCGGGTGGAGAGAAGCGCAAGGGCCGAGGCTTCCCCCAATCCCGGAGAGCACAGCGCCGCACACGACAGGGCACCACAACGGAGGTACCGAACATCAGGGGCGTGCCCCTGCGGGGGCACTGCCCGCAGGGGCACATATACAGGAAAGTGGCACCCCTCGGGCGAGCGATGCCACTTTCCATCACCGGTTCATCATGAGGGCTCAATTCATGGTGACTTTCGGTACTCCCATTGTGCATGTGACGCGCATATCATTTCAAGGCGAAACACCTCGTTTTCGTTGCAAATCTGCGGCACATCCATGCACGTTTGTTCATAAAGTCGCTGCGATCTGCAAAAACTAGACAAAAAGCGGGTCCGCTCGATTCGAGCGGACCCGCGGATTCTGTCAAGCAAAAACCTCAGTGACGCTTGCGCGCGATCACGAGGGTCACACCACCAGCCAGGGCGATGACACCAGCGCCCGCAGCGATCGACGCAGAAGAACCAGTGTTTGCCAGCATCTGGGTAGAAGCCTCAGCAGGCCCATTCGAGTGACGGATACCGGAACGAACGCTCACAGGAGCCAGACCTTCGGCGGGGGTCACCTCGCCATGGGTGGTCACGCCGGTCCCAGAACCGGGAGCGGCCGGCTCGGGAACAGAGGGTTCCTCGCCGGGGGTGGGCGTCTGAGGCTCGGGAGCAGGCGTCGAGGGCTGATCCGGACCGGGGCCGGGGTTGGACGGCTCGGGGGTAGGCGTGTTGTCGACGGGGGCCGGCGGCTCCTCGGGACCAACGACCGGGGTGGAAGGCGAGGGAGTGGGCTGACCAATGGAGGGGTTACCCTTCGAAGGTTCACCGATGGAAGGGTTCCCCTTCGCGCCGTCACCAATCGGAGACTCAGCTGCGAAAGCAACGCCGGTGGAAGCAGCGATGATGCCAAAAGCCGCCGTCGCGGCGAACAGGGAGGCAGTCGTCTTCTTCATGATCTCTCCTGAAACGGATGTGATGCGGGATGAATGCACGACCCTGACCGGCACTGGGAGTGTCAGATCAGGGATCCACCCTTACTCTACAACACTTCCTGACCATCGAGAAGGGTTTTCCTAAAATCACACCAGACGACCCTGTCCATCACATCAGAATTTAACTCAAATACCGAGTAATTCACGCCCTTCTAAAAAGTTCAAGAACCCTGGAACGTCGCGATAAACTTGAAAATTCCCTCCATGATGAGTTGCGTTGCAATAGCAGCGAGAAGCAAACCTGAGATCTTGGTCAACAGCATGATGCCCCCGGGTCCCAGCAGCCGAGAGAGGATGAGCGAAAAGCGCATCGTCAGCCACATGACGACGTGCGCCAGCACCACGGCCAGGACGACGGCGATCCACGATCCGACGTTCGCTCCAGCCTGCCCAACGGCCACCATGACGGCGACGATCGAGCCGGGACCAGCCAGCAGCGGCGTCCCAAGGGGAACGAGCGCGACGTTGACGCTTTCGTCCCCCGTATCAGGTGTCGAGGAATCGGTGCCCATGAGGAGTTCCATGGCGACCAGGAACAGCAGGACGCCGCCGGACAGCTGCAGTGCCTCCATCGAAATGCTCAGGAGGCGCAGGATCTGTCCGCCGAGGATCGCGAATGTCAGGATGACACCGAAGGACACGGAGGTCGCCTGGATCGCTGCCCGCCGCTGCTTGGCCTGGGAATAACGAGACGTGAGTCCCAGGAAGATCGGCACCGTGCCGATGGGGTCCATGATGACCGTCAGCGTCGTGAAGGCGGTGGCGAAGAGGGCGACGTCGAAGAGGCTCACGGCTGCACCACCTCGATACTCCCTTGCGCGATAACCTCGGCGATGATGTCAGGGTCGGTCGTGTTTTCGCCGATGCGGTTGGGCTTGCCGGTGCCGTGGTAGTCGGAGGATCCAAACTCCGCGAGTCCCAATTCCCTGGCGATGCGGTCAACGTCGGCGCGATCCTCAGGAGCGTGGTCGCGGTGGTTGCGCTCGATACCGAAGAGACCAGCCTGAGCCATCTGCGCGATAACGTCCTCGGGCAGCAGCCGCTGACGCTTGCGGGCGCGCGGATGCGCCAAGACGGGCACTCCCCCGGCCTCACGCACGCAGCGCACCGCTTCGACCGGGTCGGGTGCCCAGTGGTGCACGTAGTAGGGACCCGACGGGTGCAGTGCCTTGACGAATGCGGCGCTGCGGTCGGGGAAAGCACCGGCGGCGACGAGTGCATCGGCGATGTGCGGACGTCCCACGGGGCCTCCCTCGGGCGCGAAAGCGAGCACGTCCTCCCATGTGATCGGGTAGTCCGCGCTCAAGTTCTCGACCATGCGGAGGGCGCGCGTCTCGCGGTCCTCCCGGGTTCGCCGAAAATTATCGACGAGGCCGGGGCTGGCCGGGTCGAAAAGGTAGGCCAGCAGGTGCACGGTGATGCCCGATGCTGAGCAGGACATTTCAGCGCCCCGAATGAGGGTGACGCCAGTGTCGGGGACAGCGGATACAGCCTCGTCCCATCCGGTCGTCGTATCGTGATCGGTCAGCGCAATCGCGTCCAACCCGGCCTCGGCGGCAATCGCGAGGAGCTGCGCGGGCGTGTCCGTTCCATCCGAGTAAGCGCTATGAGTATGGGGATCAATTCGCTTCACCATCTGAGATTACCGCATTAATCCGATCACACCACCGGGCATCGGAGGGGGTCCCCGCGAGCGCGCCGAGGCCTCGTGAAAACCCCTGATTTTGAGCGGTGGGACGTCGTCTCTCCGCACGTCTTTTCACGGGTCACAACACGTCTTTGCGCATATGCCCACCCCCGGCGAGACGCCGATCACTGTAGGAAACTGTCTGCACACGGCCATATGGCCCCCTCAACACCGATTGGAGTACACGCGTGTCTGACAAGGATCAGACCCAGGTGTCTACCGCGACCGATGCGGGAGACGCCGGGTATAATAAGGCTCTGAAAAACCGACATATCCAGATGATCGCCATCGGCGGCTCGATTGGCACCGGCCTGTTCCTGGGTGCCGGCGGCCGTCTGGCCCAGGGCGGCCCCGCGCTCGCCTTCGCCTACGCAGTGTGTGGCGTCTTCGCATTCCTGATGGTTCGCGCCCTCGGCGAGTTGGCGGTGCGTCGCCCCTCCTCGGGCGCCTTCGTGTCCTACGCTCGCGAGTTCCTGGGCGAGAAGGGCGCGTTCATCACCGGCTGGTTCTTCTTCCTGGACTGGGCCGTCACCGTCATGGCTGACATCACCGCTGTAGCGCTCTACATGCACTACTGGACAATGTTCGAGGCCATCCCACAGTGGGTGATCGCCCTCATCGCACTGGCGCTCGTGTTCGTCCTGAACATGCTGAGCGTGAAGGCCTTTGGTGAGGCCGAATTCTGGTTCGCGATGATTAAGGTCGCGACGATCCTCATCTTCATGGCTGTCGCCATCTGGGCGATCATCACGCAGGCGCACGTCGCCGATTACACCGCGGGCGTCCACAACATTTCCGAGTCCGGCGGCTGGTTCCCCGAGGGCCTGGCCCCCGTGTTCGCCCTGACCCTGGGCGTCGTCTTTGCCTTCGGCGGCACCGAGATGGTGGGTGTCGCAGCCGGCGAGGCGAAGGATGCCGCAACAATCCTGCCCAAGGCCATCAACTCGATGGTCATCCGTATTTTCTTCTTCTACGTTGGCTCCGTCGTCCTCTTCGCGCTGGCGCTGCCCTACAACGCCTACTCGTCGAATGAGTCACCCTTCACGACGTTCTTCTCCGGCATCGGCGTTCCCCACGCGGGTGACATCATGCAGGTGGTTGTCCTGACCGCGGCGCTCTCCTCGCTGAACGCCGGCCTCTACGCGACCGGTCGCACGCTGCGTTCGATGGCGCTCGTGGGCGAGGGGCCGCGCTACGCGGCTCGCCTCAACAAGAACCACGTGCCCTACGGCGGCATCATCATCACCGCGTCGCTCGGTCTGCTGGGCGTCCTGCTCAACGCCTTCGTGCCGCAGGACGCTTTCAACATCGTCATGGACCTGGCGGGCATCGGCATCGCTGGTACCTGGGCGATGATCCTCATCTCGCACCTGGCGTTCCTGCGCAAGGTCAAGCGCGGCGAAGCGCAGCGTCCCGAGTTCCGTATGCCGGGCGCCCCCTACACGAACTACCTGGCACTGCTCTTCTTCGCGGTGGTCGTTGGCTCCAACGTGACCTCCGAGTCGGGCCGCTGGACCCTCGCGCTCTTCGCCGTGGTCGTCGTCCTCATGGTCGCCGGCTGGTACTACGTGCGCGGGCGCGTCGGCAACCTGACCGACGAGGCCGCCGCCTCGCTCCAGGGTGACGAGACCCTGGTGTCGGGCGACTGATCGAAAGGACTCACCGTGCGTCTTCACGTCACGTATGCGGGTGGAACCATCGGCATGGTCGATTCCCCGGAGGGTCTGCGTCCCGGCGCGGACCTGCAGGGGTGGTTCGGCTCCCAGCTGGAGGGCATCGAGCTGGCCTCGAACATCACGATGTCGACGCTGGACCCACTCATCGACTCCTCGGAGGCCACTCCCGAGGACTGGCAGGCCATCATCGACGACATCAATGCGCACGCCGATGAGGCCGATGCCTTCCTGGTCCTGCACGGCACGGACACGATGGCCTACTCGGCTGCGGCCCTGTCCTACGCGCTGGCGAGCATGGGCAAGCCGGTCGTCTTGACCGGCTCCCAGTACCCGCTCGGCGTGGTCGGCTCGGATGCGTCGGCGAACGTCACGGGTGCGCTGCGCGCCGCGATTTCACGCCACGCGCGCGGGGTCATGCTGTTCTTCGGGCACAAGCTCCTGGCCGGCAACCGGGCCACCAAGACCTCGTCGTGGGCCTTCCGCGGCTTTGAGTCGCCCTCCGTGTCCCCGATGGCGCGCACGGGTGCCCCGTGGCGTTGGTACGGCGCTCCCCATCCGGGCACCGGCTGGACCGATCCCAGCCCGTACACGCGCCAGGATGTCGCCGTCATCGACGTGGTTCCCGGCATGAGCGCCGCACGCCTGCGCGCGATGACGACGCCCCACCCGGACGCTCTCATCCTGCGCACCTTCGGCGTGGGTAACATCCCCGCGTCCGAGCCGGGCCTGGTGGATGTCCTGGCCGAGCTCGCCAACGCCGATGTGCCGATCATTGTTGCCTCCCAGTGCTACCAGTCCGAGGTCATGCTCGGCCACTACGAGGCCGGCAACGCCCTGGCGCAGCTGGGTGCGATCGGCGCGCACGACATGACGCTCGAGGCCCTCTACGCCAAGACCGTGTTCCTGCTCTCGCAGGGCAAGCGCGGCGCGGACTTCAAGCGCTGGATGGACCTGTCCATCGCGGGAGAGCTCACCCTCCAGGACTGATCCTCTCCCACACGACCTGCCCCGGCCTCGTCCCCGCGCCTGCCGCGCGACCTGGGAACGAGGCCGGGGTTTGTCATGCCCCCGGGCACTCCACCGGGGCGCTCACAGCCGTAGAATGGGCCCATGAGCGAAGAAGAATCCCAGTCAATGGCCGACCGAGGCGAAAGCCGCTCCCGTCAGCCCCAGTCCTCTGCGTTCCGCAAGTTCATCGGCTCCGGATGGGCCCCGCGCCCCACTGACCTGCCCACGCGTGAACGCGTCGCCGATTTCCTCACCGACCGCACTCTCAAGGCCGGTGCCCCCTTCCCCGGCGAGCGCCTCGTCATCCCCGCGGGTCCCTACAAGGTCCGCTCGAACGACTGCGACTACCGCTTCCGCGCGCACTCCGCGTTCGCGCACCTGTCGGGCCTGGGCGGCGAAAAGGAGCCGGATACGGTCCTGGTGCTCGAACCGAATGAGGACGGCACCCACACCGCGCTGCTGTTCTTCAAGCCGCGCGCCTCGCGTTCCTCCAAGGAGTTCTACGCCAACCCGCGCTACGGCGAATTCTGGGTGGGTGCGCGCCCGTCGCTCGAAGAGGTCTCGGCCGCGACCGGCCTGGAAACCCGCCACATTGACACGCTGCGCGACGCGCTGTCCAAGGATGCCGGCCAGGTGAGCCTACGCATCGTGCGCGGCGTGGACGCCCAGATCGAAGACATGGTCAACGAGATTCGCATCCAGGCGTCCCTGCCGTTTGGCGACGACGCGCGCGAAGAAGACGAGGCTCTCGAGGAACGCCTCTCCGAAATCCGCCTCAAGAAAGACGCCTACGAGATCGAGGAAATGATCCGCGCGGTCGAGGTCACCAAGGCCGGCTTCGAGGACATCATCCGCGTCCTGCCGCGCGCCATCGGTCACCGCCGTGGCGAGCGCGTCATCGAGGGGGCCTTCGCGGCGAACGCCCGCGAGGAAGGAAACGGCCTGGGATACGACACCATCGCGGCCTCCGGCAACCACGCGAACACCCTGCACTGGATCGACAACGACGGCGAGGTGCGCGAAGGCGACCTGGTGCTCGTCGACGCCGGCGTCGAGGTCGACTCCCTCTACACGGCCGACATCACGCGCACACTGCCCGTCAACGGGCGCTTCACCGAGGTCCAGGCCCGCGTCTACCAGGCCGTGCTCGACGCCTGCGAGGCTGCCCTGGCCCGCGCCAACCAGCCCGGCTGCCGCTTCAAGGACGTGCACGACGCCGCTATGGAGGTCATCGCTGCCCGCCTGTACGAGTGGGGCATCCTGCCCGTCACCCCGGAAGAGTCCCTGGCCTCCACCGGCCAGCAGCACCGCCGCTGGATGCCGCACGGCACCAGCCACCACCTGGGCCTGGACGTGCACGACTGCGCGAAGGCGCGCGCAGAACTCTACCAAGGCGCGCTGCTCGAGCCGGGCATGATCTTCACGATCGAACCGGGCCTGTACTTCCGCGCCGACGACCTGCTGATCCCCGAGGAATACCGCGGAATCGGCGTGCGCATCGAGGACGACGTCGTGGTGAACGCCGACGGCACCGTCACGCGCATCTCCGAAGACATCCCGCGCACCATCGCAGACGTCGAGGAGTGGATCGCGCGCATCCAGGGACGCTAAGCGCGCCCCGCGCGGATTTTTTCGCTGGAAGCGCGCCGCTTAGGAACGCTGATCCGACGCCTCGGCCTGGTCTCCCTCAGGGGACGAGGCCGGGGCGTCGTCGCGTCCTTCAGGCGCGGGCTGTGCGGGCGCGGGCTGTGCGGGCGCGGGCTGAGCGGAGGCCGCAGTCTGCGCCGCTTCGCTCTCCGACGCGGAGGACACCGGGGAGACGGCCTGCGTGACCTGCGACGGTGCCACGGCCTCGTTCGTGCTCGACGCAGCCGAGGCCTCGGGTGCCCCGCTCGGGATATCCCCCTCCTTGGTCGCAGCGCCAAAACGCGGGCGGCCGTCGGGGAAGAAGCCGACAGAGTCTTTCTTCGGGCGCTCTGTCACCTCGCGCGCACGCTTGGGGCGTGCCATGTTGCCTGGCGTGCGCTGCAGGAGGGTGAACGCACGGTCGATGTCCGAGGCCGCCAAGATCGCGTAGCGCTCGGCAACGACCTGCTGAGAGGACAGGAGGTCACGGTTGCGGCCTCGCAGAATAAACGCCAGTGCAGACAGGGCCATGCCGATAAGCGCACCGATGACGATGCCGCCCACCACCCAGGTGCCCGTGCCGCCAGCGTTCTGTCCCGCGGACATGAACATGCCCGCAAGCGCACCCCACAGTCCGCCGCTGGACGCACCCGACATGGACGCCCGAGCAATCGTCAGGCGACCCGTCACGCGCTCCACCATGTGCAGATCCGTGCCGACGATCGTGATCGACGAAACGTCGAAACCGTAATCGGACAGGAAGTCAACACCCGCTCGAGCCTGCGCGTAGGTCTGGTAGGACGCAACCTCCGTACCCGTCGGCATCTTCGGTTCCATCACAATGGCCATTTCTCTCTCCAATCACCACAGCAACGGTGGCGTGGGACACATTGTCCACCCGGCACCGGCTCTCCATTACGACGCATTGAACATCATCAGCCTAAAATGATTAAGTGAGCATTGCATCTATTGAGGTTGGCACCAAGGGCCGACGCGTCTACATCGGAAAGCTTGCCGGCACCGGTGTTTTCGACCCTTTGGGCGACCAAGTCGGCAAGATTCACGATGTCGTTGTCATCTTTCGGCTGAAATCTGAAGCCAATGTCATCGGCTTCGTCGTCGAGGTCGGCCCACGCAAACGCGTGTTCCTGCCGCTGACCCGCGTGACGTCCATCGAAGCCGGATCGGTCATCACGACGGGCCTGCTCAACATCCGATCCTTCACACAGCGCCCCATCGAGACCCTGGTGCTGTCCGAACTCTTCGACCGCGTCGTCACCATGAACGACGGCTCCGGCCAAGTGCGCATCCTCGACGTTGCCATGCGTCAGCGTCGCCCCAAGGACTGGGTGATTTCCACGCTGCACGTCCAGCGCGTGCGCACCTCGTCCCTCGGCTTCACGCGCAGCGGCGAGACGCTGACGGTCGACGTGACCGAGGTGTCAGGTCTGCTCAAGACCAACTCGAATCAATCAGCCACCGCCCTGTTGCAGTACACCGAGGACATGCGCGCCGCTGACCTCGCGGACTTCATCCACAGCCTCCCCCAGGACCGCAAGATCGCAGTTGCGCAGCAGCTGACCGACGCACGCCTTGCCGACGTACTCGAAGAACTCGGTGACGACGACCGCGTAGCGATCGTCTCTGCTCTCCAGGCCGCACGAGCCGCTGACGTTCTCGACGTCATGCAGCCCGACGACGCCGCCGACCTCGTCGCCGAACTACCCACCGCCAAAGCGCAGTCCCTGCTGGCCCTCATGGAACCCGAAGAGGCCGAGGACGTGCGCCGACTCATGACCTACGAGGAGTCCACTGCGGGTTCGCTCATGACCACCGAACCGGTCATTTTCGGCCCCACCGCCACCGTCGCGCAGATGCTCGCCGCAGTGCGCCGCGAGGACATCCCCGCCTCCATCGCGACCGTCGCCTTCATCGCGCGCCCACCCCAGGAGACCCCAACCGGCCAATACCTGGGCATGGTCCACATCCAACGCGCGCTGCGCGAACCACCGCAGACCCTGCTCGGCACGATTCTCGACCGCGACATCGAAGCCGTGGACCCCAACGCGCACATCGCGAAGGTAACCCGACTGCTGGCCACCTACAACCTGACGGTTCTTCCCGTCGTCGACGAGGACGGACACCTACACGGCGCCGTCTCGGTCGACGACGTGCTCGACGAACTGCTGCCCGAAGACTGGCGCGATTTCGATGACGACGTCACCGACCGCATGATGGCAAGGAGCATCGATGGCTGATCGTCTCGACAACCCGCTCGAAAAGCGCCGCGGGTTCTTCCGCCGCCCAGGCTCCGGCGGAGGCGACGGCTTCGGTCGTTTCGCCGAGGCCACCGCGCGCTTCATGGGGTCCCCCCGCTTCGTCCTCTACATGACGATCTTCGTCGTTGCCTGGATTACCGCAAACCTCGTGCTCGCTGGTATCAGCGTAGAATCCGCGTGGGACCCCTACCCCTTCATTCTGCTGAACCTCGCGTTCTCAACCCAGGCCTCGTACTCGGCCCCGCTCATTATGCTCGCGCAGAACCGCCAAGACGCGCGCGACCGCGTCGTCGCCGAACAGGACCGCCTGCGCGCCGAACGCAACCTCGCCGACACCGAGTACCTGGCCCGCGAGATCGCCGGCCTGCGCCTAGCCCTCCAGGACGTCGCCACGCGCGACTTCGTGCGCTCCGAACTGCGCGACATGCTCGAGGACCTGCGAGCCGAGATCGCCGCGGACGCCGCCAAGGCCTCGGACACCGACACGGACGGTCACCAGGACACGGAAGGACATTCTCAGGCCGACTAAACTCCCCCCTAGAAGATGGGTGCACCGGCCAGTAGAGTGGAGTCCATGCCAGTCACGCTTGAATCCGTCATGGACGCTCTCGGCCAGGTTATCGACCCCGAGATCCGTCGTCCCATCACCGACCTCAACATGGTGACCCCCGACCTGGTCACCATCGATGGCTCGTCCGTCGCGATCAAGGTCCTGCTCACCACCGCCGGGTGCCCGCTGCGCACCCAGATCACGAAGGACGTCTCCGAGCGCGTGGGTGCCCTCGACGGCGTCGAGAACGTCACCGTCGAAATGGGCGTCATGGACGAGGACCAGAAGAAGGCGCTGCGCGAAAAACTCAACGGTGGTCGCCCCGAGCGCGAGATCCCGTTCTCGCGTCCCGACTCACTGACCCGCGTCATCGCCGTCACCTCCGGGAAGGGCGGCGTCGGCAAGTCTTCCATGACCGCGAATCTGGCCGCCGCGCTCGCCGCGCAGGGCCTCAAGGTTGGTGTCATGGACGCCGACATCTACGGCTTCTCCATTCCCCGCATGCTCGGCGTCGACCACGATCCGCAGGTCATCGACGGCATGATGATCCCGCCCGTGGGCGTCGGCGGCATCAAGGTCATCTCCATCGGCATGTTCGTGCCCGACGGCCAGGCCGTCGTGTGGCGCGGCCCCATGCTGCACCGCGCCCTCCAGCAGTTCCTCGCCGACGTCTTCTGGGGCGACCTGGATGTCCTTCTCATCGACATGCCCCCCGGCACGGGTGACGTCGCGATCTCCATCGCCCAGCTGCTGCCCAACTCCGAAATCCTCGTTGTGACGACACCGCAGGTCGCCGCCGCCGAGGTCGCCGAGCGAGCCGGTTCCATCGCCGCCCAGACGAACCAGAAGGTCATCGGCGTCGTCGAAAACATGTCCTTCCTGCCCCAGCCCGACGGCTCGCGCCTGGAAATCTTCGGCGCGGGCGGCGGCGAATCCGTATCCGCGCGCCTGACCGCCCAGCTCGGCTACTCGGTGCCGCTCCTGGCCCAGGTGCCCCTCGACATCGCGCTGCGCGAGGGC
>NZ_ALCA01000002.1 GCF_000278725.1 Actinomyces sp. ICM47 | reverse complement strand
GGCGGTGGCCACGGCAAGGTCCACGCTGGCGGTGCCGGCGTCATCCACCGCCCCGGCGCGGACGAGCTTGTCATTCACTCGATCCCCCGCGTCGTGCGCCACGCGGTCCTCTTCGCCGCGGTCGACAACCTGCCCGTGGGTGAGAATCTCCAGATCTGCGCACCCCACCAGCCCGAGCCGCTGTTCGCACACCTGCAGAACTCTGAGCAGCACTACCGCGTGGAGACCCTCGAGGCCGGTCCCATCGACTGGCGTTACCGCGTCACGCGCCTGGCCTGAACACTCCTCCTGACACGAGGCCGTGGTCGGCTCTGCTTTCCCGGCGGAGTCAGCCACGGCCTCGTCGTATCCGAGTGCAGATCGGCAGCAATTTTGTGACCCTGTTCGCGTGACGGAGCGCGTGCGAGCCGGTACCGTTGAGGTATGAGCATCTTTGACAGGACTTCTGACGGTGACGTTGAGGACGAGCTGGACCGCGTCGAGACCGACGTCGTCGTGGACTGTGACAGTGAGGCCGCGTGGGCCCTCGTGTCGGAGCCGGGCTGGTGGGTCAACGATGGCCCGCTGGGTGACCATGAGGTGAGCCTCGGAGACGACGGCATCTACCGCGTGAGCGACCCGGACGTTGGCGACTGGCTGATCGAGAAGGCCGACGAAGACCCCATGGATGTCGTCGCCTTCCGCTGGTACCCGCTGGCCGACGACGAGCTGCCCGACGAGTACGCGACCCGCGTCGAGATCTCTCTGTCCGAGGAGCGCGGCGGCGTCGGCATCCACGTCGAGGAGTCTGGCTTGGCGTCCGTCTCCGACGACGAGGCCGTGGCTCGTCAGGCGTACGAGGACGCGGTCGGCATGTGGGAGCAGGTCCTGGCCGCAGCGAAGAGCTACCTCGAGGGCCGCTGAGCGTCTACGGCTTCCGAGCCGACATCTGTTGATGTCGGTGAGGTTTCGCCGTTTCGACGTCAGCGGCTCGTTGGCCGCGGCGGTTGGCGTCGTTTCGGCATCTGCTGCTGTCGTTGAGGTTCCGTCGTCGCAGCATTTTGTCGGCGAATGACTCGTAGTTAGCGCGTTGCCAGACTGTGAACCCCCGCAGTCTCACGACTGCGGGGGTTCGTTGTGAGCGTGTGGCCAGTGACGTTGACGCTATCCGTCGGGGCAAGGGAGATGCCTGTATATGCATTGAAACGGGGCTATCGATCGTCTCAATGGAGGGTGGTGTCAATGGGTGGTAGCGATGAGTTCGTTGCATGCGTGGGTGGGGGTGTGGTAGCCGAGGGTGGCTCTTGGGCAGTTGTCCGTGATTTTTCGATCAGCGATGTCGGGGCGCTTCAATCAATCAATCGCATCCCAACAATGGTGGGACAAACCCGCCTCCAACCGCGCCATGATCGCAGCGTGATCCAGGGCACCAAGCATCCGACGACACCCCATGACCAGCCTCCAACCAGCATCACCGCTACACGAAAATTGCTGACACCCTATGACACTGCCCGGTTTGGTCCGCGGTTGTGCTTGTGAGTGTGGGCGCTGCACCCGATCCGTAGGCAATGCACCCGTTCTGGTCGGGTGTAGCGTCCCGTAACGGGTGTAGCGTCCCGTAACGGGTGCAGTGCCGGGTGTGGGAGTTGCTGCGCGAACCATGGTGGAACTTGTGACTCCGAAGCGTTGCGCCATTGAGGGGAACAGTGCACTAGCTAGCAAGTGGTGCGGTGCGCTAGGTAGTGTAGTACCTGCCCAAGTGGTGCATTGTTTGCCTCGATAGTCGTCCCGCCGTGTTTGGACTTGTTCCTCAGTGGTGTTGCACTGTTTAGGGAGCATTGACTAGCTGGGAGACGGTGTAATGCTCCCTAACTAGTGCAGAGCCTCCGGCGGCGTCGCTCAGGATCCCAGTAAGAGGTGCGATGCTCCCCTGATTGTGCGTCCCTTTTCAACGTCGCATGCAATTCCCTTGAGAGTGTTTCAACTTTTTAAGTCAGAACGTTGAAATCATGCGGTTTTTGAGGCGTTGATGCGTCAGGCCTTCAGGGAATTACGTGCGGAATTGGTGAATGTTCGGACGGTGGTGGCGTGGCGTAGGGCGCGGGTCGTTTTAGCAATGGGGCGCCAGAAGCCGGCCGCGGCCTAGCTTGTTGCTAAGTGGTGTTACACCATTTAGCTGGGTATTACACCAGTTCCCAGGTAGTGTAATGCTCCCTAACTGGGGTAATGCTCCCTAACTAGTGCAACGCCCTGCAGTGGTGAACCGTTTCCGATGCGGATCTCTGCGTGACTCGTATTGATACGCGTGGGCTTGGGTGTGTCCCCGAAATTTCGCATGCAATTCCCCTGTGCCTGCTTCAACTTTTGAAGTCAGAACGTTGGAATTCTGCGGTTTTTGAGATGCTAACGCGTCCGGCCATCGGGGAATTGCATGTGGAATTGATGGACCTGCCGGGCCTACGCTGCTGCGTGCCCGGTTGTTGCGTGCATCGTCGTGTGTGCTTTGATGCATGCCTGCTCTGGCACGTGCCCGGTCTAGCGTCGCGCGTACCGTGCTTGGGTGTCCTGCCGCGCCTAGTCCGCGGTGAGCGCCGCGACTACTCCGCTTGTCCGGTCTCGCGCGTCGCCTCGCGGGCTGCTTTCTTTGCGTGGGTGTGGGCCTCTATGTCGGCGGCAGTGAGGGGACCCTGCGTGGTGCCGGCGCTGCCGTCGGTGCGCCGCCACGAGATGGTCAGGGCGTCGCGCACGCCGAATCGCGCCAGGTGAATGCCCGCGACGTGCTCGAGGTGATCAGCGCGCTCGGGGGTCGTGCGCAGCTCAAGAACCAGTGCCGACGGCATTGCGCTCACGTCGAAGCGTCCGACTGCGGGACCCTCGCGGTCAAAGAGGAGGTAACCGCTGTCGGATGACTCGTTCCATTCGCCGGTGACCTTGTGTGCCATGTGCGTTACGAGCTGCTTGCCGTAACGCGCCGCGCGCTGCGTGGGCACGCTCGCCGTGGAGGCCAGGGGGAACGAGGCCGGGGCAGGCGCGACCGCGGTGGATTCCCCCGCGGGGGGCTGGGGTGTGGAGCCACTCGGACCGCCGCAGGCAGCCGGGGCCTCGTTCGAGGAATGGGGAGCGGGCGTCGCAGAAAGATTCATGAGCCTAACCTAACTTGCATGGTTGTTTTGTGCGCAGCAGCGGCTTCAAAGTGCTCGGGGCGTGCCGTGCGACACCTGAATTCGGTCGCGGGCGGGCCGGTGCGGTAGCGTTGGAGGGTCAAGTGTGCTCCGCGCGCACGCAAAGACCGTGCAAAACGCCGCCCGCGGGCGGCATCCGGCGGAAAGGAAAACGAATGAGCAGCGAGCCAGTCGTGCATGATGAAGCCCGGCAAGGGGGCGGCGAAAAGCTCCAGCGAAACCTGAAGAATCGCCATATTCAGCTGATTGCGATCGGCGGTGCAATCGGGACGGGCCTGTTCATGGGTTCGGGCAAGACGATCTCTGTCGCGGGTCCGTCGATCCTGTTGGTCTACATGATCATCGGTGCTGTCCTGTTCCTGTTTATGCGCACGCTCGGCGAGCTGCTCCTGTCGGATCGCAAGTACGCGACCTTCGCGGACATCGCGCGCGACCTGATCGGCCCGTGGGCAGGCTTCGTGACGGGGTGGACGTACTGGGCGTGTTGGGTTGTCACCGGCGTCGCCGACATGATCGCCATCACCGGTTACACGCACTTCTGGTGGCCGAATCTGTCCCCGTGGATCCCCATCACCGCTACGACCCTGCTGCTTTTTGCCCTCAACGCGATGACGGTCAAGGCTTTCGGCGAGACCGAATTCTGGTTCGCGCTCGTTAAGATCGTCGCGATCATCGCCCTAGTCGTCGTCGGCTTCGGTATGGTCGCCATGGGCACGGTCGACGAGGAAGGGACGGCCGCAGCCGTCTCGAACCTGTGGAGCCACGGAGGCTTCTTCCCCAACGGATTCACCGGCTTCCTGGGTGGCTTCCAGATCGCGCTTTTCGCCTTCATTGGTATCGAGATGGTGGGCACGACGGTCGCCGAGACCGATGACCCGGACACCACTCTCCCCAAGGCTGTCAACTCGATTCCTGTGCGCATCATGCTCTTCTACGTGGCGGCCCTCGCGGCCATCATGATGGTGACCCCCTGGGATCAGGTGAGCCCGGAGAAGTCCCCCTTCGTCACGATGTTCTCCCTGACGGGCCTGGGTGCGGCAGCCACGATCGTTAACCTGGTCGTGCTCTCCTCGGCAGCGTCCAGCGCGAACTCGGGTATCTACTCGACGTCGCGCATGCTCTACGGTCTGGCCCGCCAGGAGCAGGCACCCGGCATTTTCGCGCGCCTCTCGAAGCATCACGTGCCCCTCAACGCCCTGTTCTTGTCCTGCGTGTGCCTGCTGACGGCTATTGTCATCATGGCGACGGGCGGCTCGATCTCCGCGGCCTTTACGCTGGTGACCTCGGTGTCGGCCACCCTCTTCATGGGCGTGTGGGTCGTCATCGTCGTCTCCTACCTGGTCTATCTGCGCAAGCGTCCCCACCTGCATAAGGAATCGCACTTCAAGTCCCCCGGCGGTGCCGTTGGCGCGTGGGTGGTCTTGGCGTTCATGGGGGCCATGGGCGTCATTCTGGCGATGTGGGACGATACGCGCCCCGGCCTCGTCTATTCCCTGGTGTGGATCGCGTTCATCGTGGGCGCGGCCTTCGCGAACCGTCATTTCCTGCTGCGTCGTGCGGCGCGCGGCGTCCTGGGCGACGGTGGTACGGGCGAGGGTCCCCGTCAGGGGCCTCACCTGCATGAGTAGCGTGATAAATACTAGGTGACTATGCTCACTACTGTGCCACGGGAGCTCGACGCGAGCTGAGAGGGGACCATCCCCGACCGTAGAACCTGATCCGGATCATACCGGCGTAGGAAGGCTCTTCCCTCGTGGCCGCCGTGCATCACGAAGGGAGTATTGTCGCATGGCAACCACTGTTTCCCTCCGCTGGAGGGTCATCGATATTGTCACCGCCGCTGTCCTGGGCGTCGCGTGCGGCCTCATTTTCGTCGCGTGGAACCAGGTGGGTTACGCGGGCTACGAGGCCCTCAAGGCGATTGCGCCAGGTCTCGGCGGTCTGGTGACGGGCGTGTGGCTGCTGGGCGGCACGCTCGGCGGCTACATCATCCGCAAGCCTGGTTCCGCGCTCTTCGTCGAGCTGGTGGCCGCCACCGTCTCCATGGGTCTGGGTTCGCAGTGGGCGGTCGAGACGCTGTATTCGGGCCTTGCACAGGGCATCGGTGCTGAGATTGTTTTCGCGCTTTTTGCCTACCGCCGTTTCAGCGTGTGGGTGGCTGCCGCCGCGGGCGCGCTGTCCTTCGTCTGCGAGTGGGTCCTTGAGCTTTTCCTCTCCGGCCACCTCGCGAAGGGTCCGCTCTACAACGCCATTTACTTGGTGTCCGGCGTGGCCTCGGGCATCGTTTTGGCCGGCGTCCTCGCGTGGGCGCTGACGAACGCGCTGGCAAAGACGGGCGCGTTGGATCGTTTCGCTTCGGGACGCGGAGCGCGTGAGCTTGTCTGATTCCCGCTCCATGAACGAGGCCTCCTCCGCCTTCTCCCGCTCCGTGTCCTCCCCGGATGGCCAGGTGCCGCTGGGTGAGGGGACGGGCGCGCGCGTGCGCGCGCGCGGATGGGGATGGCGTCACGCTGGGCGTAAGAACGCCGCGCTGTCGGATGTTGATCTCGATATTGCGCCGGGTGAGCGCGTGCTGGTGCTCGGGCCGTCTGGCTCGGGCAAGTCGACGCTGATGGGTGGCTTGGCGGGCCTGCTGGGCGGTGCTGAGGAGGGCGAGGCCTCGGGTTCGCTCACGGTGGACGGCGTGTCCCCGGCGGATGCCAGGGGCCGCGTGGGCCTGCTTATGCAGGACCCCGAGGCCCAGGTGGTGCTGGCTCGCGTGGGCGATGACGTGGCCTTCGGCATGGAGAATCTGGGGGTTCCTCGCGAGGAGATCTGGCCTCGTGTGGAGGAATCCCTGAGCGCGGTGGGCTTGGACGTGCCCCTTGATCATTCGACGACGGAGCTGTCGGGCGGGCAGAAGCAGCGCCTGGCGCTCGCGTCGATCCTTGCGATGGGTCCGGGTCTGCTGCTCCTAGACGAGCCGACCGCGAACCTGGATCCTAGTGGCGTCGCCGAGGTGCGCGACGTCGTCGCCTCCGTTGCGGAACGCACGGGCGCGACCCTGGTGGTTGTTGAGCACCGCGTGGACGTGTGGGCTTCCCTCGTGGATCGCGTCATTGTGGTGGCCGACGGTCGCATCGCCGCCGACGGCCCCCTGAGGCAGGTCCTCGAGGAACAGGGAGAGGCCCTGCGCGAGCGCGGTATCTGGCTGCCCGGGGACGACGTGGCTGCCGAGGTTGGCCCCGCGCCCGAGCCCGTCCCGGCCTCGTCCGAAGCTGCCCCCATCGCCCGCGTCACCGACCTGACGATCGGCTACGACCAGGATGCCCCCGTGCGCAGCGGCATCAACCTGACGCTCGAGCGCGGCGTGTCCACCTGCATTGTGGGTGCTAACGGCGCGGGCAAGTCCACCTTTGCGCTCACCCTCGCGGGCCTCCTCAAACCCATCGCGGGTACGGTCGAGGTCGAGACCTCCGACGGCACGCGCGGTGACCCCCACGAGTGGAGCAGCAAGCAGCTGCTGGGCCGCATGTCGATGGTCTTTCAGGAACCCGAGTACCAGTTCCTGGCCTCCACCGTCGCCGAGGAACTCGCCATCGGCCCGCGCGCGGCCGGCATGAGCGAGGAGGAGATCACGCCCCTCGTCGAGGAACACATGGAGGCCCTGGGCCTCACCAAACTCGCGCGCGCCAACCCCATGACGCTCTCCGGCGGCGAGAAACGCCGCCTGTCGGTGGCGACCGCGCTCATCAGTGCCCCCGAGCTGCTCATCCTCGACGAGCCGACCTTCGGGCAGGACCGCGGCACGTGGCTGGGCCTTGTGCGCCTCCTGCGCGCCGCCCTCGCGCGTGGCGTCACCCTGGTGTCGATCACGCACGACCCCGCGTTCGTGGCCGCGATGGGCCAGCGCGTCGTCGACCTGGGGTCGCTCGGGAGCCGAGGCGGGGGAGAGTCGCGCGGTTGCGCTGAGTCCGCGCTCGCCTCCCCACTTGACGAGGCCGACTCGGGTTGCGCGTCCCGCACGAGTATTGGGTCGGAATCTGGCGACAGCGCCGACGCGGCGGCGAACGGCAACACGATGGGTACCGAGGCGCCTGCGGGCGACACGCCTGCGGGCGAGGCGCCTGCCAGTGCGGCGACCGCCGGTGCCACACGGATGGGTGCGCCAGCCTCGGGTCGCACGCCCCGGCGTGGCCTCCTGACCCGCACGAATCCCGTTGCCCGCGTGCTCGCCCTCCTGGTGGCGACCACGCCGCTGCTCGCCACCATCGACCCCGTCAGCGCGGGGGTGGCGCTCGCACTCGAGCTGGCTCTCATCCCCCTGTCGGGCGTGTCGGCGCGCAGCTTCTTCCTCAAAGCGACGCCGCTGCTCGTCGCCGCGCCGCTCGGTGCCCTCTCGATGTTGCTCTACGCCGCGCCCGGCGGGCGCGTCTATTGGTCTTTTGGGCCCGCTGCGATTTCCGACCACTCGATGTGGCTGGCCCTCGGCATTGCCCTGCGCATGTGCGCACTCGTCATCCCTGCCATCGCCCTGCTCGACCGCATCGACCCGACCGACATGGGCGATGGCCTCGCGCAGATCCTGCACTTGCCCGCCCGGCCGGTGCTGGCCGCGCTTGCGGGCGCACGCATGACCTCGCTGATGGCCGCCGACTGGAAGGCCCTCGAACGAGCCCGCCGCGCCCGAGGCGTGGGCGACGCCTCGCGCATCCGCTCCTTCCTGCGCGGCTCCTTCTCGCTGCTCGTGTTTGCGCTGCGACGCTCCGGCAAGCTCGCGACCACGATGGAAGCTCGAGGGTTCGGCGCTTCCCGCGCGCGCACCTGGGCGCGTCCCTCGCGCCTGCGCGCCGCCGACGCGGCCCTCATGGCGGTCGCCATCGCCGTTCCCACCATCGCGCTGACGGTCAGCGTCTGGGCCGGCACCTTCGCGCTGGTGGGCCGATGAGCGGCCAGGCGGGCGCGTCCGCAGGGGTTCCGGGCGGGGGAATACGGGTCACCGTCCCCGTGTCCCTCGCTCCCGACGAGGCCGCGCGAGACCTCGCCCCGCGCCTGCGCGCGCTGATCGACGAGGCTGCCCCGGCCTCGTCCGGCGACG
>NZ_ALCA01000001.1 GCF_000278725.1 Actinomyces sp. ICM47 | reverse complement strand
GATGGTGGCGAGGAGATGCAGGCAGGTGGCCTGGTTCTCCTCGGTGTTGGGGATGCCTTGGTAGAGGGTGAGTGCTTGGCGGTAGTAGGGTTCGGCCTGGGCTAGTTTGCCCCGCGTGGCCAGGATGGTGGCGAGGTTGTTCAGGCAGGTGGCCTGGTTGTGTTCTGTTCCGGGGAGTGTTTGGTAGAGGGTGAGTGCCTGGTGGTAGTAGGGTTCGGCCTGGGCTGGTTTGCCCAGCAGGAGTAGTGTGGTGGCGAGGTTGCCTAGGCAGTTGGCCTGGTCGCGTTGTGTGTTGGGGATGTCTTGGTAGAGGGTGAGTGCCTGGTGGTAGTAGGGTTCGGCCTGGGCTGGTTTCCCCAGCTCACGTAGTGTTTTGGCGAGGTTGAGCAGGCACTTGGCCTGGTCGCGTTGTGTGTTGGGGAGTGTTTGGTAGAGAGTAAGCGCGTGCTCGAACAGTTCCTTTGCTTTGAAGTGGTCGCCTCGGCCTGCGGCTTCCACTGCTTGTTTGTATAGCTGGTCGGCGTCGTCGTGGGTGGGCATGGGTGTTGGTCTTTCTTGCTGGGGCTACCGGTAGTGGGCGCGGGGGCGGTCTGCGATTGTGGGGTGCTGGTAGAGGGGTGTGGTGCGTAGGTGGGGCAAGACGAGGTTGGGGCCGGGCGTTCGGGTGAGAGTTTCGTCTGGTTCTGGGGTGGAGTTGGGCACCATTGTGAGTAGGGGATCATCGCTGTTGCGGGCTGCAGGCATGGCGGCGAGGGAGCCGACCATACGCCATTTGGCAACCAGTTCGGCCACGAGGGGGGCGTCGCCCAGGCGTGCGGCGATGTCGAGGGCCTGGTTCATCGAGTGTTGGGCGCGGTTGGTGATCCAGGCAATCCTGGCAGAGGAGCATGAAAGTTTGAATCGGAATTCGTCAAAGAAGACCGCTGCAGGTACTGCATATTGTAGTGCCAGGATGAGGTGTTTTCGTCGAAATGCAGGGTCAGTGCTCCACGAAGCTATTGTGTCGAGTATGCTTGCACCTAGTGAGTCAAGTTCTGGTATTTTCTCTGTGAAGATGTCATGTGCCTGTTTAAGGATTTGGTCGGCTTCTTCCGTTTGATGTTGCAGGTGTAAAATAATTGCGATATTAATCAAGCAGTCGACATAGCGTGGTAAATCACTATTTTCGCAGAGTGAAAGCAGCTGCCGGAACAGGGTGAGGGCAGCTTCGTATCTTTCCAATAATTTGAGTGTGTGGGCTAAAGCGTGTATGCAATCGATTTCAGAATTCTCTAAAATTCCTGTATTTTGGTATAGCTTAAGTGCTTCAATGAAGAAGTGTATAGCTTCCTCAGGCTTTCCTAGCTCGCGCGCAGCTGTACCGAGGTGGTGGAGGCATGCAGCTCTGTCTTTGCCAGTGTTGTTGGCATCTTCGAAAAGATTCAGTGCCTCCCACAATGCTGATTCGGCTGTTTCAACTCTACCAAGCATACCCATTGCTGTGGCGTAGCTACAAAGTGAGCGAGCGATTTCCGTTTGCGTGCCACCGTGTGTTCTGAAGATTGTGAGTGCGCTGCGGCTAAGAGTCGCGTACTCTGTGATTCGGTCAAGTGTTTTGAGTGTCTCTGCGAGATTGCCAAGACAATGAGCTTGGCTTAGTTCGGTGCCGTCCGTGCTTGCGTAAAGGTTTAAAGCATGACGGTAGATGGGTTCCGCCTCTTCATTTCTGTTGAGATCACATAATGTGTTAGCCAAATTGTATAAACAATTGGCTTGACTATTCTCTGTTCCTTCAACTTTTGTGAAGAGTGTGAGGGCTTTGCGAAATGTGTCTTCAGCTTGTGGTAGATTTCCAAGTTCGTGCAGAATGTTTGCAAGATTGTAGAGGGATCTGGCTTGTTCGCGTTCTGTATTCTCGCATTCTGCGAACAGATTAAGAGCGTGTATATAATGTTGCTCCGCTTCTTGATTTCGACCTGTGTCGCCTTGGAGAACTGTGAGATTGTATAGGCAAGTGGCTTGGTATTTCTCAGATCTATCAAGTTTTCTGTACAGTGTAAGTGCTTGGTGAAAGAGAGTTTCTGCTCTTGACGGATTATTCATATTTAACATTGTGATGGCAAAGTTGTAAATGTTGTCTGCAAGTAGTGTTTCTGTATTGGGGACGCTCTTGAGTAGTTCGATAACTTCCGGGTAGATGTGTATTGTTTCTAGGCTCCTGCCTAGTGAATGTAATGTCTGGATAAGAACTTGTAGACAGAGGGCCTGCTGTCTTTCTGTTTCCTTGAACTGCTTGAATAGTGCGAGAGCTTGACGGTGTAACTGCTCAGCAGTTTCAGGTTGACTTATTTGAGAATAACTGATGCCAAGATTGTATAGTAATGTTGCAATTTGAAGTTCACATCCGTCATGCATTTGCAAAATGTAGAGCATGCGGCGAAGAATGTATATCGACTGTTCCGTATTTCCTTCTTGAAGTTCCTGATGCCAAAGGGTGTTGAGATCTTCGGGATCATCCAGGTTGACTATTTTTGCTTGGGTCCCCTTAGTCATTAGCTTGCTCAAGGCTAATTTGCATTCAGAATATCTATTGTTCGTTCGTCTATTATTCTTCTCGTATTTTTCTAACGCTTGTAGGTAGTAAATCTCTGCTTCGCTGCCCTTACCTTGTTTGAGTAGAATTCCTGCTAAATTATGCAGGCAGTCAGCTTGATGCGTATCGCTTTCGGTCAGTGTGGAATAGGCAGCGTAGGCGTGATAGTAAACGGCAGCAGCTTCCGATGGCCTCTCTAAAGCTTCCAGATTGCGGGCGAAATTGTATAGAATCGGGCCGAGTATGTTATCTGAGTTTTCAGCCGTTTTCGCCTGGGTAATAGCCTCAATGAAGAGTGGTTCGGCTCTCTCGTTTTCGCCGAGTGTACTCATGGTATCGGCGAGGTTAGCTAAACAGTTTGTATATTGTATTGTGGTTCTGTCGATGCTCTCGTAGAGTGTGAGTGCTTGTTGGAAAATAGGTTTAGCTTCGCTCGGTTTAGCCTGCACCTTCAGGCAGAGTGCGAGATTATGCAAACAGGTGGCCTGTTCGTATTCTGTTCCTGGAATCTTCTGGTACAGGGTGAGTGCCTGGTAATAAAGAGATTCGGCATGGGATAGTTTTCTAAGATTGAGCATACAGGTGGCGAGGTTGTTCAGGCAGTTGGCTTGGTCGCGTTCTGTCCCGGAAATGCTTCGAAACAGGGTGAGTGCCTGACGGTAGAGGGGGGCAGCCTTGTCTGGTTCTTCCAGCCGGTTCAGGCTGGCGGCGAGGTTGTACAAGCATTGAGCCTGGTTGCGTTCAGTTTTTGGGGCCGTCTGGTAGAGGGTGAGCGCTTGTCGGTAGAGGGGTTCGGCTTGTGCTGGTTTGCCCAGTATTAGCAGGGTTGTGGCGAGGCTGTACAGGCAGTGGGCTTGGTCCTTCTCCGCACCTGGGACCTCTCGGTAGAGTTCGAGTGCGCCCTCGAACAGTTCCTTTGCTTTGAAGTGGTCGCCTCGGCCTGCGGCTTCCACTGCTTGTTTGTATAGCTGTTCTGCGTCGTCGTGGGTGGGCATGGGTGTTGGTCTTTCTTGCTGTGGGGCTAGCGGTAGTGGGCGCGGGGGCGGTCTGCGATTGTGGGGTGCT